>DAIBBI010000072.1:0-10976 GCA_027442615.1 Ferrovaceae bacterium | reverse complement strand
CGGTGTGGTGCATCCGATGACGCATCGGGGCTTCGCGCATCAACCCGTCCCCGGAGGTCAGCAGTGAGCATCTTTGAACGCTACCTCTCGCTGTGGGTTTTTCTGTGCATCGTCGCCGGCATCGCCTTGGGACAATTTCTTCCCGGGTTGTTTCAGGAGATCGGCGGGATGGAAGTGGCCCAGGTCAATTTGCCCGTGGGGCTTCTGATCTGGGTGATGATCATTCCGATGCTGGTCAAGGTGGACTTCAGTGCGCTGCACGAGGTGCGCCAGCATATGCGTGGCATCGGCGTGACCCTGTTCGTCAACTGGTTGGTCAAACCCTTTTCCATGGCCTTCCTGGGCTGGCTGTTCATCCGTCACTGGTTTGCTCCCTTGCTGCCTGCGGGCGAGATCGACAGCTATATCGCGGGACTGATCCTGCTGGCGGCGGCGCCCTGCACGGCGATGGTGTTTGTGTGGAGTCGCCTGTCCCACGGGGACCCGCTCTTCACGCTGTCGCAGGTGGCGCTCAACGACACCATCATGGTGTTTGCCTTCGCACCCCTGGTGGCCTTCCTGTTGGGGATCTCGGCCATCACGGTACCCTGGGCGACGTTGCTGACCTCCGTCGTGCTGTACATCGTGATTCCCGTCATCTTGGCACAGCTGTGGCGCGGCGCGCTGCTGGCTCGTGGTCTTGCGGCATTCAATGCCGCCATGGCGAGGATGGGCCCCTGGTCCATAGCCGCACTGCTGGCAACCCTGGTGCTGCTGTTTGCATTTCAGGGTGAAGCCATTCTGCGCCAGCCCCTGGTGATTGCATTGTTGGCGGTGCCCATCCTGATTCAGGTATTCTTCAATTCAGCGCTCGCCTATGGGTTGAATCGCCTGCTGGGGGAAAAGCACAACATTGCCTGCCCCTCGGCGCTGATTGGCGCTTCCAATTTTTTTGAACTGGCCGTGGCGGCCGCCATCAGCCTGTTTGGCTTCCACTCCGGCGCTGCGCTGGCCACCGTGGTAGGCGTGTTGATCGAAGTGCCGGTCATGCTGCTGGTGGTGCGCGTGGTGAATACAAGCAAGGGCTGGTATGAATGCAAAATCGGGGACAGACCCTAAATCGGGGACAGACCCTAAATCGGGGACAGACCTCAATGAAGCAAAACGCGGAGACCCATTGAGGTCTGTCCCCGATTTAGGGTCTGTCCCCGATTTCAACCGCCGCAGCTGTCCCGGCTACCAGGATCTCAACAGCCACTGTTTCTGCGTCAGCCTGGATGAGGAGGCCCTGCGCCGGGCGCTGGAGTCCGAGCTTGGCCAACCCGGCCTGTTCGAACTGGTCCAGCAGCATTGTCCCCATCTGTTCGCCCCGCGCGCGGTGTTTGTGTCAGCCGGGCGCCTGGCCAGGATGGCGCAAGTCGTGCGGGCGGTGAGCGCGGTGGCGGCCCTGCCCGCTTACCAGGACGCGGCCCTGATGCGGGCCCCCCTCCTTGCGCGTCAGGGAGAATCCCGTGCCCATGGGGTATTTCTCGGCTACGATTTTCATGTAACCGAAGCCGAGGTGGGACTCATCGAGATCAATACCAATGCGGGAGGAGCCCTGCTCAATGCGGCGCTTGCGAGGGCGCAGCGCGCCTGCTGCCCCGAGATGGCACCGCTGGTTTCGCCAGCCACGCAAGCAGATGCGTTCGAGGCGCAGATCTTTGCCATGTTCCAGGAAGAGTGGCGCCTTGCAGGGGCGACTCGCCCGCTACAAAGTATCGCAATCGTGGATGATGCGCCCACGCAGCAGTACCTTTATCCCGAATTCCTTCTGTTCCAGCGGTATTTTCAGCGCCATGGGCTGCAGGCCGTGATCGTCGACCCTGCAGAACTTCAATTGCAGGAAGGCCGGCTATGGCATGGCAAGTTGGCCATCGACCTTGTGTACAACCGCCTCACCGACTTTGCCTTCGAGGAGCCGGCGCATGCAGTGTTGCGCGACACTTGGTTGAGCCACGCCGCCGTCCTGACACCTCATCCGCGTGCCCACGCCCTCTTTGCCGACAAGCGCAATCTGGCGTTGCTGACCGATCAGGCGCAGTTACGCGAATGGGGCGTGCCGCAGGCCACGCGTGAAATTTTGCTGGGCAGCATTCCGCATACCGAGGTGGTTTGCCCGGCAGAGGCCGAGCGCCTGTGGCGTGAGCGGCGTCACCTGTTCTTCAAGCCGGTGGCTGGCTACGGTAGCCGGGCAGCCTATCGTGGCGACAAGCTCACGCAACGAGTATGGCGGGAGATTCTGTCGGGCGATTATGTCGCGCAGCGGATCGTCCTGCCGGGCGAGCGTGTCATCACGGACCCCCCGCCGGGCCAGACCCTCAAGTTCGATTTACGCAACTATGTGTATGACGGCGCCGTGCAATGGGTGGCCGCGCGTTTGTATCAGGGACAGACCACCAATTTCCGCACGCCGGGAGGTGGCTTTGCGCCGGTGTGGGAGTTTGGGGTTGGTTTTGGGGACAGACCTCAATTTGAGGTCTGTCCCCAAAACCAAACTCCCCTCAAAGCGCATCCAGCGGAATCTTGAGATAGCTGATTCCGTTTTTCTCCGGCGGTGGCCGGTGTCCTGCGCGCATGTTGATCTGTACCGAAGGCAGGATGAGCACGGGCATGGCAAGCGTGGCATCGCGTGCCGTGCGCATCGCTACAAACGCGGCCTCATCAATGCCATCATGAACATGTATGTTGTGAGCACGCTGTTCGGCTACCGTGCTGTGCGTCAGGAGCGCGCGCTCACCCGGCCGATAGTCGTGACACAGAAAGAGTTGAGTGTGGGCGGGTAGCGCAAGAATGCGACGGATCGAGCGATAGAGTGTGGCCGCATCGCCCCCCGGAAAATCGCAGCGCGCAGTGCCGTAATCCGGAGAAAACAGGGTATCCCCCACAAAAGCCGTTTCTCCCACCACATAGGTCATGCAGGCCGGTGTATGTCCGGGCGTGTGCCAGGCCTGAGCTTCGAGGCTGCCGATCATGAAGACTTCATCGTCGTCGAAAAGGTGGTCGAACTGGCTGCCATCCCTGCGAAACGCGACTTCGGCATTGAAGAGCGTGCCAAAAAACTGCTGCACCTGGGACACGCGGCGCCCGATGCCCAACTGCCCGCCGAGGTGCTGCGCCAAATAGGGTGCGGCGGAGATATGGTCGGCATGCACATGGGTTTCCAGAATCCATTGCACCGTGGCACCGAGCTCTCGCACCCGCGCAATCAGCAGGTCCGCGCTGTCAGTGCGGGTACGACCTGAACTGGCATCGTAATCCAGCACGCTGTCGATCAATGCGCATTGGCGCGTGGCCGGGTCCAGAACGATATGGCTGAGGGTAAACGTGGCCGGGTCGAACAGCGACTCGATTTTGGGGTTTTTGGGGACAGACCTCACTTTGGGGTCTGTCCCCATAGATCCACCCATAGATCCATCCACAGATCCATTCGCCACCGTCAAACCCTATTCGAACTTGGTCACGGGCGGTTTGGCCACTGACTTGCCGGCGGCAACCCAGCCGTCATAGCCACCCGCTATGGAATGGACGTTGAGGTAGCCCATTTCCTGGAGGGCGACGCAGGCCAGCGCTGCACGGCCACTCGTCTTGCAATACACCACAAGGTTGAGATCGCGAGAGACCATGTCGGGATTGCTGCTCAGCTTGAACTCCAGCATCCCTCGCGACATGTGCACCGCGCCAGGGATGTGGCCGGCGGCATACTCGTCGCTCTCGCGCACGTCAATCAGGATGTCGGCATTGCGGATGGCCTGCTCGGCCTGCTCTACAGGGATTTCGCGAATGCGGCCTTTGGCGGCCACGACCAGGTCGTGTGCTGATTTCATCTAAAGGAACTCCAAATTAGAGGCAAAATTGGGGACACAAAATTGGGGACAGACCTCATTTTACGGGAAAATGAGGTCTGTCCCCAATTCGCCCGCTGCCGCATTACCCCGGGTGGCCTTCCTGATGTTTTCCACAAGACCGGCCTCCAGTTGCCGGCTGCACAGTTCGCGGTAGGCCTGGCAACGCTCGTCGTCGGTCTGGCCCATGCGGACGTAGTTGGCGTGTCCGGTCATCAGGGTATTGCGTACGCCGATGGCGTTGGCGTGGTAACTGGACCAGCGGTATTGCTCCGGGAGCTTCACCATTCCAGCGCGTACCGGATTGAGTTCGATGTAGCGGTAGCAACACAGCACATGGGCTTCATCCTTCATCATGCCCGACCGGTAACGCCCTTCCCAAAGGGTTCCCGTGCGCTCATAGGTGCGGTTGACGTACTGCGCATAGCGCTGCCCCAGCGCTTTCATGAGCCCACCGAGGCTGTCTCGCCGTTTTGGCGTCAACAGCAGATGGATGTGGTTTGTCATCAGACAATAGGCGTGGATGGCGCAGCCGTGCTGGCTGGCCTGTTTTTCCAGGTGCTTTAGAAAGTAGGCGTAGTCGGTATCCTGATAAAAGCATTGCGAGCGGTTGTTGCCCCGCTGGATGACGTGAGTGGCAACCCCGGGAATCAGGAAGCGGGCGTGACGAGGCATGGCAATGGTTCCTCTGGTTGGAATTCCAGCCAATTTAAGGGGAGCCACTGCCATGAGGTCGCATGAAAAACGGTATTAAATTGAAGAAATGAGGTCTGTCCCCTAGAATGAGGTCTGTCCCCAGGTACTTTCATGAAAAAAATCGTCGTCAACCACGCAGAAGCGATCCGGCAGCAAAAGCTGTTTCAGGGACTCGACCCTGCGCTGCTCAAGCAGCTGGAGGGAATCGTCAAGTTCCAGTATTTCCAGAATCGCCAGGTGGTGTTGCAGCAGGGTTCGGTGGGCGATGCCCTGCTCCTGGTGGTGCATGGACGACTGCAGGTGATCTCGTTTTCGGAAGACGGGCGTGAAGTGGGAATCCATTTTCTGGAGGCGGGTGACTTCTACGGCGAGGTGGCCGTCATCGACGGGCAACCGCGCAGCTCTTCGCTGGTATCGCTGGCCGACACCGTGGTGGGATTTTTGCCCAGGGCTACCGCCAACGAACTGATGACCAAGCATCCCCTGGTGGCCGAGCGCGTCATGCGTCATCTGTGCAAAACCATCCGGGACGCTTCGAGAATGCATTCGGCCCTGAGTGCGGCGCGCGCCCATGCCCGGATTTTTTCCGTGCTCAACAACACGGTCACCCTACAGCCGGGCAACAAGACGGCGGTCATCGAGAACATGCCCACCCAGCAGGCCCTGGCGATGATGGCCAACGTCAGCCGCGAGAGCGTGTCGCGTGCGCTGCAACTGCTGATCAAGCAGGGAGTGGTGGAAAAGGATCATCGCCGCCTCATCGTGCTCCAGCCCAAGGTGCTGCAGACCATGGCAAGCGGGGTTGAAGAATCGCCACTGGCCAAGCCCAATGCCGGCACCGAAGCATTGGTGCCTGCCGCACATCCAGCGTCCGCAGCGCCTTCAGCCTGAAGCAGGCCCTTTTCCACATGGCCAAGCCTCCATCATCGCAGCCGGTGCGGGATGTCGCTACCGGCGTCCAGACAAACTGGACGATAGAAGGACTGCGCTTCATGGCCGCCCTGTTGGTGGTGATGGCGCATTACTGGATCTATCTCACCACACAGCCTTCATTACTGGGCTTCAGCTTTACCGGCGTGGACCTGTTTTTTGTACTGAGCGGATTTGTTTTTGCCCCCTACTTTTTTGGCCGTCCACTGCAACTTGCTCCACATTACGTTCGCAGGATTTTCAGAATTTACCCGCTTTACCTGGCGGCACTGGGGTTGTACGCCGCGCTCAAGGTCATGAATGGTCAGGACCTGCGGTTTCTGGGGGAACACCTGTTCATGTTGCACACGCTCCAGAACACGCAGATTGCGTTCTACTACAATCCCGCCTTCTGGAGCCTGCCCCCCGAGATGGAATTTTATCTGGTGCTGCCCTTGCTGGTAAAAGCGGCAGCATCCAGGCGCAACCTGTTGCTACTGGGATGGGGCGCGCTGGCGCTGCACCTTTGCATTGCCTGGGCTTTGCCCGCGCAGGCCGAATCGGGGGCAGCGCTTGTGTTGTCGGCAAACCTGCCCGGTCGAGGCGTAGAATTTGCCCTGGGTGTGGCGGCCTGGAGACTGGCACGGCGCGACTGGAGCCTTGCGTGGCGACTGGGCCTGGTATTTGCCGCAACGCTGGGATGGTTTGTGCTGGGCAGCATCTGGCTTCACCTGGGTGACGACGGCATCGCTGCACAGCCCCTGCTGCGCGGCAACGTCAGCCTTCTGGCGGCCTGCAGTTTTGCGGTTTTGGTCGCGGCCTGCGCGGGGTGGGTTCGGTCACCGCCAGCCCTGTTGCAAGCCGCCGCCCAGTGGGGTGGAAATCTGAGCTACGGGATCTACCTTTTCCACAACGCACTGCCGGTACTGGTGTTGAAAGCCTGGCCGCACAGCCAGGGGGGGAGCCTGCTGTTGCTCAGCCTCTCGGGCACGCTGCTCGTGGCTTTTGTGGTTCATCAAATCATCGAGGCCCCGGCGCGAGCCTACGGGCGGGCTCTGGGCAGGCGCATGGGCAGGGTGGGCTAGGCATGGCGGAATTTGGCCTTTATAAAATGCGAGTGCTATATTCCATGGCTTTTCATCTGGAAAACAGCGGCGATGAGCAATGATGGCAATCCCTGACAAGGCGGAGACTACGATCAGATGCCGCCGGGCGCTGGTTCTGGCACCGCATCCGGATGACGAGATATTCGGCTGTGGTGGTGCCATTGCAGCGCATGTGGCTGCGGGTGTTCCGGTAAGGCTCATCATCCTTACGGATGGCGCGCTGTTTGCCGATCCCGGGGTCAGGGCCTCGGAAAGTCGCGCGGCCGCTCGGGTGCTGGGCGCTGCCGAGCCGGAGTTCTGGGGCTATCCCGATGGCGGACTGGTGTACGGAGATGCGCTCGTTGCGCGTATTGCCGAAACCTTGCGCAGCAGCGAATCGGACCTGGTTTACGCGCCTTCGCCCGAGGAGGTCCATCCCGACCATCGCGCCCTTGCCATGGCCGCCATGGAAGCCGTGCGGCGGGTGGGTGGGGCGACCAGGATTGCCTTTTATGAAGTGGGCATGCCGCTGCACCCCAACCTGTTTCTGGACATCACCCCCCATCTTGAGACCAAGCGGCGCGCCATGCGCTGTTTTGCGTCACAACTCGCCCATCAGCCCTACGACATCCAGGTCGAGGCCCTGAACCGCTTTCGCACCTATACGCTGCCCAACACCGTTCTGGCTGCAGAGGCGTTTCATCTCGTCCAGCCGGATAAATTGGTCCCCGTGATCCAGCCCGTTGCGGCGCCGGCGGCCACCGGGGCGCCCCAGGGGCTCGTCACCATCATGATCCGCAGCATGAGCCGGCTTTGCCTGGCCCGGGCACTGGCATCCGTGGCGGCCCAGGACTATGGCCAGATTGAAGTGGTGGTCGTCGCGGCCACCCCGGACCATGCCCCCCTGGAGGACCGCTGTGGCCCCTTCGAGTTGCGTCTGATGCAAGGCGATGGCCGGCGTACGCGCAGCGAGGCGGCCAACATTGCCCTGCAGGCGGCGCGGGGTCGCTGGTTGATGTTTCTGGATGACGATGACTGGATTCTGCCCGATCACGTCAGCGGCCTCGTGGGAGCGCTGCGCGATCACCCGCAAGCTGTGGCGGCCTATTCGGGGGTCCACTGCGTGGAGCGCAGCGGGACCGAATGGAAGGTCGTGAGGGTCTACAACGAGCCGTGGTCGCCGGTCCGATTGCTGACCGAAAATTTCCTGCCCATTCATTCGGTGCTGTTTCGGCGCGAACTGATCGAAGGAGAAGCCCCCTGTGCTTTCGATCCCCACTTCGATCTTTTTGAGGATTGGGACTTCTGGCTGCAATGCATGGGCACTGGCCGGACCTTTGTGCACCATCCCAGCATCACTGCCATGTACTGCATCAGCACCTCGTCGGGGCAGGGCGTGCGCGCCGATGCCACGGCTGGGCAGAGCGCCCTGCAGGCGATTCTGGAAAAATGGCACACACGCTGGCAGCCACAGCAGTTGCAGGATTGGGTGGCGGACTCCAGAAATTTGCGGCGATTGTTGGGTGAGGCCAACCGGGTCAATCTTGAATTGACCCACGACATCGGGAAGTTGAGCCAGGAAACGCGCTCCGTCCTGGAAATGCAGGCACAGCTTGCCGATGCGCAAAATCGGGTCGCCGCGCTTTACGGTTCGCTTTCCTGGCGCATCACGGCGCCACTGCGGGCGGTGCGGCGCAGGCTTGGCGGCGTGCAGGAAGCCCTGTTGCAGTTACGCGCCCGCTTCATCGAACGCCTCTGGTCCGTGGCCGTTGCCTTCTACCGGAGTTCCCCGGCGCGATTCTTTCTGGCGCTGATCCCGTTTCGTTTCAAGCGCGCAGTGCGCGATCAACTGATGCGATTGCGTACGCTACCCGATGCCAGGCTGCTGGCACCGCCGCGCCCCCGGGTCGATCTGAAAGTAAGCCTGATCATCCCGGTATTCAATCACGCGCAGTATCTTGCGCAATGCCTTGAAAGCGCGCTGGCCCAGACCTACGAAGCGCTGGAAGTCGTCGTGGTGGACGATGCGTCCACCGATCCCGAGGTGGGCAGGATCCTTGACGGTTTTGAGGGGCGTGAGCGCCTGATCATCATACGGAACACCCAAAACGAGGGGGTCTGTGCCGCGCAAAACCGGGCACTGATGGCCTCGCAAGGAGACGTGATCGGTTTTCTGGACTGCGATGACTATCTTCTGCCGCAGGCGGTTGCCCTCTGTCTGGGACACTGGCAGCCGGATACGGTTTACAGTCATTCGGCACGGATCAACATCGATGCCGCAGGCAGGGAGGTCAGCCGGATCGCTTTCGACCATCTGCCGCGCCAGGATTATTTTTCCGAAAACCTGGCGGCCATGTACGCCACCCATTTCAAGATGATTCGGCGGGAATGCTTTGCCAAGGTGGGGCTGTTTGATCCGCGATTCAATTCTGCCCAGGACTACGACCTGCTGATGAGGATTGCCTTTCACTACCCCAGCAAGGCCTTCAAATACATTCCCGAGTTTGTCTACTGGCATCGCCTGCACGACAGGCAGATGACCCATGCCGCCCGTGAGGCACAGGATCGTTTCACGGGTTTGATCCAGGCCGAGGCGCGGCTTCGTGCAGAGGTCAGGGCCGGGGTCTTTGAACCGTTTGTTTCGTTCATCATGTTGTCTTTTGGCAAGCATTCCCAGACGCTGGCGGCGATCAGAAGCCTGCAGGCCACCGTAAAAATCCCCCATGAAATCATTTTGCTCGACAACGGCTCGGATGCCGAGACGGTTTCCTTCATCAAGGAAAATATCGAGGGCCGGTTTTCTGCGGTGAAGTGTTTTTTCGAGCCCGAAAACCTGGGTCCGGCTGCGGGGCGCGCGCGCGCGCTCGCAAATGCGCGAGGGCCCTGGTATTTGTTCTTTGACAATGACGAAGTGGCGCAGCCGGGGTGGCTGGAGGAGATGCTGGTCCGTGCCAGGTCGGATGCTTCCATAGGGTCGGTGACGGCCAAGGTCATCTTTCCTGACGGCCGCGTGCAATGCGTGGGCGGCTTTGTTGAACAGCTGCCCGACAAACCCCGGATTCGCCTGGGGCTCCATGGCAACAATCTGAACACCTACGATCTGGCCACTGCCCAGTTTCTGGACTGTGACTGGAGCCCGATCGGGGCCACGCTGTTTACGGTCAATCCCGCGCCATACCTGCATGCGGGCTATCCCAACGTGTTTGAAGACGTGGGCGTTTCCTTTGCGCTCGTAAAAAGGGGATTGCGACACGTCAATTGTCCCGCGGCCTGGGTTCTGCATGAACATGTGGCTTTTCAGCGCCAGGTGGAAATGGGCAAGCGCTACATGAACGCGCGCTACGACCCGAAGAAAATGCTCCTCAGCGTGGCTTCCTTTTACCGTGAGAACGGGTATCTGATCGAAGACGATTACGTCTGGCGCGAGAATGGTCTGACCGGGTTGAGCACGAAAGAGGTGCTGGCGCGGCTGGACGGCATGTCTTCCCTATACAATGCCTCGCATGAGTGATGCCCCTTCCCTGATGGCCTGGTGTCTGCCCTGGCGCCATGGCGGGCTGCTGCGGCAGTTTGTCAGGCGGCAGGTGCTGGCGCGTTATCGTGGCACCTTGCTGGGGGTAACCTGGAGCCTGCTGACGCCGTTGTTGATGATGACGGTCTATACGCTGGTGTTTCGGTTTGTATTCAAGTTGCGATGGGAAGGTGGGGCAGATACCGGCTTTGATTTTGCCCTGAGGCTCTTTGCCGGCATGACGGTGTTCGGATTTTTCTCCGAATCCCTGATGCGTTCCCCCACGTTAATCCTGGAGCAGCCCAACCTGATCAAGAAAGTGGTGTTTCCAGTGGAAATCATGGCTTGGGTCAACTGCCTGTCGGGGCTTGTTTTTGCCCTGCCTGGCGTGTTGCTGTTGCTGCTGGCCTGTCTCGTGATGGGGGTTTCGGTTGCGCCTGCCTGGTTGTCGCTGCCCCTGATCTGGTTACCGTTGCTGCCGTTGTTGCTGGGGCTGGGCTGGTTTTTTTCTGCCCTGGGCGTGTATGTGCGCGACGTGGGGCAGGTTCTGGGGCTTGCCGTGACGCTGCTGCAGTTTCTCAGTCCGGTGTTCTATCCATTGAGTGCGGTGCCCCCTTTATTTCGGTCCGTCATGATGATCAATCCGCTCACGCCCGTGATCGAGCAGACGCGCGCGGCCATTTTTGCGGGGCAATGGCCGGACATTGGAACGCTTTCCCTGGAGTTCCTGGTCTGCGGAATCGTGGCGATATCGGGTGCCTGGGTGTTTGCCCGCCTGCGCAGCGGCTTTGCCGACGTGCTGTAGGGCGGAGGTGGGGGGTTGGGTTTAGGGGTTTAGGGGGCCGCGGTCTGCGTTGTTGCGGGCTCCGGTGCTCCCTCACCGTACAGAACTCGTACGGCTCGGTTCGCTCC
>DAIBBI010000066.1:0-31986 GCA_027442615.1 Ferrovaceae bacterium | reverse complement strand
CCCGACAACCTGCCCGGCCCCATCGGCGCGCTGGGCGTGCCGCTCACCGCCGGGGCGAGCATTGCTGTGGATCCGCGCATCACGCCGTTGGGCGCGCCGGTGTTTCTGGACACCACCGAACCCAACAGCCAGGTGCCACTGCGCCGCCTCATGATGGCTCAGGATACGGGGGGGGCCATCAACGGGGCGGTCCGGGCCGATTTTTTCTGGGGCTATGGCGATGGCACGGAAAAAAAGGCCGGCGCCATGAAGCAGGCCGGGCGCATGTGGCTGCTCTACCCCAGGGGATACACGCCCCCCGAGCCCCGGTTATAATGCGCGGTTAGCGTTTTGAACCCGGACCACGCCATTGGCTGATTCTTCCACTCATCAACTGCACGCCTTTGGCCTCAACCACGAGACCGCACCGGTGGCTGTGCGCGAAAAAATCGCGTTTCCCCAGGAGGGCCTCGTCCCTGCCCTGGCGGGACTGACGCGCGACGCGCCCGTGGAAGAGGCCGTGATCCTGTCCACCTGCAACCGCACCGAAATTTACTGCAAAACGGGACAGCCTGAGGAAGTGGCCCAATGGCTGTCGCGCCACCACGGGCTCGATGACCTCGATATTGCGCAGTACCTCTACCGCCTGGATGGCAGTGCCGCGGCCCATCATGCCTTCCGCGTGGCTTCAGGACTGGATTCCATGGTGCTGGGCGAACCGCAGATCCTGGGGCAGGTCAAGCAGGCAGTGCGTTCCGCCGAAGAGGCCGGCACCCTGGGCCCTTTGCTCAACAAGCTGTTCCAGCACACCTTTTCCGTGGCCAAGGCGGTCAGAAGCCAGACCGCCATCGGTGAGCGTTCCGTATCGCTGGCCGCCGCCGCCCTCAAGCTGGCTTCCAGCGTGCTGGGTGCCGTTGAAGAGCAGCGGGTGCTGTTCATCGGCGCAGGCGAGATGATCGAGCTCGTGGCCACCCATTTTCTGGCACGCCATCCGCTCTCGGTCACGGTGGCAAACCGAACCCTGGAGCGTGGCCGCGAACTGGCCGGACGCCTGGGCGGCACCAGCATCACGCTCTCCGAGCTGCCTTCGGAGCTGTTTCGCCATGACATCATCGTTTCCTCCACCGCAAGCCACCTGCCGCTCATCGGCAAGGGCATGGTGGAACGCGCCATCAAGGCGCGCAAACACCGCCCCATGGTGATGATCGACCTGGCCGTCCCGCGCGACATCGAGGCCGAGGTGGGCACGCTGGACGATGCCTTTTTGTACACCGTGGATGACCTTGGCAACATCACCCAGGAAAACCGCGAATCGCGCCAGGCGGCCGTACAGCAGGCCGAGGTCATCATCAGCGAACGGGTGACCGACTTTGTGGAATGGATTCACACGCGCGACGTGGTGCCCACCATTCGCCAGTTGCGCAGCCACGCCGAACGCTACCGTCAGACGGAGCTGGAACGGGCGCGACGCGCGCTGGCGCGCGGGGATGATCCTGCCGAAGTGCTGGAAATGCTGTCCAACGGACTGATGAACAAGTTCCTGCACCATCCCACGCAAACCCTCAACCAATCGAAAGGTCCGACGCAGCAGCAGTTGGTGGAAGCCTTGCACCGCCTGTTTATCCGCGAAGAAGAGTAACCCCAGCGCATGAAAGACTCCCTCGTCAAACGCCTGGCCACCCTCGATGTGCGCCTGTCCGAGCTCGATACCCTGCTCTCCGACCCCAACGTCACGCAAAACCTCGACCAGTATCGCAAGCTCACCAAGGAGCATGCCGACATCGCCCCGGTGGTGGCGCTGTACCACCAGCACCGGCAGGCGCAGGCCGATCTGTCCACCGCCCAGGAGATGACCGACGACCCGGACCTGCGCGACTTTGCCGAAGAGGAAGTGAAGTCGGCCAAGACGCGCCTCGAGAGCATCGAAGCCGATCTGCAGCGCGCCTTGCTGCCGAAGGACCCCAACGACGATCGCAACATCTTCGTGGAAATCCGTGCCGGCACGGGCGGAGACGAATCTGCGCTGTTTGCTGGCAGCCTGTTCAGGATGTATGCCCGCTTTGCCGAACGCAACCGCTGGCAAACCGAAATCCTGTCCCACAGTGAAGGTGAAATGGGCGGCTACAAGGAAATCATTTTCCGCATCGAAGGGCATGGCGCCTATTCGCGTCTCAAGTTCGAATCCGGCGGCCACCGCGTGCAGCGCGTGCCCGAAACCGAAACCCAGGGGCGCATCCACACTTCGGCCTGCACCGTGGCCGTCATGCCCGAGGCCGACGACGTCAGCGACGTGGTCATCAATCCCTCCGAAATCCGCATCGATACCTTCCGCGCCAGCGGCGCCGGGGGGCAACACATCAACAAGACCGACTCGGCCGTGCGCATCACCCACCTGCCCACCGGCATCGTGGTGGAATGCCAGGACGGGCGCAGCCAGCACAAGAACAAGGCGCAGGCCCTGTCGGTGCTGGTGGCGCGCATTCGCGACAAGCAGATGCGCGAACAACAGGCGCAGGAAGCCGCCACCCGCAAGTCGCTCATCGGCAGCGGAGACCGCTCCGAGCGCATTCGCACCTACAACTTTCCGCAGGGGCGAGTGACCGACCACCGCATCAACCTCACGCTCTACAAGATCGAGGCCATCATGGACGGCGACCTGTTTGAGCTGACCGATGTGCTGATGGCGGAACACCAGGCGGAACAACTGGCCCAGTTGGGCGACTTGCCCGGATGAGCCCGCGGTGATCGTCGCCGAGGCCCTGCGGGGCGACCCCGCCACGCGCCTGGAAAGGCGCCTGTTGCTGGAGGCGGCCCTGGAGCGCAGCCATGCGTGGCTTGCAAGCCATCCCGAACACCGCCTGGAACCCCACGAAACCGCCACCTTCATGCGCTGGATGGAGCGCCGCGCGCGCGGGGAGCCCATCGCCTATCTGCTGGGACGGCGCGAATTTTTCGGGCTGGAACTGACGGTCACTCCCGCGGTGCTGATTCCCCGACCGGAAACCGAGGGACTGGTGGAATGGGCGCTGGAGCTTCTGGACCCCGGGCGTACCCCCACCGTACTGGATCTGGGCACAGGCAGCGGCGCCATTGCGCTGGCCCTGCATGCGCAACACCCCGGGCTCGCCATCACCGCCGTGGATGCCTCGGCTGCGGCGCTGGCCGTGGCGCGTGACAATGCCGCCCGCCTGCAACCCCGCCTGGGGGGGCGTCCCATCACCTTCCTGGAAAGTGACTGGTTTGGCGCGCTCGAGATGTGGCGTTTCGACCTCATCCTTGCCAATCCACCCTATGTGGCCCGGGGCGACCCCCATCTGGCCCGCGGCGATCTGCGCTTTGAACCCCGGAGTGCGCTCGCGGCAGGCCCGGAGGGCATGGACGATCTCGCACGCATCATTGCCAGGGCCCCCGACCACCTTGCCCCGGACGGCTTTTTGTTGCTGGAACACGGCCATGATCAGGGCCCGGCCTGTGAGGCACTGCTCGCCGCAGCGGGCTTTGTCGACATCAGTACCCGCCATGACCTCTCAGGCCTGCCGCGCCTCACTGGCGGCCGATACCCACGACCCCCGGAAGAGGTTTAGAATGCGTCTTTTGCTGACCCAGAATCATGAATGAAGAGCCTTTAGCCGGAACCCGACAAATCATCGATGGCGTGGAACGCGTCTTCTACGACGGCTACTGGATCAAGTATTACGCGCCCCCCGCCGACACCCTCAATGCCAAGCGCCAGTTGATCACGGCGCTGACCCGGCGCCTGTTCAACCATGTGGAGCACGGCATCAACATTCCCGGCGCCCGACTCAAGGAAGCGCGCCACGCCTACGAACAGGAATCCAACCCCGCCCTGAAACGCGTCAAGGGTGCCATGCTGGCAGGCTCCCTGTTCAACCGGGCCACCGACATCATCACCAAATTGGTGGAAATCCAGGCCCTGGGGGTGGATATCGCGCCCGACAACGGACTGCTGCGCGAATGTGGGCGTTGCCTGCAGGAGGCCCTGTCGCTGGGACGCCTCGTCCTGCATCGCAGCGGTGAAGAAGGTATCGACGAACTGTGGG
Source organism: Ferrovaceae bacterium (assembly GCA_027442615.1). Classification (GTDB taxonomy): domain Bacteria; phylum Pseudomonadota; class Gammaproteobacteria; order Burkholderiales; family Ferrovaceae; genus JAJZRV01. The sequence continues at coordinate 27,946 of DAIBBI010000066.1, read as the reverse complement.
GCGAGCCGCTGCACGCCTTCTCGATTCCCGTGGACGCCTTCTTTGAAAGCCGCTACATCAAGATTGCCTCCACCCTGCGCGACATTGACCGCCTGGGACAGGCCATCATCGAACATTTCAAGGGTGACGCGGATTTTGTGGGGCTGGAGCCGCTGGTGCGCGAAGTGACTGAAGCCGCCCGCCAGAAAACCGAAATCCTGCAAACCGACGACCGGATTTTTGAGGTGTGGCCCGCTTTTGTGGTGGCGAGCGAATCCCTGCTCATGTTTCGCCCGGTGATGCGGGCTGCAGGCAGCCTGGAATACGGCCGCCTGCAGGAGGAAGGATTACGCCTGATTGCCCAGGGTCAGGCCATCATCAGCGACATCGCGCGGGCGCGCACCCCCATGCCCAAAACCACCCGGGAATACATCGAACGGCTGGGTGCCTACCGCTGCAAGTTCCGTCAGGAAGCCCAGCGCTGAGCCTCGATTCAGGCCAGCATCTGCTTGAGTTCGCCGTTTTGATACAGTTCGGTCATGATATCCGAACCGCCGACGAACTCTCCCTTGATGTAGAGTTGGGGAATGGTGGGCCAGTTGGCGTATTCCTTGATGCCCTGGCGAATGTCGGGGTTTTGCAGCACATCCACCCCGTAAAATTCGTTGACGCCGCAGGCTTTCAGGATCTTGACCGCGTTGGCGGAAAAACCGCATTGCGGAAAATCCGGGCTGCCCTTCATGTAAAGTACGACCGGGTGACTTTTGACCTGCTGGTCGATGATATCGTGTACAGACATGGGTTGATCCTCGTTCAATGAGACAGACATTTTGCTTTGACTCCAGGGGAATGCGCAAGTTTCCTTTCCTGGTTCTGCTGCTGACCCTGCATAGCCCGGCCGTTTGGGCCTGGGGCGACATGGGGCATGAGGTGGTGGCACGGGTGGCACTGCATTTCATGGAGCCTGCCACGCGCACTCGGGTGGAGCAACTGCTCGCCAACGACCCCGACACGCTGACGCCGCACGATCCCGTATCGGCGGCGGTGTGGGCGGACCGCTATCGCGATTCTCCCGAAAACGGCCCCAGGGTCAACTATCACCGTACCCACCAATGGCATTTCGTGGATCTCGATCTGCGCCACCCCAGCCTGATAAAGGCCTGTCACGGGCGCGCCGCCCTGCCGCCCGGCACACCGGCCTCCGAGGGCCCTGCCGAAGCCTGCGTGGTGGACAAGATCGAGCAGTTTTCAGCCGAGCTGCACACCCTGCCCGAGCACGGCGCCCGCGCACAGGACGTGGAGGAGGCGCGACGTGCGCTCAAGTTCCTGATCCATTTCGTGGGCGACCTGCATCAACCGCTCCATGCCATCAACGACCACGACCGGGGAGGCAACGACAAGCGCGTCTCGGCCCCCGAAGAGCGCGCCGGCACGCTGCATCACTATTGGGACAACACCTTCGTGGAACGCCTGGGACCGGATGCCCGGACCATTGCCGAGCGCCTGATCTCCCGCATCACCCCCACCAACCTCAAGGCCTGGCAGCGCGGCACTCCGGAGGACTGGGCCCTGGAATCCTTTCACACGGCCAAGACCCAGGGTTATGCCCTGCTGCCGCCTCCCGATGGACGCGGCCATTACCACCTGAATGAAGCCTACCTGGATCAGGCCACCGAAATAGTGGCACTGCAACTTGAAGAGGCGGGAGTGCGTCTCGCCCTGCTGCTGGATCGATCCCTATGACCCCGCACCTGCTGCTGGTGGACGACGACCCGGACCTGCTGCATCTGCTCTCGCTGCGCCTGCGCGGGGCGGGCTACCGCGTCACCACCGCAGGTTCGGCCGAGGCTGCACTCGCCCAGATTGCGATTGAGCGTCCGCAGCTGGTCTTGAGCGACGTGCAACTGCCAGGCCAGGATGGACTGCGCCTCTTCGACGACATCCATGCGCGCGACCCCACGCTGCCCGTGATCCTCCTCACTGCCCACGGCACCATTCCCGATGCCGTGGAGGCCACCGCGCGCGGGGTGTACTCTTATCTCACCAAGCCCTTCGATGGCAAGGCATTGCTCGACAAGATTGCCGGGGCCCTGACGCTGTATGCCACCAGCGGCGAAACGCCCCTTACCGACGAGGACTGGCGCAACGCCATCGTGAGCCGCTCCAGCCGCATGGCGGAACTGCTGAACGAAGCCAAGATGGTGGCGCGCTCGGATGCCAGTGTCATGATTCGCGGCGAGAGCGGCACGGGCAAGGAATTGTTGGCGCAAGCCATCCACCGCGCCAGCCCGCGCGCGGGGCGCCCTTTCGTGGCGGTCAACTGCAGCGCCATTCCCGAAGCGCTGCTGGAATCGGAATTGTTCGGTCACACCAAGGGCGCCTTCACGGGGGCGGTGGCAAGCCATCCTGGCCTGTTCCGCGCCGCACAGGGCGGCACCCTGTTTCTCGACGAAATAGGGGACATGCCCGTAAGCCTGCAGGCCAAGCTGTTGCGCGCCATCCAGGAGCGCGTCATCCGGCCCGTGGGCTCCAACCAGAGCGTGCCCATCGACGTTCGGATTCTCTCCTCCACGCACCAGGACCTCGAGGCGGCCATCCGCGAGGACCGCTTTCGCGAGGATCTGTACTACCGCCTCAATGTGGTGGAGCTGACCCTGCCCCCCCTGCGCGAACGGCGCGAGGACATCCCGCTGCTCGCCAGTCATTTTCTGGCGCGCCTTGCCCAGAAATACGGCAAGCACCTCAACGACTTTGCGCCCGAATCCATGCGCGCGCTCGCCACGGCGCCCTGGCCGGGCAATGTGCGCCAGCTCTACAACGTGGTGGAGCAGGTGTGTGCGCTCTCCTCCACCCTCCTGATTCCCCCCTCCCTCGTCCAGCGCGCGCTGCGCACCCCCTCGGTTGAGATCCTGAGCCTTGCGGCGGCACGCGAGCGCTTTGAGCGCGAGTACCTCACGGGGCTACTCAAGATCACCGATGGCAATGTGGCTGACGCGGCACGCCTGGCAGAGCGCAACCGCACCGAGTTCTACCGGCTGCTGCAAAAGCACGGCCTGACGCCGGGATCGTTCCGTCCTCCCACTGATGTCTCTTCCTAGCGACAATACCCAATCGCTTCACTTTCAAAGGGTTAGTGCCATTGTTCGCCCGGAGCCTGTCGTCATTTAGCGACGCCGGGGCTCCCACCCCGGCCCCACAGACCCCGGAAAGCACCCACCCCACATCTAAAATCACCCCTGTTTCAACAGGTTACCCACATTCCCCGCGCCTGGCTCGATAATTGCTTACTAGCAGGGTCATGAACCCATTCGACCTGATTTCCCTAAGCCGTTCCGCCACCCTCGCCCCCCCGGTTCGCCGTGGTTCCATGGTGGCGAAACCCTGGACTGGTTTTTTGCAGGGCCTCGCCCACCTGTGGCATAGCGCGCCCCCATTACAGCGCGAACTCGCCCCGTGGGAACGCGCAGCGGCGCGCCGTCGCGGCGCCCTGCTGAGCCTGATTGCCTTCACCGCCGCGGGCGGCACACTGCTGCTGGCCAGCGCGCAGCCCTTCTGGGACCACCCGGTGCTGCATACGGCCCAACTGCTGCTGTTTGCGGTGCTGTTTGCCTGGGTGGCCGCCGGATTCTTTACCGCCCTGATGGGCTTCTGGGTGCAATTGCGCCCCGATCCTTTCGCCCTTTCCCTGGCCCGGGCCCGCACCCAGTCTTTGGGCGGGGATGCGCGTACCGCCGTCATCATGCCCATCTGCCACGAAAACGTAGGCACGGTGTTTGCCGGGTTGCGCGCCACCTGCGAATCGCTGGCCGAGGGCCCAGCCTCCCACCTGTTTGACATCTATGTCCTGTCCGACACCAGCGATCCTACCGTGCGCGCCCACGAACTGGCGGCCTGGGCCACCCTGCGCGACACCCTGGGGCCGCGCAGCCGCCTGTACTACCGCTGGCGCCAACGCCGCACGCGTCGCAAGGCCGGCAACGTGGCTGATTTTTGCCGACGCTGGGGCAGCAATTACCGCTACATGGTGGTTCTCGATGCCGACAGCGTGATGAGCGGCGAGAGCATCACCACCCTGGTTCAGTTGATGGAAGCCCATCCCCGGGCGGGCATCATCCAGACCGCGCCGCAAACCTGCGGGCTCGATACCGTGCATGCGCGCGCCCAGCAATTTGCCGGGCGCATCACCGGTCGCCTGTTCACCGCCGGCATGCAATACTGGCAACTGGGCGAATCGCATTACTGGGGACATAACGCCATCCTGCGCGTGGCCCCGTTCATGAAGCATTGCGCATTGGCCACCCTGCCGGGCCGGGGCGGCCTCTCCGGCGAGATTCTCTCCCACGATTTCGTGGAGGCCGCCATGATGCGCCGTGCGGGCTACCACACCTGGCTTGTTCCTGACCTCGAGGGCAGTTATGAACAGCAGCCCCCCAACCTGCTGGAAGAACTGCAGCGCGACCGTCGCTGGTGCCAGGGCAATCTCAAAAACATCCGCCTCATCGCCGAACCTGGCTTTGCGGGCGTTCACCGCGCCATGTTGCTGACGGGGGTCCTGTCCTATGCCTCCGCGCCTCTGTGGCTGGCCTTCATCCTGGTCAGCCTGGCCCTGGGTCTTGCCGGCACCCACGCCGGCTTGGCTGGCCTCATGCAGGCCGCGCTGTGGGGTGCCACCCTGACCCTGCTGTTCCTGCCGCGCGTGCTGGCTGTGGCGGCCCTGCTGTGGCAGGGTGAACAGCGCGCCTTTGGCGGCACGGTCCCACTGATCAAGGGCGCATTGCTGGAGACGATTTTGTCGGTGCTGCAGGCACCCATCCGCATGATGGCGCACACGCTCTTTGTACTGACCGCACTCACCGGCATTGGGCTGGACTGGAAATCACCCCCGCGTGAAGCCGAAGCCCTGCAATGGAGCGAGACCACCCGCCGCTTTTTGCCGCTGGTGGGACCGATGACGATCCTGATGCTCTGCACCTATGCCTTCAAGGCGCACGCCCTGCTGTGGTTGCTGCCGGTGGGACTGCCCCTGCTGCTGGCGGTGCCGCTGGCCATCCTGACCAGCCAGAGGCATCTGGGACGCCGACTGCGCGCACTGCGCCTGTTGCTGACGCCGGAAGAGCGCCGCATCCCTGCCGTACTGCAACGCGCCCGATCCTACAGTGCACGCCCCGTGCCGGAACGCCTGGCGGCACCGCCTTCGGCACTGCCGTCCCTTCGTCCCCTGGCGCGCAAACATCAACACGCCTACTCGGCAGCGGCCTGAGCCTTAGTCGGGAATGTACTGATACAGCCAGGTTTCGCTTAAGGCTTCGCTGCCGCGCCGCAGATACAGGTGCAATTCCACCGGGTCCGCGCCGGTGGCGGCAAGATCGAACTGCACCCGCCAATCCCCTACGGCCCCGTTGGGCACAGGCTCGGTAAATACGCCCTGCACCTGCCCGCGCGAAGCGGTCACCACGGCCTCTGGGGCCGCGCCCTGCGGGAGACGCATGAGCGGTCCGCCACGGAATTCCACCACGAACTTTTTCACCCCAGCCGGCCGTGGAGGCCCTGGCTCGCCGCCGCGTCCCAGGCGAGTGGCCACGCAACGCGCCAGCGGTGAAGGAAAAGGTTCGGCGGCAAACCAGTGCAGGCGATAGCTCAGGTCGTAGCGCGTGCCCGCACGGGCCGGGGCCTGTGGCACCCACATGGCGACGATGTTGTCGTACAGCTCTTCCGTGGTATGCAACTCCACCAATTGCACCGACCCCGCTCCCCAGTCCGAGAGGGGCTCGACCCACAGGCTGGGACGCCGCTCGTAGTGCACCCCGTCCAGGTATTCGTCAAAACGGCGTTCGCGCTGCAACAGGCCAAAGCCGCGCGGATTGCGGTCGGCAAACCCCGAAAGCGCGTCGCTGTCACTGGGGTCGTTGAGGGGGCGCCACACATGCTCGCCCTTGCCGGTCCAGAGTGCAAGCCCATCGGAGTCATGCACCTCGGGGCGCCAGTCCACTTCACGGCCCTTGGAGGTTTTGGAAAACCAGTACATGGATGTGATGGGAGCGATGCCAAACTGCGCCACGTCCTCGCGCAAAAATAGCGTGGCGGTAACATCCATGACCACCCCGGTGCCACGCGTCATGTCAAAGCGATAGGCCCCGGTGAGGCTTTTGCTGTCCAGCAGGGCATACACCGTCACCGTTTTGGAACCGGCTTCGGGGGGTGCCAAATAAAAGCGGGTGAAGTTGGGAAACTCCTCGGTCTTGCCCGGCACTTTCACATCGATGGCAACGCCGCGTGCCGACAGGCCGTACTGATACTCGTCGCCGATGGCGCGAAAGTACGATGCGCCCAGGAACGCAGCCCAGTCGTTGGTGCGCCAGTTGAGGCGCGCCTGATCGCCCAGGCGGCTTTCCTGCACGCGAAAACCGGCAAAGCCCGCATTTGGCCCCAATCGTTGCGCCGGGCTGTCCGCCGGAATGTCAAAAAGACGCTTGTCGAAGGCAATCTCGCGCGCTGCCATTTGTCCCGCCGGTCCCTCCAGGCGATACATGCGCACCGCCGTGGGAAAGAAGCGTCCCGGTGGAAAAAAAGCGATGGGATAGGCGCCAGGACCCTCGGCAAACAGGGCTTCTTCGGTCTTGAAATGAATCTGCCCGTGGGCAGCCCAGTCGATCTGGTCCACCAGTGCCCGATCCGGACCGGGCGCTGGCTGGTAGGGTTTCCTGGAAAGCTGCTGTGCCTTGGCGACCAGCCCCTCGAAGGAAAAGGCGTTGGGCGGACCCAGGACCAGCCCCTGCTCGGCCACGGCTTCGGGCGATTGCCCGAACGTGGCCATCGTGGCGCTGGCCAGTGCGGTCATCAGGAACGTACGACGGGCATTGTCAAAGGTCTTCATGGCTTGGTCGGGGCTCGATCGCCCGCATCGGGAATGGGTCGGGAAACCAGGCTGCGTTCGATGGCCTTGAGCTCCTGGATCTTGCTGCTGAGTGCTTCGGAACGGGCCTGCGCGTCTCGCAACTGCTGGTTCAACTGATCGATTTTTTCCTCCAGGGCCGCGCGTTCCTGCCCCTGGCGCAGCGAGCGCAGCAGGATCAGGCGCAACTGCTGGGCGGCGGTACGCTCGGGCAAGGCATCCAGGCGCGCAACTTCCCGCTCGATTTCAACGGAAGCGAGATGGCGGTCCCGCTCAAAATCCTCCAGCACCCGGCGAATCGGGTCCAGTGGCACCGGTGCCTCGCTGACGCGCTGCGTGGGCTGTACAGGCGGACTGGGGCTGGGTGTGGCGGGGAACAGGGCGCAAGCGCTCAAACTTAGCGCCGCGCTGCACAGCAGGACATCAAATGCTTTCATCAGGTATCTCGATACGAAAATGTGATCCACCACTGCCAGACAACAAGGCGACAGTGCCGCCATGGGCTTCAACCAATTCCTTGACGATGGACAATCCGATGCCGCTGCCTTTGCGCGCACCCGGAGCTTGCCGCACCCCCTGATAAAAGGGATTGAAGATTTTGTCCTGGTCGGCGGGGTCAATGCCCGGTCCAGCATCCTGGCAATCCACGCGAATGGTGCCCGGGCCGCGGCTGAGCGTGAATCGAACCCGCCCACCTTCCGGACTGAAACGAATGGCATTGGAGAGCAGGTTGCCGGCGGCCACTTCCATTTTCGCAGGGTCCACCGAGGCTTTCAAGGCATCCCCCGCCACCGTGACTTCAATGTTCCGGCCTTGAAACTGCAGGCGCTGCCGGTTCACCACCCCCTCCAGCAGGGCGCGCAGGTCGGTGACGCGGCGTTCCAGGCGGCGCGCATCAAATGAGACCGCGTTGTACTGCAGCAGGCCTTCGATCTGGTGCTGCAGGGCAATGGCGTTTTCGCGCAGGATGACGATGACTTCCTTCTGGTGCCCGGTCAAACCTCCCGTGACCTGATCCTCGAGCAGTGCGATGCCCTCGCGCAGGTTGGCAAGCGGCGTTTTGAGCTCGTGCGAGATGTGACGCAGGAACAACTGCTTGTCGGCCTCCAGGGTGGCCAGCCGCTGGCGCAGCCAGTCGATGCGCTGCCCCAGCTGACGCATGTCGGAAGGTCCGCCGATGACGATGGGGATGTCGGAACGCTGGGTGCCCAACTGGTCGATGGCCACGTCCAGTTGCTCGAAGGACCATGCCAACCAGATGCCCAGCACCAGTGCCAGCACGCCCGCCACAGTGGCCGCCGAAATGCCCAGCACGATGAGCGCCCGGCGCTGCTTCTCAAAGTCGTCAATGAGTGCCTGATTGCGCTGTGTGAGATAGCTCTTGGACTGGCGATTGATTTCCTGGTTGAGCTCACCCAGGCGCCGAAACGCGTCGAACACGGCCACCTGATCCATCCTTTTGGCATCCGACGCCTGCAGAAACGGGGTCAGGGTTTTTTCGGCAAGCGCCTGCCAGGCATCGGTGAGCGGGATCAACGATTCCGGAAAAATCGGACCCAGCGCTGCAGTAACCCCCCGGGATTTGTCCCACAGGGTTTTCAGTTCACGGCGCAGTCCCACATCGTTGAGCACCAGGTACTGGCGCGCATTGCGCTCCAGCGCCACGGTCAATTCCTGCAATTCGCGCACGTCCTCCACGATTTCCAGAGCCTTGACGGGGTATTCGCGGTTTTCCTCGGTGAGGGTTTCCACCACCACCAGGGTGCGCGTCAGCGCTCCGCCCAAGAGCAGAATGATGCTGAGAAAAGACAGCAGCAACAGCTGCCTGAACGACAGCGGAAAACTGGCGCCGATGAGATAACGCTTGAGCCGCGTCAACCACATGCCGTAGCGCCGGTGTCAGTGCAGTTTGACATGGGGTTCGGTGCGCCGGCTGATGAAACGCGCCAGGGTATTGAGCGCCATTTTCCAGAAGCCATGCAGCGCCATCTGATGCAGCTTGTACAGCGACACATACATCCATCGCGCAAAGAGCCCCTCCACCCACATGTTGCCGCCCACGAAGTTGCCCATCAGGTTGCCCACCGTGGTGTATTCGCCCAGCGACACCAGCGAACCAAAGTCGCGGTAGTGAAACGGGCGCAGCGGCTTGCCTTGCAACTGGCGCGCCAGTTCGCGCACCAGATGGCTGGACTGCTGGTGCGCTGCCTGGGCCCGCGGCGGCACCCATTTGCCTTCATGTCCCAGCCACGGCGTCGCGGCGCAATCGCCCAGCGCAAAAACGCGCTCATCGCGCGTGGTCTGCAGGGTGGGGGTAACCATCAGCTGGTTTATGGCGTTGGTCTCGAGACCCAACTGTGACAGAAACTCCGGCGCCTTGACCCCCGCTGCCCACACCACGAGCTCAGCGGGAATGATCTCGCCGGTGGCCAGACGCACTGCCTGCGGCAACACTTCGGCCACGCGCGCACCCGTATGCACCTGCACCTTCAGCTGGGCCAGCATGCGGTGCGCGCTGTCAGAGATGCGCTCCGGCAAGGCCGGCAGGATGCGCGGCGAGGCTTCGATGAGATGCAGCCGGATATGCTTGTCCGGATCGATGCGATCGAGGTTGTACGACACGAGGTCGCGCGTGGCGTTATGGAGTTCGGCGGAGAGCTCGACGCCCGTGGCCCCAGCCCCCACGATGGCCACCTGCAGTTGCTCGGGACGCAATGGGGTGGTCTGGGCATGGGCACGTAAAAATGCGTTGACGAGACGACGGTGAAAACGGTCGGCCTCCTCGGTGTTTTCCAGGGCAATGGCATTCTGGGCCACGCCGGGCGTGCCGAAGTCGTTGGTCTGACTGCCCACGGCCAGCACCAGCGTATCGTAGTGAAAGCTGCGCGCCTCGGTGACGATGGTACCCTCGTCATCGCGGTAGGGCGCCAGATGCACCATGCGCCGATCACGATCAAGGCCGATCATCTCGCCAATGCGAAATCGGAAATGATGCCAGTGGGACTGCGCCAGATAATCCAGGGCATGGACGTCGAGGTCCATGCTGCCCGCGGCAATTTCATGAAGATGCGGCTTCCAGAAATGCGTGCGCGATTTCTCGATCAGGGTGATCTCGGCCCGGCCCTTTCTGCCCAGCGTATCTCCCAGGCGTGTGGCCAGTTCCAGCCCGCCGGCGCCGCCGCCCACAATGACGATTTGGTGCATGACTTGGATTCCCGATAAAAATGGGGGTAAAAGAAAATAGGGGTCAGACCTCAATTCTAATTAAAATTCAGGGCACCCCCCATTTTTTTGAGGTCTGCCCCCTATTTTCTTTTACCCCCATTTTTCTTTTTTTCTGCGAAAATCGGGTTCTGTTCACGATTTCAACTTTAATGACCATGTCCCTCGCCAACGCCCGCCAGTCCCTGATCTCCACTGCCCGTCAGATGGAAGTGCTCCGCCTGAACCACGGCGCCACTGGCAACCTCAGCCTGCGCGACCGCGAGGGTTTCTGGATCACCCCTTCGGGCGTACCCACCGCCGAGATGACGGCCGAGGACATGGTGTGGATGAATTTTGACGGCGCGGTGCGGGGGCGCCGCGAACCCTCCAGCGAATGGCTGATGCATCGGGACATCCTCGCGGCCTTCCCCGAACACCAGGTCGTGCTGCATGCCCATGCACCCCACTGCACGGCGCTTGCGTGCCTCGAGCGCGAGCTGCCGGCCTTCCACTACATGATCGCCATCACCGGTGGCGACTCGGTACGCTGCGCGCCCTACCATACCTTTGGCTCGGCAGCCCTGGCCCAGGCCGCAGTGACAGCCCTGCAGGACCGGCGCGCCTGCCTGCTGGCCCATCACGGGCTCATCACCGTCGCGAATTCCCTGCCCGCAGCCCTTGGCATTGCCGTGGAAGTAGAATGGCTGTGCGAGGTCTATTTCAAGGCGCTCACCGTGGGCGAACCGCCCCGGCTCACTGCCACGCAAATGGCGGAGGCCCTGGAAAAATTCAAACATTACGGCGAAAAAAGCCTTCCCCACCTGCTCCCATGAAAACACCCCCCATCCTGCCCGTCATCCTGTGTGGCGGCAGTGGCACGAGACTGTGGCCCCTGTCGCGCAAATCATTTCCAAAACAATTTGTGCCGCTCATCGGCGACAAAAGCCTGTTGCAACTTACCCTGGAGCGCGTGCGTGCGTTGAGCAACACCCCGCTGGCCCTGTCCTCCGAGGAACACCGCTTTCTGGTGCAGGATGCTGCCGAAGCCGCAGGAGTGACAGTGCATCAGTTGCTGGAACCGGTGGGGCGCAACACGGCGGCAGCCATGGCGGTGGCGGCCCTGGCGCAACAGGACCGTGCGGCATTGCTGCTGTTCCTGCCCGCGGACCACCATATCCCCGACCATGCCGCCTTCGTGGGCACCGTCCTGCGCGGCGTCCTCCCGGCCCAGTCAGGCCACATCGTCACCTTTGGCATCACACCCACTTTTCCCAGCACCGCGTATGGCTACATTGAATGCGGTAACGAAAGGGGACAGACCTCACAAGTGAGGTCTGTCCCCTTTTATCCGGTGATCCGGTTCATCGAAAAACCCAAGGCGGCGCTCGCCCAGCAACTGCTGCTGCAGGGCGGCCACTACTGGAACGCAGGCATTTTCCTCACCCAGGCCGGCACCTTGATCGATGCGCTGCAACGGTATGCGCCCGACATTCTGGATGCAGCCCGAAATGCCTTGCATCGTGGCGCCACGGACGGCCTCTTCACGCGCCTTGAACGCGCCAGTTTTGAGGGTTGCCGCAGCCAGTCCATCGACTATGCGGTGCTCGAACATCACGACAAGGTCGCCATGGTACCCTTTGATGGTGCCTGGAGCGACGTGGGCAGCTGGAACGCCGTGGCCGAACTCGTTCCCGCGGACGAGGCCGGCAACCGCGTTTCGGGACAGGGGCACGTGCACCTCTGCCAGGACACCTACATCCACGCGCCGCACCGCCCGGTGGTGGCGCTCGGCACCAATCGGCTGTTGATCGTGGACACGCCCGATGCGCTACTGGTGGCCCATCCTGACCATGCGGAGTCGGTTCGCGACGTGGTGGCGCAGCTCGAAGCGCGCGAGGTGGCCGAAGCCACTCACCATCGCCGTGTACCGCGCCCCTGGGGCGTGTTCGACTCCATCGATCGCGGCGAGCGCTTTCAGGTCAAGCGCATCACCGTCAAACCAGGCGCGCGCCTGTCGCTGCAGATGCATCATCATCGGGCCGAGCATTGGGTGGTGGTGAAGGGCACGGCGCAGGTCACGCGCGGCGACGAGGTATTTTCGCTGGAGGAAAACCAGTCGGTCTACATTCCCCTGGGCGTCAAGCACCGCCTGGAAAACACCACGAATGCGCCCCTTGAGATCATTGAAGTGCAATCCGGGTTGTACCTGGGCGAGGACGACATCGTCCGCTTCGAAGACGGATATGGTCGGAAATGAACAGGGCGGCTTAAAGGGGACAGACCTCACAAGTGAGGTCTGTCCCCTTTAAGCCGCCCCTTTAATCCATCCGCCCCAACTTACGGTTTGGCGAGTTGCGAGATCTGCGCCACCCAGGGTTCCCAGACGTTTTCAGTCACCGGCACGACGGAGAGCAGGCGCGCCTGGGCGCGCAGCACGCCGGTGGCGTAGTTGAGATAATCGCTGGCACGTCGCGCAATCAAAACATCCGCCTGGGCCACGTCGCCCCAGGTGCGTATCCCTGATTTCAATCCCATCTCCGCGGCACGTTTTTGTTCCTGCGCGGACTCAATCAGCACTTCGGCGCTACGCGCGCGCTCCAGGCTTGCTTCGGCCGAGGCCCAATCCGTCTCTACCTGAGTGGCCAACTTTGCCTGTTGCGTGCGCAGGTCTTCGCTCGAAGCACTGGCGGCAAATTCAGCCTGACGCTGTGTGGCAGAAAGCCCGCCGCCGTCATAGAGCGGAATGTTGACCTGAACCCCGGCCCCCAGCACGTTGTAACGCTGGTTGATGGTAAACACGGTATCGCTCTGGGCCCAGCTCTTGGACGCCACCAGGTCCACGGTGGGAAGACGGTCGGCGCGCGCCTGCTCGGCGCGTTTTTTGTTGACCTGCTCGGCCGCCTGGGCCGCCAGGATGTCCGGATTGGTGGTGGACACGATCTGCTGCAACTCGTCGGAGTTGGACACGGCCAGATGGACCTGGTGATAGTCGGGCAGGCGCGCTTCACGCAGGTCCGTCGTATCGAGGCCGGTGAGGCGCCTGAAGGCCTGTTCGCGACTGCGTTGATTGATTTCGGCTTCTGCGAGCTGCGACTTGGCCAGTTCATACTGGGCACGCGCTTCCACGGCGGCATCGCGCGTGCCGTCGCCCGCCTTGAAGCGTTTTTCTGCCTGGTCAGCAGCGTAGGCCGTGGTCTTGACCGTCTCCACATAAACCCGACGCAACTCGATGGCTGCGAGCACGTCGAGCCACGCGTTGGTGGTGCGCACCCACAGGTCGCTGCGCGCCGAGGCAAGCTTTTGCGTGCCGTATTCCGACTGCAGCTGCCCGATGTCGTATCCCATCCAGTCGCGCGGGTGGTACAGGCCCTGACGCAGTGAGAACTGGTTGTTGTAGGCGTTGACGAGATAGCTGCTGCCGACGGCGCCCCCCGGCCCGACGGCCTCCTGCTTCACGCCTTCCTGGATTTTTTGCACCAGGCTCTGGAAGCTGGTTTGGGGCAACAACTTGGATCGCGCGATGGCAATGTTCTCGAAGGCCGCGTCGCGATTGGCCTGGGCCGAAGCCAGCGCCGGGTCGTTTTTCTCGGCGGATGCGATGGCGGCATCCAGATCCATGGCCAGCACCGGGGAGAGGGCCCCCAGCAACATCAGGGCCAGAACGCTCAAATGAAACCGTTTCATCTTAGCGTTCCTTGAGTGAGAGGGCCGCCCGGTCCCTGATGGGTTTCACGAGGTAATCCCAGAAGCTGCGTGACCCGGTTTTGATGATGATCTCCACGGGCATCCCGGCCTGCAGGGTCTCGCCCTTCAGCAGCGTTGCCGAATCCGGACCCAGCGTCACGCGCGCGGTGTAATAGGAAATTTCCGGACGCTGGGGGTCCTGAAAACGGTCCGGTGATACCCACAGCACGGTGCCATCCAGCACCGGCGTGGTACGCTGGTTCAGTGCCGAAAGGCGTACGTCCGCCGAAAGACCCGCATGGATCTTGTCGATCAGATGGGTGGGGATCTGTGCTTCCAGCACCAGCTTGTCTCCAGCGGGCTCGATTTCCATGATCTTGCCGCCGGGCTGGACCACGCCGCCCACGGTATACACCGACACGCCCATGACCGTGCCCGCTACCGGCGCGCGGATTTCAGTGCGCAGGTTTTCCTCGCGCGACACCCTGATCTTGGCCACTGCATCGTCATACTGGCGCTGCAGGTCGAGATACTGGTTGCGTGGGTAATACCCCTCATCCACCAGGGATTTCAGGGCATCGAGCTGCACCTTGAGGCTGTCGGCGAGATGGGTGTTGATGGCGAGTGCCGCTTCGCTTTGCGTGTTGATGAGGCGCATCAGCACCTGATTCTTCTTCACCGTATCGCCGTCACGCACCAGAATGGCTTCGATGGTTCCGCCGGTTTGATGCTGAATGACCTGGCGTTTGGAATCCACCACCACCGTGCCCTGTACCGGCACACCCTCATCCAGATGGGCGGCAAAGGACCACCACACAAACCCGCCAAACCCGAGCAGCAGGATGACCCAGCCCAGATAAATGCTCTTGCGCGCGTTGACGGGAACCGGAGCAACCTCGGGCTCGCCCTTGACCACCGGCGTGATGTCAATGATGACGGGTTCGTTTTTGGCCATGATGCTTACTCCTGGGCTGGCGCCGGAGCGCTTGCCTGCCCCTGCTGGGGAATGCTGGTTTGCGGTTGCGGATTACGGGCGGCGGCCAGTGACTGCAGCACGGCATCGCGCTCGCCAAACATCTGCACCGTGCCATCGCGCATCAGCAGCAACTTGTCCACGGCCTGCAGTACACTCATGCGGTGCGTGATCACCACCACCGTCCTGCCAGCCTGCTTCAGGGCCAGCACCGTGGAGACAAGGGCCGCCTCACCCACGTCATCCAGGTTGGAATTGGGTTCGTCCAGCACGATGAAAGCCGGCATGCCATACAGGGCACGCGCAATGCCGATGCGCTGGCGCTGCCCCCCCGAGAGCACGCTGCCGCCCTCGCCGATGGGCGTGTCGTAGCCGGCCGGGAAATGCAGGATCATGTCATGCACTCCTGCAAGACGCGCGGCTTCCACCACCTTTTCGCTGTCAATGGCGCCAAAACGCGCAATGTTCTCCGCCACGGTGCCGTTGAAAAGCTCCACATCCTGGGGCATGTATCCCACCATGGGCCCCAGTTCATCCTTGTTCCATTGATACACGTCGGCGTTATCCAGGCGCACCTTGCCCACCTGGGCCGGCCAGATGCCCACCATCAGGCGGGCGAGCGAGGATTTTCCCGATGCCGAGGGGCCGATGATGCCCACTACGTCACCTGGCATGAAGGAGAGATTGACGCCCTTGATGACGGCCACCTTGCCGCCTGGCGGCGTGGCGTATACGTTCTCCAATGTCACGAGGCCGCGCGGCGGCGGCAGGCTCATGCCCGGCGTACGCGGTGGCAGGAATTCCAGCAGGCGCGCCAGACGCTCATAGGCGCTGCGTGCCGAGGAAAAGCCCTTCCAGGTGCCAATCAGCATTTCCACCGGGGCCAGCGCGCGTCCGGTCAGGATGGAGGCGGCAATCATCACGCCTGGCGTGGATTTGCCCTGGATGACGAGCAGGGCCCCCAGGCCCAGCGCGCCCGACTGGATGATGAGGCGCACCAGGCGCGTTACCGCCGAGACGGTGGCAGCGCGATGCGAGGCAATGGTCTGCTGTTCCAGCATGTTGGCCTGGTGGGCATACCAGCGCTTGATCATGGGGCGCAGCATGCCCATGGCTTCGATGACTTCCGCATTGCGCAGGTTGCTGTTGGCAAAATTGCTGGCCTGGATGGCATGCCGGTTGGCCGCTTCCAGCGGACCCTTCGACACCTTTTCGGTGATGTAGGTCAGCGTCACCAACAGCAGCGTGCCCCCCACGGCAAACCACCCCAGCATGGGGTGCAGCAGGAAGATCACGATCAGGTATATGGGAATCCAGGGCGCATCGAGGAAGGCAAAAAGGCCGTTGCCGGTGACGAACTGGCGCACGTTGTTGAGGTCGCCCAGGGACTGCGCGGGGTTGCTTTGCCCGGCCCGCAGATTGTTTTCAAAGGTGGCCGTAAAGACGCGCTTGGAGAGCACTTCGTCAATGGCATTGCCCACCCGGATCAGCACCTGGGAACGGGCGTACTCGAGTCCGCCCATGACGGCAAACATGCCCACCGTGATGATCGACAGAAAGATGAGGGTGAGCTCACTGCGGCTCGTGACCACCCGGTCATACACCTGCAGCATGTAGAGCGAGGGGGTGAGGTAGAGCAGGTTGATCACGAAGGAAAAGGCGGCCACGGCCCAGAAGGCGCCCTTGTGAACCCGCACGGCCTCGATGATTTCGTTACGCACAACTGGTTTGCTCATGGTCTTTCCCCATTCAACTGGCGCGATCATGCCATAAAATGTGACGGCTGTCACAAAATTTGAGAAAAACGGGGCCTCATCCCCGTTTTCTGAGAAAATGCCGTCTGACCTCTCTTCACACACCCCATCATGATCAAAGTCGTTGTCTTCGATGCCTACGGGACGCTGTTCGACGTGCATTCAGTGGGCACGCTGGCCGAGCGCCTGTTTCCCGGCCAGGGCAATGCGCTGACGACAATGTGGCGCGACAAACAGCTGGAGTACACGCGCCTCATCACCATGAGCGACCATGGAGGCGCTGCGGGCAGCCGCTACTACCAGTCCTTCGAAGCGCTTACGATGGCAAGCCTGCGCTACTGCTGCCGGCGCCTGGGACTCGCCCTGTCCGCAGAACACGAACGTCAGCTGATGGCGCAGTATGCCCACCTCGCCGCGTTTCCTGAAAACCTGCCGGTGTTGAGAGCATTGCGCCAGAGGGGTGTCGGCACCGCCATCCTCTCCAACGGCAATGCTGAAATGCTGCAGCCCCTGGTGGACAGTGCCGGCATGACGCAGCTTCTGGACCGGGTGATCTCGGTGGCACCGTTGCGCCGCTTCAAGACCGCACCGGAATGCTATGCCCTGATCTTTGACGCCTTCCCCGTAGCCCGGGAAGAGGTGCTGTTCGTCTCCAGCAATGCCTGGGATGCCCTGGGAGCCACCTGGTTTGGATTGATCACGCTCTGGGTCAATCGCCAACACCTGCCCTTTGAAGAAATCGGGCCAAAGCCCGGTTACACCGGTACCACCCTGGAAAAAGTCCTGGAGATCGTTGAACACCATGAGTCCTGAGCATTCCGGAGGAGCGGGGGCCGTCTCTCTGGACCTGCTGCAGGAATCGGGGTCGTCGCGCGATCCCACCAAAAACATGGACCGGAGGGCGCTGTTCATCAGCGGCCTTGCCCTCATCATCGGCGTTGCGGCAGCCCTGCTGGCGCAGGTCCTGCAACTCCTGATCGGACTCATCACGCATGTGGCGTTTTACGGTGAAATCGGCTGGACGCTGGTGTCGCCTGCCAACAACCGGCTGGGGCCCTGGGTCATCGGGGTCCCCATCGTCGGCGCCCTGGTCATCGGAGCAATGGCGCGCTTTGGATCCCCGGCCATCCGTGGCCATGGCATCCCCGAAGCCATGGAACAGGTGTTGGTCAATCGTAGCCGCATCCCGATGCGCGTGCTGTTCCTCAAACCCCTGTCTGCCGCCATCTCCATCGGTACCGGTGGCCCGTTTGGCGCCGAGGGCCCCATCATCGCCACGGGCGGGGCTTTGGGCTCGCTCGTGGGACAGCGCATCCGGATCACGGCCGATGAACGCAAGGTCCTGCTCGCCGCCGGGGCGGCAGCCGGGATGGCGGCCACATTTGGCACCCCCCTCGCCGCGGTACTGCTGGCCATTGAATTGCTGCTTTTTGAATTTCGGGCGCGCTCCTTCATTCCGGTGTTGGTGGCCTGCATGACCGCCGCAATGATGCGATCGCTGTGGTTGGGTTTTTCTCCGTTCTTTTCCATGCCCCCCCTGGCCTGGCCCGGCACGGGGGCTCTCATGGCGTGCATTCCCCTGGGACTGATCATCGGCGCAGCCACGGTCATCATTACGCGCGCGCTCTATGCGGTGGAAGACGGTTTTGGTCACTTGCGCCTGCACTGGATGTGGTGGCCCGCACTGGGCGCGATTGCCGTGGGCATCATCGGTTATGTTTCACCACGCACGCTGGGGGTGGGCTACGACAACATCACCGATGCCCTGACCGGCAACATCCTGGGGCCGACGCTCTGGGCGCTTGGCATTGCCAAGCTGGTGTCGTGGACGATTTCCCTGGGAAGCGGCACTTCTGGTGGCACGCTGGCCCCCTTGATGACGGTTGGGGCCTGTCTTGGCGCGGCCCTGGGTCAGGGATTTGACGCTTTCATTCCAGGCCTTGGACTGAACCCCAGCCTGGCCGCCCTCGTCGGCATGGCGGCCATCTTTGCGGGCTCGGCGCGAGCCTTGTTCATGTCAGTGATTTTTGCCCTGGAAACCACCTGGCAGGTTCCAGCGCTATTGCCACTGCTGCTGGGCTGCAGTACGGCCTATCTGTTGTCCAGTCTCGTGATGCGTCAAACCATCATGACGGAAAAAATCACGCGGCGCGGCGTGAGCGTTCCAAACGATTATCACAGCGATTTTTTCCTGATGGAGCGCGTGGGCCGACATGCCCATCGTCCCGCAGTGACCCTGCATGCCGACCAATCCCTGGGGCAAGTGATGGCCTGGTTGAAAAGTGGTGCCCGTGGCAGCATGCATCAGGGCTATCCGGTGGTGGATGACGGCGGTCAGGTCGTGGGAGTGATCACCCGCAAGGACTTGTATCTTGCCCAGGCTGATGCGGACACGCCGATTCGCTCGCTTCTGAACCGACCGGCGTTGCTGATCCCCGAACATGCCGACCTTCGACAGGCCATCAAGATGATGTCAGCTGCCAATGTGGGCCGACTTCCCGTAGTGACCACGGATGGGGAAGCGCGCCTGTGTGGCATGCTGACGCGCAGCGATGTGTTGGGGGCCTACCGCAGACGGCTGCATGACCAGTACCACGCTGCAGACCCCGGCAGTTAGTCCTCCTTTTTCCGTTCTCCGCTCTCGGTCCAGAAGCGCCACGCCAGTTGCTGGTAGAGCTCCGTGCCCATACGCGAACTGACGGCACGCGCCACCAGCGCGACCGCCATGAGACTCAACACCATGTTGTGCCCGTCCACCATTTCCATCACGATGATGGCGGAGGTGATGGGGGCCTGGGTGACGGCCGCAAGAAAACCCGTCATGCACAGCGTCACCACCGGAATGGCACCCACTTCGGGGCCGAAAAGAGCGCTGATGTTGGATCCCACTGCGGCCCCCACGGCCAGTGACGGGGCAAAGATGCCGCCCGGAATGCCCGAATGGTAGCTGGCGAGCGTGGCAAGAAAACGCGTGACGGGTGCGTGCCAGGGCAGCGTGGCCTCACCGGACACCACATGGGCCGTGATGGAATAGCCGCTGCCGTACGACAGCCCGCCCCCCAGCCATCCCAACGACGCCACCACAAGGCCGCAGCCTCCGGCAAAAAGAATGGGATGCGCCGCGCGCCAGCGCCACAGGGGAAGGTCGGGCCGATGCTGGGGCCACAGGATGAGGCGGCTCAGCAGTCCACCCAGTCCGCCACAGAGGGCCCCACAGACCACGATGGGCAGCACGATGTGCATATCCACATGATCGATGCGGATGCGTCCAAAATAGTTGTAGTTGCCAAGCAGGGCCATGGACAGCAGGCCGGACAGGATGATGCTGCTGACCAGAATGCCGCTGGTGCGCGTTTCCAGACGGCGCCCCAGCTCTTCCACAGCAAACACGATGCCCGCCAGCGGCGTGTTGAAGGCCGCCGAAACCCCGGCAGCCCCACCGGCAAGAATCAGGTCGCGCATGCGAATGGCACGCGAGAGGGGCAGGAAGCGATGTGCTGCGGACAGGACCGATGCAGCCACCTGGACGGATGGACCTTCGCGGCCTGCCGAAAACCCGCCGATCAGGGCAAATGCGCCCAGCAGGATTTTGCCCACGGCAATCCTGAGCGAAACGAGGTGGCCTACCGGCTTGCCCTGGGTTGCGAGGCGGGTAGCCGCAATGACCTGGGGAATGCCGCTGCCCTGGATGCCCGGAAAATGTCTTTGTGTCAGCCAGACCGTTGCCATGCCCACGGCGGGCGCCAGCAGGAAGGGCACCCAGGCTCCGTAGCTTTCCAGCGCGAAGAACAGGATGAGCGCCCAGTCGGCCAGCTTGGCAAAGGCCGCCACCAGAAGGCCCGTCAGGGCCGCAAAAAACCACAGGGTGAGCCGGATGCGCCAGCGCAGGCTGCGCCACGGACCACGACCCAGCTTGATCATGCCAGTTCGTCCAGGTACATGCGCACGCAGTTTCTGCCGTCCACCTTGGCCAGATACAGGGCCTTGTCGGTTTTGCTCAGCATGCTGTCGCGCGACTCGGGTTGCTGCACGTGGTACATGCCGATGCTGGTGGTGAACGAGAAGGTCCGGCCTTCGTATTCCAGCTGGAGCGCCGCGATGGCAGCGCGAATCCGCTCGGCAATGGCAGTCAAATCCTCGCTGTTGCAGCCGGGCAGGATCACCAGAAACTCCTCGCCACCATAGCGCCCGGCATAGTCGTACGGACGGTTATGCCGCTCGATCACGCGCGCGCTCTCGACGAGCGCCAGGTCGCCCGCCGCGTGGCCATAGGTGTCGTTGACGCCCTTGAAGTGATCGAGATCCAGCAACAGCAGCCCCAGCGATCCACCATTGCGCGACAGGCGTGCCAGTTCGTTGTCGAAGCGATCCATGAGGCCGCGCCGGTTGAGCAACCCCGTCAATACGTCGATTTCCGTCAGTCGATGCAGCGCCTCGGTGCGCTCCTTGACCCGTTCTTCCAGCTCGCGATGGGTGTTCCTTACAAAGGTCACCATATGCCGGAAAGAACGCGACAGGTCACCCACTTCGCCCTCGCCCACAAGTGGCGGCATGACTTCGAAGTTACCCGCCTGGATGGCGTCCGAAGCCTTCTTGAGGGACATGATGGGCTGCATGATCCATTGGTGAAGGGCAAACCCCAGCACCAGAAGGACCATGAGAAAGAGAGCCCCGATCGCATAGGGCACGTAGGAAAACCCCTTGATCAGCCCAAGCTTTTTCTGGTCCACCAGGGTGAGATCGTACCAGCCAATCCCGGACAGGCGCGCCACCCCCAGCAAAAACGGCCGGCCGTTGTATTCCACCCAGATGTTGGCGATGTCGTTACCGGCACCTTCCCTGAGCTGCAACAGGGTCTGCTGCAGCTTCTTGATATCTTCCGGGTTGAGTAACGCATCCATGGTGATGCGCTGGTCCGGTTTTTTGGCAATGCTGGCATAATCGATCAGCTTGGGGTCGCTCGACAACTTGATGGACAAGTCGTCGTCGATGAAGAAGTTGTGGATGCCCGGCTGCGTGAGATTGACCGTTTCAGCAAGAAAATCGGCGAGATTCATGCCCGTACCCGCTACGCCCACCACCTCGCCGCCACTGCGCACCAACGCATTGATCCACACCCGGGTTTCCTTGAGGTGCTGGTCCTGGGCGATATTGATCTGAAAATCCTTGCCCTGCGCCAGGGTAGCGTAAAACCAGCCGTCCGCGGGGTTGTCCTGGGACAGTGTATAGCGCTGCTCGGCGCCACTGAATTCGTCGGTGACATTGTTGAAATAATAGTGGCCGGAGAGGGCAAAGGCCGCGAAAACGGCATGGTCCGAAAAACGGGCGCGGTATTGTTCCAGCACCTCAAGCCCATTGCGGCGGGCCTTGGGGTCGTCTTCGTGCAGGGCCATGTGGATGAGCGCCGGCTCGGCAGCCATTTTTCTGGCCAGTGCCACTTCCTTGATGAGGGGTGAGAAGGTTCGGTACTTGTCGAACAGGATCTGGCGTTCGACGAATTGCCGGCTCCAGTCCCGGTTGATTTCTTCGGTCATGTTCTTGAACACCAGCCAGCCGATCAACGACGAAAAAACGAAGATGCCGGTGACAAGCAGCAAAAATTTTCGTTCCAGTTTCATTCGGGCTGTTCAGATCATGGAGGGCCGATATGCCATTCTCTCAAATATCCAGTCGAATAAATGCACTTCCCCACTTTTTTTAAAAATTCCGGAACACCCGCTATACTTGGAACATGAATCCACTCCATCACCTGTTTCAGAACAACCGTGCCTGGGCCCGCACCGTGCTGGCCGAGGATCCCGACTTTTTCAAGAACCTGGCGCAGCAACAGGCCCCAGAATACCTCTGGATTGGCTGCTCGGATTCGCGCGTGCCGGCCAACCAGATTACCGGGCTTGCCCCCGGCGAGGTTTTTGTGCATCGCAATGTAGCCAACGTGGTGGTGCATACCGACCTCAACCTGCTCTCGGTCATCCAGTTTGCGGTGGACATGCTCAAAATCCGCCACATCATGGTGGTGGGGCACTATGGATGCTCCGGGGTGCACGCCGCGCTCAACCGGCTGCGCGTGGGGATTGCCGACAACTGGCTGCGCCATGTGCGCGACGTGCATGAAAAGCATGACCAGTTGATGAACGGCTTTGATCCGGCCATCCGCCATGATCGTCTGTGCGAGCTCAACGTCATCGAGCAGGTGCAGAACGTCTGCCACACCACGGTGGTGCAGGACGCATGGTCCCGCGGGCAGGACATCACGGTGCATGGCTGGGTGTACGGGCTGGATGACGGCCTGATCCATGACCTGGGTTTTTCCGTCAATAGCAACGACGCGCTCGCGACCGCCTATCCGCAAACCCTCGAGCGCATTCGCGTGGCTTCGTGAACGCTAGCGTTGGCAGCGTGGGCAGAACCAGGTGGAACGCTGTCCCTGGGTGATCTGGCGAATGGGCGCACCGCAGCGCACGCACGGCAGGCCGGCGCGTCCATAAACCTGGTGGGCCTGCTGGAAATATCCCGGCGACCCCCTGCTGTCCACAAAGTCGCGCAGGGTGCTGCCGCCCTGCGCGATGGCTTCCTGCAACACGTCACGGATGGTCTGGGCAAGGCGCTCGTAGCGTGCCGCGCTGATGCGTCCCGCTGACCGCTGCGGGTGAATGCCGGCACGAAACAGGCACTCCGAGGCGTAGATGTTCCCCACCCCCACCACGATCTCCCCGGCCAGCAATACCTGCTTGATGGCCCCCGCGCGGCCGCGCGTGCGCTGCCACAACACCGCTGCAGAAAACGCCGGATCAAAGGGCTCCAGACCCAGGCGGTCCAGCAAACCCGGCTGGCTGGAGAGCTCGCCCCCCTCAGGCTGCCACAGCACGGCTCCAAAGCGGCGCGGATCATTAAGACGCAGCACACCCCCCGTGTAGCACAAATCGAAATGATCGTGAATGCCCGGCGGCATGGCCTGCGTGAGGATGCGCAACGAACCCGACATGCCCAGATGCAGGACGAGCGTACCGGCGGGCATGTCGACCAGAAGGTATTTGGCGCGGCGGCGCACGGCCGTGATGGGCTGGCCAGGCAACGAGCGGACGAGCGCTTGCGGGATGGGCCAGCGCAGGCGGGGATGGCGCACCGCCACACCCGTGATGACCTGACCCACCAGAAAGGGTGCAATGCCCCTTCGCGTGACTTCCACTTCGGGCAGTTCAGGCAAGACCGTTCCCCCGCGACATCATTCGTCGTAGCGGATGTACCGATGCCGCACGTCCTGGGGGGTGCCTTCCAGCGCACCGGATTCGCGTCCTGGTTGCCATTGGATGAAATCGTCCATTTTGCGCGCCAGTTCAAAATCCTTGTCGGTAATGCCGCCAGCCGCGTGGTTGGACAGCCTGACCACCACCTTGTCGTAGCTCACCTCAAGATCAGGGTGATGCCAGGCGGCTTCGGCGAGGTGCCCCAGCGCATTCACCACCATCAGCGCGCCCTTCCAGCCCTGGGTACGGTAGGTGCGCTGAATCGTTCCTGCCACGAGGTGCCAGTGCGGCAGTTCGTGCTCGAGACGCGCGGCCACTTCGGCATCATCGTAGCATCGCTCCCCGTTGCGTTCGTTCATGATGGTCCTCCCCGATGTTCAAACATCCAGTGAAAACGGTGTGAAGCGGGTGTGTCGGTCGTAGTGGTCTTCATGCTCGATGCGCTTGAGCGCGCGCACCATCCAGTAGGTCACCGGTGTGGCCAGCACCTCCCACAGCGTCTTGAGAAAATATTCCAGGATGGCCACCTCGATGAGGTCCTGCAGGGCCCACACGCCATAGAAGGCACACCCGTAAAACAGCAGGGAATCCAGCGCCTCGCCCACAGCGGTGGAGCCGATGGCACGCAGCCACAACCAGCGCCCTTCGGTCATCACCTTCATTTTGGCCATCACATAGCCGTTGGCAAAACTGCCGCACCAGTAGGCCAGCATGGAGGCGATGGCGATGCGCCAGGCATTGCCGAACACGCCCTCCAGCTGCCCCTGGAATTGAGCCATGAAGGCGTTGTGGGCGGGTGGCAGGCTCACCACCACCCAGGCCATGAAGGAGGCAAACAGGAGTGCCGCAAAACCTGCCCAGACCACGCGCCGGTCGCGCGCATATCCGTACACCTCGGTCAGCACGTCACCAAAAAAATACGTGACAGGAAAAAACAGCACTCCGGCCCCCACGGTGAGCGTGCCGACGAAGGGCAGGGTCAGCTCCGTCTGCTTGGCCGCCCCGATGAAATTGGAACAGAGCAGCACGCACACGAAGGCCGCCATGATGAGATCGTAGTAGCGAAAGCTGCGCTGCGGTGCCGTCATGAAGAGCAGCTGACCGAAAGCGCGCCGGCCCAGTCCGGCGGCATGTCGGCCCAGGCTTCGTGTTCGGGATGTTCGTCAAAGGGTGACGCCAGCACGCGCTGCAATTGCACCAGCACTTCAAGACGTCCCTCGTATGCGGCCCGGATGGCGGTCTCGGCCAGATAGTTGCGCAGCACGAACTTGGGGTTGGCGCGACGCATCGCTGCCCAGCGCACGGCATCCTCAGAGCCTTCCCACGCCAGTCGCTCGCGATAGGCAGCCACCCAACCGTCGTAGGCGTCGCGATCCAGCACCAGGTCGCGCACCGGGTCGGCCTCACCCGCCTGCCGCGCGAGAAAGGAGAGTGCGCGAAAGAAGCGCGTGAAATCCGTGCGGTTATGGTGCAGAAGGCGCATCAGGCGCCCCACCAGCCGGGCATCGTCCTCGTGCGGGCGCATGAGGCCCAGCTTGCTGCGAAAGGCGGCATCCAGTGCTTCCTGGAAAGCGGGCTCGTAGTGCGCAAGCGCGTCACGCAATGCGTCTTCGTCGCCGATCAGGGGCAACAGGGCGCTGCCCAGTGCGCCGCAATTCCACCATCCGATGCGCGGCTGTTGTGCGTAGGCGTAGCGCCCCTCCCGATCCGAATGGTTACACACATGATGAAGGTCAAAGGCATCCATGAAGCCAAAGGGGCCGTAATCCAGCGTCAGCCCCAGAATGGACATGTTGTCCGTGTTCATGACGCCGTGACAAAATCCTGCCGCTTGCCATTGCGCCATCAATGCGGCGGTGCGCCGGATCACGGCATCGAGCAGGGCCAGCGCTGGTTTTGGCGCTGCGGCGCATTCCGGATAAAAACGGGCGATGACGTGGTCGGTCAGTTGCCGCAATGCTTCGGGATGGCCCTGATGGGCAAAGTGTTCGAAATGGCCAAAGCGGATGAAGCTTGGCGCCACGCGGGTGACGATGGCGGCCTGTTCGAGGGATTCGCGCTGCACCGGCAGCGTGGAGCCCACCACCGCCAGGGCCCGTGTGGTGGGAATGCCCAGTCCCGCCATGGCTTCCGAGCAGAGGTACTCGCGAATGGAGGAGCGCCACACGGCGCGGCCGTCGCCCATGCGCGAAAAAGGCGTGCGGCCCGCACCCTTCAACTGGATTTCCTGCGCCACACCCGCTGCGTCGAGCGTTCCGATGGTGTGGGCCCGTCCGTCGCCCAGTTGGCCCGCCCATACCCCAAACTGGTGGCCGGAGTACACGCTGCACCAGGGTTGATGGTCCAGTTGCCCGGACAGTGCGCGCAGCCAGGCCTCCGGGGGTTCTGCAGGCAAGCCCAGGGTCTGCGCGAAGGGTGCGTTCCAGGCCAGCCAGCGAGGATGGTCCAGCGGTTCCGTGGGAACCTGGACGATATGGGGGGCTTCCAGCCCGGCAAAGCCGTAGGTGGGGCGCAGTACCGCGGGTTTGAGATGGGCGTTCATTTGGACTCATTCTACTTCAGTGCGCCCGCCCCCGCCGAATCAGACCATTGCCCCCCGCTGGATGAACTCGATCTTGTAGCCGTCCGGATCTTCCACGAAAGCGATCACGGTGGTGCCATGCTTCATGGGACCCGCCTCGCGCACCACCTTGCCACCCCGGGCACGCACCGCGTCGCACGCCTTTGCGGCATCATCCACTTCGATGGCAACGTGACCGAAGGCGTCGCCCAGGGTGTAGTGATCGGTATCCCAGTTATGAGTGAGCTCCAGCACCGCCCCTTCCGTCTCGGGCTGATACCCCATGAAAGCCAGGGTAAAGCGGCCTTCAGGGTAGTCGTGCCGGCGCAATTCATGCATGCCCAGCACATCGCGATAAAAGGCAATGGAGCGCTCCAGCTGCGTCACCCGCAGCATGGTATGCAGAATGCGCATGGTTTCATCCTCTCAGTTGGCGGGCCACCAGGGCCACGCGTTCCCCAAACTGGCGAGCGGTTTCCAGATCGCCCGCCACCACCTCGTCCACGCTGGCATCCGACGGGGTCTGCATCATGGCCCCGGAAAACGAGCCTACATAGTTTACATCGTTGCGCTGCGCCGCCTTGCTGTTGGAGGGCATCATGCCCGTGCCCACCCAGATGCCGCTGTGCTGCATGGCGAGCGTAAAGAGGTAATGCAGGGTGGAGAGCTTGTCGCCGTTCATGGTGGCCGAGTTGGTGAATCCGGCAAAGACCTTGTCTTTCCATTGCTGGGTAAACCAGGGCCTGGAACTGGCATCGGCAAACTTCTTGAACTGCCATGAAACGCTGCCCATGTAGGTGGGCGATCCCATGATGATGGCATCTGCAGTGGCCAGTGACGCCCACTGGGCTTCCGTGAGGTTGCCTTCGGCATCGATGGCGATGAGTTCGGCACCCGCCCCCTGGGCCACGGCTGCGGCCTGTTTTTGGGTATGCCCGTATCCACTGTGAAACACAACAACGACTTTTGCCATGACGCTCTCCTGTATAATGTACGCACACAGACTATATTGTACGCGTTCGTACTATTATTGCAACCATGGACTTTCTGCCTGCCCTGCGCGAACTGGTGAGAACCTATCAGGCCTTCGATGCCTTTTCGGGTCAGCACATCCGCAAACTGGGGCTGACCATGAGCCAGTTTGACGTCATCGCCACCCTGGGCAACACGACAGGCATGAGCTGTCGTGACATTGGAGAAAAAACCCTGATGGTCAAGGGCACCCTCACCGGGGTGCTGGATCGTCTGGAAAAAAAACAGCTCATCACCCGCGCGGAAAACCCGCAGGACAAACGCAGTGTCCTGGTGCAACTCACCCCTGCGGGCCAGCGCGTTTTTGAAAGCGCCTTTCCGGCGCATCTTGCCTATCTGGAGGGCGCTTTCGGGCGACTGGGAAAACAACGCCTGGCCACATTGCAGCAGGAACTCGCTGCCTTGCGCCAGGCGCTGGAACAATCCGACGACTGAAAGGGGGCTGAAAAGCCCCCCTGGTTTTACCTGAACAGTACCCAGGCCTTGTCCAGGGTAATGCTCACCCCCCAGGCCAAGGGCACGCCCACGGCGAGCCACGCCAACCACAGCGTGATGGGACTGCTTTTTCCGGTAGCCACCACGGCTCCGGAAATCTCACCCGCGGCAGCCGAAGCGCGCTCA
>DAIBBI010000043.1:0-6826 GCA_027442615.1 Ferrovaceae bacterium | reverse complement strand
GAGTTTGCGGACCAGCAGGGTTTTGCCCGCACCCACCTCGCCCGTGATGACGATGAAGCCTTCAGCCAGCGAGAGCCCGTAATTGAGATACGCCATGGCCCGCTTGTGGCCGCTGCTGGCGAAGAAAAAGTTGGGGTCTGGGCTGAGTTGAAAGGGCTTGGCACTCAGCTTGTAGAAGACTGTGTACATGGGATCAGAAAAACAGGGTTATGCCGGCGATGAGGGCATTCTCCGTGAAACTATACCCGCCCTGGCCCGCATTCATGAGCTGGTGGCGGTAACTCAGGGTGCCCACGGTCTTGCGGCTGAGCTGTTCTGAAAGCCCTGCAGTAAAATAGTCCATGTTTTCCTGCAGAGATTGTCCGGGGAAATTGAATTTTGAAACAGAGGCGCTCAAGTTGGCGGAGAGCAGGGAGGTGATGCGGTTGTTCCAGGACAGGGTAAAGCCCACTTGATCCATGGGGCCAAAGCCCAGGTAGCCCCCCTGGTACAGCAGGTTGTTGATGATGCTGTCGTTACTATTGTTGTTGGAGGGCTGCTGCAAGGGGTCTGTTTTGGTGTCAAAGACCGTCATCAGCACGATATTTCGAGGGGTGGTGATGCCGCTGCTGAGCTGAAAGGTTTTGGACAGAAACACCTGATTGGTGAGGACATTCAATCCATACAGGCTGCTTTGCGGTCCCAGTGCAGCCAGCATCTGCTGGATGACCTGCTGGCGCGTTGTGGCATCGGGAATCTGGGTGAGCAACAACTGATCCAGGGTGGCCGAAGGTGGAAGGGATTGCTGGAGGGCGCTGGTGGTGACCGCCTGGGTATAGTTGGCACTCCACACCGTCAAGCGGGTGCGGTGGCTGAAGTTGAGGGAATAGGTCCGGCCATAAAACTGCTCACCGATGGTCATCTCCAGCTTGGTGCGCAGCGACGGGGCCCAGCCAAACCCCACGTTCCAGAAAATACCCTGCGGCTGGGCGCCAAAGTAAAAGAAGTTGTCATGCTCATAGCCCACCTCAGAGGTCAGCTTGAAATTGGGGGTGAGCAGATACCCCAGGTCCAGCGTGCTGGTGCTGATGGTGATGGTGGGGTAACCCGTAAATGCACTCTCGGCATTGTTGTAATCCACTTTCCAGAGCAGGTTATTGAAGTCAGGTCCATTGGCCATAAATACGTCGGCGGTGTTGGCCACGCTGGAAAAGTTTCCTGCCGTGCCATACCCCCCCTGAACGCCGCTGGTATAGGCTCCGGCATTCGGGCCGCCATAGTCAAAGGTGCTGTTGACGTGGGTCCAGCGGGCCTGTGCCGTGGCAAAAGTACCAAACTGGTGAACCAGGTAAGGGCTGATGGATTCTGTGGTGGTATTGATGACATTGCCCGACAGGTTGGCGCCATTGGCGCTCACCGGACCAATGGGGGTTAGGGGCTGTTGACTGATGGATGCGCCGGCATCCACAAAGAAGGTTCTTTTGACCAGTTCGAAGTTGCCGGTGGCGTTCAGCTGGTTGTAATACGTATGCTGCCAGCCGTAGTTGTTGTAGATCAGGTCTTGCAGCGCATAGTCCAGATTCAGGTTATACCGGTCGCCCTGGCCCAGAATGTTGATGCCCGGCATTAGTTGGGTAATGAAGCCTGCTGTTTCTTGTCCGCTGGGTGCCAGGAACATATTGTCAGAATAGGTTTCAGTGGCGTTGATTCTTGGGGTGATGGTCCAGCCCTGGACCACTTTGTAGCCTGTGGTGGCCCCAGGGTCTTGGCCACCCTGTTGCTCGGGGTTCTGGTAGGCCTCTGGGGTGACTGCAGGGGCGGCAGCAGTGTCGGCGGCCTGATCCACCGCCAAGGCTGTCGAGGCATAACCTAATATGCCTGCAACGAGCAGCCTGTGTAAGGTCTGCAATGCTTTCCGGGGGTCAGGACCGGCCATATCCATACCCGTAACCATAGCCGTATTTGTCGAATCCAAGGCGGCTCTCGGCTTTGTTAAGCAGCAGGCCCACATATCCGCAGGAAGACACCATCCCCAGGGCGGCATTGATGGCGGGCTGGGGTGTTTTACCGGCTTCAATGACCATCACGATCTGACCCATGTGCGTGGAGAGTACGCTGGCCTCCGTGGTGACCAACAATGGCGGGGAGTCAAAAAGAATAACCCGGTCATGGTAGCGATGCGCCAAGTCGTCCAGCAGCCGGGCCATGGATTCGCTGGCCAGCAACTCCGTGGCGTTGGCATTGCGACGCCCTGCAGGCAATACAGTGAGATTGGGGACGCTGGTTTTGATCAGCACTTCGGAGGGGTTAAGATCTTTGTCTTCCAAAAGGTCAAGCAACCCCTTTTCAGCCTCGATGCCCAGCACGCTCAGTACGGTGGGTTTTGAGACATCCGCATCCACCAGCAGCACGGTGCGATCCATTTCCATGGCAAAACTCATGGCCAGATTGAGGGTGCAGAAGGATTTCCCCTCACCCGGAAAGCAACTGGTGACCATGATGAGATTGGCGTTCTTGAATTTTTGACCATCTGCTCCAAAGGCGTTGTTGAGTAGGGGCCGTTTCACCATCCTGAACTCTTCTGCAGTAGCGGAATAGTCGCCATTGGGGGTGATGATGTTAAGGCCGCGCAACCTTGCTAGGTCCACCTTGGCCTGCCAGGTATTCTCGGGCGCAGTCGCATTTTGCGGTTCGAGGTTTGTGCCTGATGCCCCCGCCACTGCCTCTAGCGGTACGGGGGTTGAATGGCTCAGCTTTTCAGCCGCTTTTTCAATGAGGCTCATCGTGTGTTCCCCATGGGTCAGGCTGTTGTTAGGTTAACGAGAAAGTGCAGCCCCACCAGCGCGCCGTAGGTGACTAACAAAGCAACTGAAGCCACGGCGTACCTGATCAATCCCCTGCGCTTGGAGGCCAAGATTTCAGGGGTTTCAATCATCGTTACGGTACCCAGCAAGGGCCGGTCAGTGAGGGCATGCAAATCGCTTTGGCTGTTGACCGTGGGTCTGATCTGGCTGACCAGAAAAGCCAGCGCAACCCCAATACCCAGCCCTCCTAGCAGCACCAGGGACATCAACAGAGGCCGATTGGGAAAGGAGGGTGATAGTGGTACCCGGGGGGGATCCACAACCCTGAAGTCAGCTACGTCCGTCTTGGACTGCAGTTCGCCTGAGAGCTTGGCTGATTCGCCTCGGGCAAGCAGGGCCTCGTAGTTCTTTTTGTAGATGTCGTAATTTCGGGTCAACTGGGTATATTGGGCTTCCACTTCGGGAATTCGTCCGGCCTGCGCACGCAACCGGCCGTACTGGCGCTGGTATTCGCTCATGCGCGCCTGGAGTGAAGACACTTCTGCAGTGGCTTCAGCCAGTGAAACATTTAATTGCTGATAGAAGCTGTTCTGTGCCAGGCCGGAAGAGGGTTTGCGAATACTGGCTTCTTTCTTTTTGGTTTCTTCCAGTTCTGCAATCAATCGTTTGGTGGCCACGATATCCGGGTACTGGTCCGTATATTTAAGACGGAGGCTGTCGAGATTCTGCTTCAGGCTCTGGATGCGAGCATCAATCTCGGGGTTGGAGCCCGTGGCGGTGTCCATGACCAGCGAGGGGTCTTCACCTGAAATCTGCCGTTTAAGGGAATCGCGCCGGTTCTCGGCCTCATGCAGCGCCATTTCTGCCTGGTTCATTTTTTCTTGGGTGCTGGCCAGTTCGGTGTAATAGTCCTGACCGATTTCCCCCGGGAGAATGCCAATGTTTTGCTGCTTGAACTGCTTCAGAGC
This sequence comes from Ferrovaceae bacterium, assembly GCA_027442615.1. GTDB lineage: Bacteria > Pseudomonadota > Gammaproteobacteria > Burkholderiales > Ferrovaceae > JAJZRV01. The sequence goes on along the minus strand of DAIBBI010000043.1, from coordinate 3,075 downwards.
GTTCTCGGATTCAATCAGCTTGGCTTCGTAATCCTTGACCTGATCATCGATGAATTTTTGGGATGAGGTGATGTTTTTGCGGTTGTTGCCCAGTCCACTCTCCACAAAGATTGTCAGGAGCGACTGCACCACCTTTTTGGCAAGTTCGGGGTTCCGGTTTTCGTAGGAAATGGTGTACATGTCGCCATACCCTGCGCCCTTGAGGGTGATCCCTTTTTCCATGCCGTTGATGATCGATTCCAGTTGCGAGGGATTTTTGGCCTGCAGGTCGAGATCGGTCATGCGCGCTATCTTCTCGAGGTTGGGGCGGCTCAGGAGTGTATTGGCCAGAATGGAAACCTGCTCATTGATGTTGGGTTGGACGGCAATCCCTGCCAGCAGGGGCTTGAGCAGCGACTGGCTGTCCACGTACACCCGTGCCGAGGCCTGATAACGATCAGGGATGTTGTAAACGGCACCCCAGCCCACAATGCACACCAACCAGGCGGTAATGATGACATACCAGCGACGACGCCACACCGCCGCCGCATGTCCCATCAACTGGTCAACAATTTCATGCATGCCGTATCCCTATTTCGTGTAACCCGCCAAGATGTTGCATGCCAGACTAATCCCTCCAGTTGGCATATACAGGCGGCCCGTCAATCCTGCGTGGGGTTAAAAGTAGCTTTCTGGAATGATCAGGACGTCGCCAGGCATCATGGGTACGTTGGCGCTGATGTCACCATAGCGCATCAAGTTTTGCAGCTTGACTGAAAACTGTTGATTAGTCCCGTTGACGTTGCGCAGAATGGTGGCGCGGTTTCCGGCTGCAAAATCTGTGATACCCCCCACTGCAATCATGACGTCCATCAGGGTCATGTTTTCACGATACTGCAGCGTCTGAGGTTTTGTGGCCTGGCCAATAACCCGGATTTGTTGATTGTAGGGCCCCACAAATCCTTTAACGATAACGGTAACGACAGGATCCTGGATGTATTTAGAAAGCGCTTTTTCAAGATCACGTGCAAGTTGGGTTGGGGTCTTGCCCGCAGCCTGCATGTCTTCTGCCAGGGGTGTAGATATCTTTCCATCGGGGCGAACAGGTAACAGTTCGGTCAATTCCGTGTTGTGCCAAACAACGATATTGACATTATCGCCAGGGCCGATAATGTAATTATAGCTTTCGGGTTCGGCGACATTTTTAGGTGCGGGCTCGAAACTGGCACATCCCCCCGCCAGCGTTGCCAGCAAGGCCACGATCCACATTGTCCTGCTTTGGATACCATTTTTAATCGTTCCCACAATCGCTCCCCATTGTCAGACCCACGCCATTGAACTGTGCCCTAACGAGCGCCCTTTCCCCATAAGACGATTTGTACCGTTTTGAATAAAATCATTAAATCCAGAAACAAACTGTGATTTTTGACATAGTACAAGTCATATTGCAGCTTTTCAACAGAATCTTCCAAAGAAGCCCCATAGGAAAAGCACACTTGGGCCCAACCGGTAATGCCTGGTTTGAGGTTATGTCGAAACTTGTAGAGAGGGATCTCTTCCGAGAGCTTATCCACAAAATAGGGTCGTTCCGGGCGGGGCCCCACAAAACTCATGTCCCCGTTGAACACATTGAATATCTGCGGTAGCTCGTCAATGCGCAACTTGCGCAGGATCTTGCCCAGCCGGGTGATTCGATCATCATTCTTTATGGCCCATTGGGGGGTGCCATCTTTTTCGGCATCGTTGCGCATGCTGCGAAACTTGTAGATGGTAAACACCTTGCCATACTGGCCGACACGCGCCTGCCGGTAGATGATGGGGGCGCCGCTCTCGAGGAAAATCAGCAGGGCGGCCACGGCCATGATGGGTAGTGCCACCACCAGCAGCAGAAAGCTGACGACGAGGTCGAAAATGCGTTTCCGCAGCAGGCCGCGTTGAAATCCATCTGAATGGATCATCCACCCGGTGTTGAGAGAATCCAGTTGCAGGGCACCCACCTCGCGCTCGAAGAATGACGAGAGTTCCGTGACGCGAACCCCCATGAGTTTGCATTCCAGCAAATCATCCAGGGGAAGCCCTCCGCGGCGATCACGAATGCCCACGATGATTTCCTGAATGCCGTATCGTTTGACGATGGCAGGAAGCCGATCTGGGTCGGCAAGAATTTTTGAGGCGTTCACGGCATGTTGACTGCTGCTGAAGGGCAGGTAGCCAACGATATTGAGGCGTCGCGACAACCGGCCATTATGCTGGTACAACTCATCGATCTTGGCTGCGCGGCTTCCAGTGCCCAGCACCAGAATGCGACGCTTCATGCCGTCCAGGTTCATCCAGCGTAACGCGATGATGCGAAGCGTCGCTACCGTGACAATGGAAATGATAAGGGCATAAGCCAGAACATAAGGTTCAAGAAAAAATTGCGGAAAAAGATAGAAAATGACGAGCAGCGCCATAAACCCGATCATGGCGGCCACCCCGGCGCGCTTGAACATGCCGCGCAATCCGCCTTCCCACTCCCAGGATTCGTACAGCCCCCCTGCCGTCATGCTGCCCACCATGACGGCAGCAAAGAGCAGGCCCTTGGAAGGCAGGTTTTCTAGTAATCCGGTTGATACGAGGGACTCTTGGCCATACCTGATGGAACTGGCCACGTAAATCGAGTAAAAGAAAACCAGTGCATCCGTGACCAGCTGGAGTATGGAGACATGAGAGATGTAGTGTCTGAAAAGACGGATCATGGCCTGGTCTTTTTAACTCAATACTTCTGATGCGAGTAGTTTACGGTCGATTTTGCCATTTGGGTTGCGTGGCAAGTGATCTGCAGGATACCCTCTGATTGAAGCTGGAACCATGAATGCAGGCAATCGGCGGCGGCATTCATCCATCAAGGCTGCGTGGTCCAGTGTGGTGCCGGGGCGCGAGGTGACCACAAGCACGATGGCCTGGCCCAGAACCGGATGCGGAACACCAATGGCCACCGCCTCATTGACGAGATTCGTGGCATAAACCACTTCCTCCACTTCGGTGGGGCTGACCCTGTATCCGGAAGTCTTGATCATTTCATCGCGACGGCTGATGAAGTAGAGAAAGCCTTCT
>DAIBBI010000033.1:0-98190 GCA_027442615.1 Ferrovaceae bacterium | reverse complement strand
TCCAAGAGCTTGACCCTCGGGATGAAGCTGGAAAACTGGCCCCCTGTCGGCCTGACCGACCGCCGTTAAACGCGTTCGAATCGAACCTTAAGGATAATCCATCATGCGTCACCGTCTTAGCAATCGCAAGTTGAACCGCACCACCAGCCACCGGCTGGCCATGCTGCGCAACATGACCAATTCACTGCTGCGGCATGAAGTGATCCGTACCACCCTGCCCAAGGCCAAGGAGCTGCGCCGCGTTGCAGAGCCCCTGATCACTTTGGGCAAGGCACCTTCACTGGCCAATCGCCGCCTGGCGTTCAACCGGTTGCGCGACCGCGACATGGTCACCAAGCTGTTCAACGAGCTCGGACCGCGCTACCAGACCCGCAATGGGGGCTATTTGCGCATTCTCAAATTTGGCTTCCGCCAGGGTGACAATGCGCCCATGGCGCTGGTGGAGTTGCTGGATCGTCCCGCTGGGACAGCCGAAGGCGAGGGCGCACCAGAGGCATAAGCCCCGTTCGTCCGCCGCTCAGGGTTAACACTAAAACCGTCGGATTTTCCGGCGGTTTTTTTTCGTCCAAAGAAAGCACCAAAGCAGTGCGTTCGGCACCGATTTGCAGCAGGGTGATTTCAATGAGAGCTCGGGGAGATGTATAACCCATTGATGTAAAGCCTGTTTATTAAATCTTTTAAAACAGGTCTGATTCTTGCAGAGAGTCAAGTGACTCGGCACGCAAATGGAACACCGATTTTTGCGTGTCTGGGGACCCTTGGGAGATCAGGTCATGAAAAAAATGAAGTTGGCGGTGATTGGCAATGGGATGGCTGGGGTCAGAACCCTGGAGGAGTTGCTCAAACTTGTCCCGGAACTGTACGAGATTACGGTGTTTGGCGCGGAGCCTTACCCCAACTACAACCGCATTCTGCTCTCGCCGGTTCTTGCCGGAGAACAGACGGTGGATGAAATCATCCTCAACAGCCTCGATTGGTATGCAGAAAACGGCATTCGCCTGCATCTTGGCAGCACCGTCAGCCGGATTGACCGCATCAGGCGTCAGGTCGTGACGGAAGACGGCATCACGGCAGACTACGATCGCCTGCTGATTGCCACGGGATCATCACCCTTCATTCTTCCGGTACCCGGAAAGGACCTTCCGGGCGTGATCACTTATCGCGACATTCACGATACCGAATGCATGATCGAGGCCGCCAAAAGTTACCGCCATGCGGTGGTCATCGGCGGTGGATTGCTGGGACTGGAGGCCGCAAACGGCCTGAAATTGCGCGGCATGGAAGTGACCGTCATTCATCTGGCGGACTGGTTGCTGGAACGTCAACTCGACCCCGTCGCCGCAAGATTGTTGCAACAGTCCCTGGAGGCCAAAGGGTTGCAGTTTCGACTGGCCACGCAGACCACCGAGTTGTTGGTCGATGATACGGGCACGCGCGTGGGCGCAGTGCGTTGCAAGGATGGCAGCGAGATCCCCGCTAACCTCGTGGTCATGGCTGCAGGCATCCGTCCCAACACGACGCTCGCGGAGGCCGCCGGGCTGGCCTGCCAGCGGGGCATTCTGGTCAACGATACGCTGCAGACCTACGACCCGCGCATCTACGCCGTGGGGGAATGCGTCAGTCATCGCGGCATGGCCTATGGGCTCGTGGCGCCACTTTTCGAACAGGCCAGGGTGTGTGCCAATCACCTGGCCTTCATGGGGATTGGCCGCTATACCGGGTCGGTGACGTCCACCAAGCTGAAAGTAACCGGCGTGGACCTCTTTTCTGCCGGAGACTTTATGGGGGGAGAAGGCATGGAAGAAATCACGCTGTCCGATCCGGTGGGTGGCGTGTACAAGAAACTGGTATTGAAGGACGACCATCTGGTGGGGGCCTGCCTGTATGGCGACACGGCGGACGGCACCTGGTATTTCAAGTTGCTGCGCGAAGGGCGGAAAATAGCCGAGCTGCGCGACACCCTGATGTTTGGCGAAAGCAACATTGGCGATGTGGGGCATGAAGGGCATAACAAAGCCATGGCCATGGCCGATTCGGACGAGGTGTGCGGCTGCAACGGAATCAGCAAAGGCACCATCGTCAGGGCCATTCAGGAGCAGGGCCTGTTTACCCTGGAAGACGTGCGCAAATGCACCAAGGCCAGTGGCTCATGCGGTTCATGCACCGGCTTGGTGGAGCAGATCCTGATGAATGTGCTGGGCACGGATTATTCGGAGGCCCCGGCAAAAAGGGCCCTGTGTGGTTGCACGGACCACTCCCACGACGAGGTGCGCAAATCCATCCGTGAGCACCACCTGCTGTCGCAACAGGAGGTACGGCAATTCATGGAGTGGCGCACACCCAACGGCTGCGCCAGTTGCAGGCCGGCGCTCAACTACTACCTGATCTCCACCTGGCCCCATGAGGCAGTCGACGATCCGCAGTCGCGCTTCATCGACGAACGCGCTCACGCCAACATCCAGAAGGACGGCTCCTATTCCGTGGTGCCACGCATGTGGGGAGGGCTCACCAATCCGGCAGAGTTGCGCCGCATTGCTGATGTGGCGGAGAAGTTCAACGTACCCACCGTCAAACTCACCGGCGGGCAACGCATCGATTTGCTGGGAATCCGGAAGGAAGATCTTCCTGCCGTGTGGAGGGACCTCGACATGCCTTCCGGCCATGCCTATGGAAAGTCCATCCGCACGGTCAAAACGTGCGTCGGTGACGAACATTGCCGGTTCGGCACGCAGTCCTCCATGAAGATGGGGGTCGATCTGGAAAAAATGCTGTTCGGCATGTATTCGCCGCATAAGGTCAAGCTTGCGGTTTCAGGTTGTCCGCGCAATTGCGCTGAGGCGGGCATCAAGGACGTGGGTGTGATCGGCGTGGATTCAGGTTGGGAAATTTATGTGGCTGGCAACGGTGGCATCAAGACTGAAGTGGCCCAGCATCTGTGCAAGGTCAGGTCTGACGATGAGGTGAAGGAGTACTCGGGGGCATTTCTGCAACTGTACCGTGAAGAGGGCTGGTACCTGGAGCGTACGGTTCATTATGTGTCACGAGTGGGCATGGAGGCGATTCGGCAACGCATCGTCAACGACGGTGAAGGGCGCCGTGCCTTGTTTGACCGGTTGCTGTTTGCCTTGCAGGGGGCTCCGGATCCTTGGAGGTCGCAGGAAACGGCCGGCGTTGATTGGAAGCAGTTTCGTCCGGTGCAGCTTGCCCCGAGTGCGGAGGGGACCCTGTCATGAGCCTCGTGGAAACCCGCGAAATCTGGATTGCCGTTCTGGCACTGGATGAAATTCCGGTGCTGGGCGCGCGCGTGCTGGAGGGTGCCACCATCGGGCCCGTTGCAGTATTCCGCACGGAAGACCAATGCGTTTTTGCCATGCGTGATCGTTGCCCGCATAAGGGAGGACCGCTGTCTCAGGGCATCGTGCATGGTCATCGCGTCACCTGCCCGCTGCATGGATGGAACATCGAACTTGAAAGCGGCGAGGCCGTGGCGCCGGATGCCGGCTGTGCGGGACGGTTGTCGGTTAAGGTGGAAGGCGGCCAGGTGTACCTCAACAAGGCGGAACTCGCAGGTGGCCCATGAACGGCGCATCGCAAATCACGCGCAGCACCTGCTGCTATTGCGGTGTGGGGTGCGGCATGCTGATCGAGTCTGCGTCAGATGCCGCTGGGGTGCGGCATGTGACGGGCGTGCGCGGCGATCCTGAGCATCCGGCAAATTTTGGGAGGCTCTGCAGCAAGGGCGCCACGCTCCACCTGACGGCGCAACCCCATGTGTACGAACAAGTCCGCGCAACCTGTCCCGAGATGCGTCAGGTGCGTACCGCCCCGCGCCATGTCGTGAAATGGGACACGGCGCTGGATGCCGTGGCACAGCGCTTTGCGGAAATCATTCGCCGTGACGGGCCGGATGCCGTCGGGTTTTACGTGTCGGGTCAGCTTCTGACCGAAGACTATTACGTGTTCAACAAGCTCGCCAAGGGGCTGATCGGAACCAACAACATCGACACCAACTCGCGCCTGTGCATGTCAAGCGCCGTGGCAGGGTACAAGCAGACGCTGGGAACCGATGCACCACCTTGTGGTTACGAGGACATCGAGCGGGCCAGGGTCATTTTCATTTCCGGGTCAAACATGGCTTATGCGCATCCGGTGCTGTTTCGTCGCATCGAGGCAGCCCGCGCCAGAAATCCGGAAATGAAGCTGATTGTGGTGGATCCGCGCCGGACGGACACGGCCCAAAGCGCTGACCTTTTCCTGCAGATATCTCCGGGCGCCGACGTAGCCTTGCATCACGGCATGCTGCACATCATGTTGTGGGAGGGGTGGATCGATCGGACCTACATTGACGCGCATACGGAAGGATTCGAGGCATTGAAAAACCGGGTGGCCGAATTTACGCCACGCGTCGTGGCACAGTGCTGCGGCATCCGGGAAGAAGACTTGCGCGAGGCTGCGCGGTTGTTTGCGCAATCCGAAGCCACGCTCTCGTTGTATTGCCAGGGTCTCAATCAATCCACTTCGGGTTCGGCAAACAATGCCACGCTCATCAACCTGCACCTTGCCACCGCTCAGATTGGAAAGCCCGGGGCCGGCCCCTTCTCACTGACCGGCCAACCCAACGCCATGGGTGGGCGCGAGGTGGGTGGAATGGCCAACCTGCTGTCCGCCCATCGCAATCTCGCCGATCCGCAACACCGGGCCGAGGTGGCTGAGCTGTGGGATGTGGCATCCGTGCCGGAACGGCCTGGCTTGACGGCCATACCCCTCTTCGAAGCCCTGCGCAGCGGCACGCTCAAGGCCATCTGGATTGTCTGCACCAATCCCGCGCAATCCATGCCGGACCAGGCGGCCGTGCGGGAAGCCCTGACGCGCGCGGAGTTTGTGGTCGTGCAGGAGGCTTATTGCAACACGGCCACCGTACCGTTTGCGGACGTCCTGTTGCCGGCAACCACCTGGGCTGAAAAGGAAGGCACGGTCACCAATTCAGAACGCCGAATCAGTCGTGTGCTTCCTGCAGTGGCACCCTTTGGACAGGCGCGCCATGACTGGTCCATTGCCGTGTCGGTGGGGCGCCGCATGGAAAAGCTGCTGGGATGCTCCACTCGTTCGGGCAACTCGTTGTTCCCCTATGATGGTCCCGAATCCATCTGGCTGGAGCATCGAGCCAGTACGGCCGGGCGCGATCTGGATATCACCGGTTTGACCTATGGCCTCCTTGAAACACACGGACCGCAACAATGGCCCATGCCGGCAGGTGCCCTGGCGGGAAAGGTGAGGCTCTACGAGGATGGTGTTTTTGCCACTGCCAACGGGCGTGCGCAGTTTGTTGCGGCGCCCTACACCACCGTTGCTGAGCCCACAGATGCCCGCTACCCCTTTGCCCTCACCACCGGCCGGTTGCGAGACCAGTGGCACGGCATGAGCCGAACCGGAACCCTGGCGCGGCTCTATGCGCACGCCCCCGAACCTGTGGTGCAAATTTCTCCCGCGGATTGCGGGCGTTTGCGGCTACAGGCGGGTGACCTGGTGCATCTCACCAGTCGCCGGGGCAGTCAGGTGCTGCCAATCCAACCTTCGGAAGAGGTGGCGCCGATGCAGGCCTTCGTGGCCATGCACTGGGGCGAGGAATCGGTGTCTGGACAGGCGGGCGGGGCCCCTGGGTTTGGCGTCAACACCCTGACGCTGCCTGCCATCGATTCCGTGTCGGGACAGCCCGAACTCAAGCATGCCGCCATCAAGCTCTTGAAAGCCGAGCTGCCTTGGCGCCTGACGGCCTTTGCCTGGTTGCCACAGCACGCGGCACTGGCCGCCCGGATGTCATTGCGCGGACATTTGGCTGGATTTGCCTTTGGCAGCTGTGTGCTGTTTGGCCATGAGATGCAGGGCAAGGAAGCACCCGTGGGCGTGCTGTTAAGGATCGCCGATTACGATGCAGCACCGGAAGCCACGCTGGCCGCCATCGGGGCGGTGCTGGGACTGCATGTCGGCGACCCCGGGGTGCTCCGGTATCAGGACAGGCACCGTGGCATCAGCCGCTTGATCCGCATGGGTGTGGGCGGCGCATTGCATGGGAAGCTGATTGCTGTACTCGTGGCGGGTGAAACCACCCAAGTGGCCGCAGCCTCCTGGTTGCAGGATTACCTCGAGAGTGGCGCTTCGGTGGAGGGGTTGGGGCGCGCGCTGTTGACGCCCGGAAAGTCTCCGCCGGGAAAGCCCTTGGCCAGGGGGAAAGTGGTTTGCGACTGCTTCAACGTTTCTGAACAGGCCATCACCACGGCCTTGCAGGGAATGATGACAGAGGGTCCCGAGCAGAGGCTGATGGCCCTGCAGAAGGCGCTCCAATGCGGCACGAACTGCGGGTCCTGCCTGCCAGAATTAAAACGCCTGGCGTCACTTCAGCCGCAACAAGAGATGAACATTTTGTAGACCGCACGAAACACTTCAGGAGCAGATCATGGATCGAAAGCCTTTCTTGCAAGCCGGACATACCCCTTCGCTCATTGCAGCGTTTCTTTATTTCGATCTGGCATTCATGGTTTGGGTCATTCTGGGTCCGCTGGGCGTGCAGATCGCCAAAGATCTCAACCTGGATCATGTCCAGAAAGGATTGATGGTGGCCACGCCGGTGTTGTCGGGTGCGGCGTTGCGGCTGGTACTGGGAATCATGGTGGACCACCTCAATGCACGCATCACCGGCATCATCGGTCAGATCGTGGTGATTGCCGCGCTATTTGTGGCCTGGTGGTGGGGAATCCACAGCTATGAACAGGTGCTGGTGTTGGGGCTGTTCCTCGGCGTGGCCGGGGCTTCCTTTGCCGTGGCACTGCCGCTGGCTTCACGCTGGTACCCGCCGGAACACCAGGGCAAGGCACTGGGCATTGCCGGAGCAGGGAATTCGGGCACCGTCTTTGCAGCGCTCTTCGCCCCCTCGCTGGCGGCTGCTTTTGGCTGGAGCAATGTTTTCGGTCTGGCACTGATCCCCCTCGGCCTCGTACTGCTGGCCTATGTGATCATGGCCAGGGATGCGCCCAATGCACCGCCGCCCAAGCGTCTGTCAGAATACCTGCTGGTACTGAAGGACAAGGATGCCTGGTGGTTCATGTTCTTCTATTCGGTCACTTTTGGCGGCTTCGTGGGTCTGGCTTCGTCGCTCACGATCTACTTCAATACGCAGTATGGCCTGGAGCCCAAGACCGCCGGTTTCTATACCGCAGCTTGTGTTTTCGCAGGATCGCTGGTGCGCCCCATGGGCGGAGCTCTGGCGGACCGTTTCGGAGGTATTCGGTTACTCAGCGGAGTTTATCTGGTGGCCGCTGGCGCGCTGTCCGTCGTGGGTGTAGGACTGCCGCAATCCTGGATGGCGTTGGCGGGTTTTGTGGTGGCCATGCTCTCGCTCGGGATGGGCAACGGTGCAGTGTTTCAACTGGTGCCGCAGCGCTTCCGCAAGGAGATCGGCGTCATGACGGGGCTGGTGGGCATGGCCGGCGGCGTGGGAGGATTTTATCTGGCCTCCAGCCTGGGCTACTCCAGGCAGGCGACTGGGAGTTACATGACGGGGTTCTACGTGTTTGCCGCACTCGCCGTGATCGCTTTGGTGGGGCTGACGGCAGTCAAGACGCGCTGGCGCACCACGTGGGGTGCCGCAAGCCTGACCAGCGCGCGGATCTGACGACGGGGTCCGGGAAGTCATGTCTTCGGCTTTTGCCCTGGGTTTTAGTTCGCTGATCGGGCCGCGGCCGCGAAATGAGGATTTTTGCGGGGCCGTCACGCCGGTCGGCCCCGAACTCGAAAACAAGGGGTTGCTCGCGGCCGTGGCGGATGGCGTGGGAGGGCATAGCAACGCCAACGAAGCCTCGGAATATGTGGTGCGTGGGTTGTTGGCGGATTATTACGCAACACCCGATACCTGGAGTGTCTTCCATGCGCTGGACACGGTCATCCAGTCGCTCAACCGCTGGCTGTTTTCCCAAAACCAGTCTTTGCGTCACAACGCAGGCATGGCAACAACCCTCTCGGCCCTGTTGCTGCGTGGTGGACGCTATTACTTTGCGCACGCGGGAGATTCGCGCATCTATCGATTTCACGAAGGCGCCTTGCGGCGCCTGACCCATGACCATGTATGGGACCATCCCGAACTGAACACCGTGCTTTCGCGGGCCGTGGGACTGGATGCCCAGCTGGTGGTGGACTACGGTGATGGCGATCTGGACACGGGGGACCGCTTCCTGATTTGTTCGGATGGCGTCTGGAACCGCCTGGGCGAACAGCGCATGCGCGAATGCCTGGCTACCCATGACGATCCACAGGACGCAGCCACGCACCTGACGATGTCTGCAGTAGCCAGGGGAAGCCAGGATAATTGCACTGCGCTGGTGGTGCGCGTCCAGGCCGTTCCTGCGGCGCGATTGCGGGATGCCCTCGCCAGCACCGGGCGTCTACCCATCCCAAGCCGCCTCAAGGCGGGTGATGGGTTGGACGGCATTGCCATCATCAAGGTTCTTCATGCTTCTCGGGTGACCGTGTTGTATGAAGCACGCATCGAAGCCACTGGGCAGCACTGTGTACTGAAAACATTGCGCCAGGGTTGCGACAGCGCGGATGCCTCCGCTCTGGCGCACGAAGAGTGGCTGGCTCGTCGGGTCATTGATGCAGCTTTCCCTCAGGTGATTCCATCTCCGGCTCGCAGTTATCTGTATTACCTGATGACCTGGCACGAAGGCGCAACCCTGGGGCAATGGTTGCATCAGGGGCGGCATTTTTCGCCAGCAGAAGCCGTAGACATCGGCATGCGCCTGCTCAAGGGGCTCGGTGCCCTGCACCGCCTGTCCATCGTGCATCGGGACGTCAAACCGGACAATGTCCATCTGGGCACGGATGGTCATTTGCGAATACTGGATCTGGGCGTTGCCGCATCCGATGGCCAGGACTTTGGGGAGATCAATAACCCCGGAACCCCAAGCTACATGGCTCCCGAACTGCATGCAGGAAAACCGGCTTCGGAGGCTTCCGATCTGTATGCATGTGGGGTGACGCTGTATGAATTGCTGACACGCAGGTTCCCCTATGGCGAGATCGAGCCCTTTCAGCGCCCGCGTTTTGGTGATCCGCTCAGTCCCACGCGTTATCGTCCCGACATCCCCGTATGGCTGGAAGCCGTTTTGTTGAAGGCCGTAGCCCGTGAACCCGAGGATCGCTTCGAAACCATCGAGGAATTCTTGTTGGCGCTGGAAAAAGGCGTGCATGGCAGGTTACGCGTTCCGCGCAAAATGCCGCTTTTGAAGCGGGACCCTGCGCTGCTGCTCAAACTCTGCGTGGCGTTGTCCCTGGTGGTCAACGGCTTGCTGCTCTACCTGTTGATGGTCCGCTGAGTGCGGCGTGCCGGGAACAGGTGCTCAAGTGGTCGTTGACGAGTCCGACGGCCTGCATGAAGGCGTAGCATATGGTGGGGCCCACAAACTTGAAGCCACGCTGGTGCAGATCCCTGGAAAGCTGCACGGCCAGGGAGGTCTGTGCCGGGACCTCGCAGGGATGCTGCCAGGTGTTCTGTACGGGAACGCCATCCACAAATTGCCACAAGTAACGGTCGAAGCTGCCAAACTGATCCTGCACTGCGAGATAGGAGCGGGCATTGCCGATGGCAGCAGCAATTTTGGCACGATTGCGAATGATGCCCGGATTGGTCAGCAGGCCTGCCGCCTCCGCGTCGCCAAAGGTGGCTATGCGTTGCGCCTCGAAGCCGGCAAAGGCCAGACGATAGTTTTCGCGCTTGCGCAACACGGTAATCCACGAAAGCCCCGCCTGCGCCCCCTCCAGCAGCAGAAATTCGAACAGGATGCGGTCGTCATGCTGCGGCACGCCCCACTCGGTATCGTGGTAGGCCATGTAAAGCGGGTCATCACCGCACCAGGGGCAGCGTTGTCCAGGGGAGTGAACTGCGGTACTTTGATTGTTCATGATGCGCTCCATTCTAAAGTATTCTGTCGATGCCATGATGCGGCCTGAAGCGGATGATGTTGTAGAATGGTCCGGGATATTCTTGATTTCATGAAACAACAGGTTGTCCAAACCATCGCACATCCAGAGTTCAACCGGCGCCCGGCGCATCAGGATGCTGGGGCTGTTGGCCATCATGTTGCTGCTGTTGGCAGGAGCCAGGTTGTTTGTCTGGCGTGAAGGCGATGCTGGTGAGCGCTCCCACGGGCTCGCGCAAACACAGGATCAACGCATCCCGGCAACCCGCACGCTGACCCCGGATTCCACCCAGGGCCCTGCCCTGCCCCCGGATCCCTTCAAGGCCGCTCTGGAAGCCCCTGGGCCGAATCACGCAACGAACCCTGAGTCTCCTGCTGCTGCAGAGGATCCATTTCGACAGGTGCTGGAAGCTTCGAGACAGAAAAGGCCTGCTACCTTAAGTTCTCCATTTGGCGTCGCGAAGTGAGCGGGCAGGCTCAGTGGGTGGCAGCGGGGGATGCCTGATCGACAAACTCATGGTGATAGAATGAAGTCGCAATTGGGGATGTTACGGCAAAGCCTGCATCGGTCTTAAACCCTGACGATCTCGAGGCAACCATGGCAAGGCAACCCGAACACGAAGAAGACACCGCAAACAAAAAGGACGAGGAGGCCAATGCGCCACCGTCGAAGACGTCACGCCTGCGCACCTGGATCAAATGTGGCGGTCATTACATTGCAGAAGGCTTCGCGCCCGTGGTGTCCGTTGTGGCACTCATTGTTGCGGTGATTGCCGTTACGGGAAATCAAGCGGCCCAGTCGCAGTTCAAGGAGGGGTTGGCGAAGGTCAACAGCATGAATGCCGGTTTGTTGGCCATCAAGGGCGATCTGGAAAAACTCAAGGGGACGTTGGCGCAGGAAAAAACAATGCAGGATGCTGAACGAAAAAAACTGGATGAGAGCCTGACAAAAATCATTCAGGGTGTAACCAGAATGCAGGTGAAACTGAAAGTCTCACCGACCATGGAAGAACAATTGCGTCAGCCCGACAGTACCTCTGCAGCCCCCCCGCCGGCTTCCGCATCCAAGGCCACCTCGCCGGTGGTGGCCCCTGCAACCGCTGCATCCAGTGCCGAAAAGAAGCATAGCCCCCAGGTGAAGACCATGATGGAGGCCATCAAAAACTACAACAAGCAATAGGGCTACATGGGCGGCTTCATGCCGTCCTTTCCCACGCTGATGCGCAGGGCCTTCAGGGTGCCATCCTCACCCCTTTGGGTAATGACCAGCACCTTGGCCCCTGGAACGAGCTGCGACTTGTCGGCAGGAATGAAGGTGACCAGTGGAACCCCTTGGGGCACAATGATCTTCTGGCTACCACCCTTGTAGCTTAGCACCAGTTCCTTGCCATCGTTAACGTCGACGATGGCGTCAACGTTGGCGTTGGTCATGCTGGTTCCTGGCTCGAGATCCCAGGCGTAATGGCCTTCACCCGTACCGCGCAGGGCCTCTGGAAACAAATGGACTTCAAGCGCCTGTAGGGAGTTTCCCGGGCCGTTCTGGAGTGCGGTCACGCCCACGAAACTGCCCGCCTTGATGTCGCCAAGCTTGATCGGCGACAGGATGTTGACCTTGGTGGTATCGGCCATGTGGATCTTCAAGTCCTGACCTTCGCGTGATTTCACCTGCAACTCGTCGCCAACAAATGCAGTGACGATACCGCGCACCCGAATGGGTGGTTGCGACTGCGCCAATGCGACCGACATTCCAAACAGCAGCGTTACCAGTACCAGCAATGTCCTGATGTCTTTCATGATGCCCCCCGATGAACCTTCATGATAGTACGGAAAACATGAACCTAGACGGCATGCCCAGCTGCATCGCCGCTGGCCCAGGCCCACTGAAAATTGAACCCCCCCAGCTGTCCGGTCACATCCACCGCTTCGCCAATGAAGTAAAGCCCTGGAACGGATTTTGCCTCCATTGTTTTGGATGATAGCTCATCGGTGTCTACGCCTCCCAAAGTGACCTCGGCCTTGTTGTATCCCAGGGTTCCAGAAGGCTGAACCCGCCAGTTGCATAGAGCCTCCGCGGCGATGCTCAATTCATCGCTGGTGAACTGCTGCATGGGTTTTACCAGATTGTTTGCATTACACCATTGCTGTGCGAAGCGTTTGGGGAGCGCCTCCGAGAGCATGTTGTCGAAACGAGTCCGGCTGGAATGTGCTTGCAGTAGCCAGGAGCGGACATTCCGGTCTGGCAGGAGGTTGATCGAGATGAAGTCGCCAGGATTCCAATAGGAGGAAATTTGCAGGATGGCCGGACCCGAAAGTCCGCGATGCGTGAACAAGAGGTGTTCGCGAAAGCACCCCCCATGACAGGACACCTCTGCGTCGAGAGAAATACCGGACAGGTCGCCAAATTGCGCCAGGGTTTCAGGCGGGAAGGAGAGCGGAACGAGCGCCGGTCTGGGGGGGATGATTTTCAGTCCAAATTGCTCGGCGATGCGGTAGGCAAAGGGCGAAGCCCCGATCTTGGGTACGGTAAGCCCGCCGGTGGCAATGACGAGCGAGGGCGTACGATGGTTTCCCTGGTGCGTTGCCACGTGAAATGAACCATCTTCTTCGCGGGTAACTGCAAGCACGTCGCAGGTCAGGCGCCAAGTCACTTTCCCCAGGGCGCACTCGGCCTTGAGCATGGCGATGATTTGCTGGGCACTGTCGTCACAGAACAGTTGTCCGAGCGTTTTCTCGTGATATTTGATGCCATGCCGTTCCACGAGGGCAATGAAATGCTGTGGTGTGAATCGTGCCAGCGCTGAGCGGCAAAAGTGCGGGTTTTGCGAGAGATAATTCTCAGGGCGGCAATGAAGGTTGGTGAAATTGCAACGACCCCCACCGGAAATACGAATTTTTTCGGCAGGTTTGCTGCTGTGGTCTATCAGCAGTACGCGACGACCGCGCTGGCCGGCCTGTGCGGCACACATCATGCCCGCAGCGCCAGCGCCAATGACGATGACGTCCCAATCCATGGCTGTTTTCATCACGACGAGGATAACTCACGACGCGATGAAGTAAAAGCCGGGTTACTGCATCGTCAGCGCGGACCTTTCTGCCAGGTTGTTCATGACGATGATGCTGATGCGGCGATTGCTGGGATTGAGCGGATTAACGGTGTCCATGAGTGCCGAAGAGGAGAGCCCCACCACGCGAACGATCTTGGAGGGATCCATGCCCCCTGAAATCAGTTCTCGGCGAGAGGTGTTGGCGCGGTCTATGGAAAGTTCCCAGTTGGTGTAATTTAATTCGGTCCCCTGGTAGGGTGCGGCATCGGTGTGGCCAGAGATGCTGATCCTGTTGGGCACCTCATTGAGGGCCTTGCCGATTTCGCGCAGGATATCTTCAGCGTAAGGTTGTGGCATGGTGCTGCCCAGACTGAACATGGGGCGATTCTGCTTGTCGATGATCTGGATTCGTAAACCATCCGTGGTGATGTCGATCAGCAGTTGGTCCTTGAATTTCTGCAGGTCAGGATGGCTGTCGATCACGCTTTCCAGATGGCTTTTCAGTTGCCTCAGGCGATCGATTTCCTGCAAACGCAAATTGACGCGGGCCTGCTCCATGGTACTTTTGGTAACGGCCTCAGGTTCGCCCATTTTGACCTGGGTGGGTCCGTCGCTTGGGGTGTTGTTCCCGATACTGATGATGCGAAACGAGTCGGCAGTATCTTTTCCACCAGCCAGCGTAACCAGCATGGGCGCTTTGAAGTATTCAGAAATACCGCGCAGGCTATTGGCGGTGCTGCTGTTGACCAGCCATAGCAGCAGAAAAAACGCCATGACGGCAGTAACGAAATCAGCATAGGCAATCTTCCACGTTCCGCCAGAACGTAGCGGCTTCGGATGCTTGACGACCCTTCTGACCACGATGGGTCGCTTTGCCTTGGCGGCGGCTCTTCTGGCACTCAGACTCAGTCTTGCCATGACACCCTCGCAGCAGGTTGTATGTGCAAAGACTCCGTAGCAGGAGGAGAGAATTCCCGATCGCCTGGCGACCCCGCTGGCACTCGACACGATGTCGATTAGGACCTTGGTCCATTAGCCCGGAAGCTTTGCGTCCCCGCCTTTCGACGGGTTTGCCCATGCAGGCGTTGATTGAAAAACCAACGATTGCCTCTCCATTCTAAGGAGGTTTCGTGGCGCCGTCAATGAGGGCAGATTGGCCGGAATGACTATTCGTCGAGCAGGCTCAGCTGATGCAGAGCGGCTGTCACGCTTCGCCTGCCAATCTCGATGGCTTCCTTGGCACGATGGAAATCGAAAAGGCCGAAGTGGGCCAGGCGCGGGGCCACCACCACATCCGCGGGCTCGCCAGCCATGCGGCTGCGCGTAATGCGTACCTGCATGATGTTGATGCTGGAGCCAATGACGTCGAGCATGGAGGGGGGCTTGAGCCCATTGGAGGCAGACTCTGACATGGGCAGCCCCAGCGTGACCTGCAGTTTGCGCATCCATTCGCCCACCGGGCTGTCGGGTGTTCCGGATGGCGACCCGGCGAGCTCGCGGTGGCTTAGCATATCGGAATTGAGATCGACGGCAATCACAAGGTCGGCTCCCATGGCACGGGCCAGCGATACGGGGACGGGATTGACGAGTCCGCCGTCCACCAGTGTCACGCCGTCGCGCTGCACCGGCGTGAATAAAACGGGCAAGGCAATGGAAGCGCGTACGGCCCCAACGGTGGAGCCTTCGCGCAACCAGACTTCGGCTCCGGTGCGCAGCGAAGTGGCCACTGCAGCGAATGGCAGGGGTAATTTCTCAATGGGGTGATCGACAAAATTGCGCCGGAAAAAATCCATCAGGCGATCTCCCTTGAGGACACCGCCATTCAGGCTGACATCCATGAACGACACCATATCCGACACTCCCATGTCGAGTAACCATCGCTCGAAACGGTCCAGTTCGCCTGCGGCATAGGCGGCTCCCACCATGGCGCCCACCGAAGTACCACAGACCAGGTCCGGACGGATGCCAGCCGATTCCAGTGCGCGGATCACGCCCACATGCGCCCAGCCGCGGGCGGCCCCTCCACCCAGCGCCAACCCGATGCGGGGCTTGTGCGGGGAGGTCATGCGCGGAGGGATTGCGCGCGTGGCAATCCGGGAATACTGTGGTAGTGAGGTGACATCGCCACATCGTGCCGCGAACGGAGCGGCAGTGCAAGCGGAGGAGCGGCAATGGCAAAACGCGCATATCCCCTGGGCAAGGTCTATGGCCTGCTCGAACCAGGCCCGGTGTTGTTG
This sequence comes from Ferrovaceae bacterium, assembly GCA_027442615.1. Lineage (GTDB taxonomy): Bacteria > Pseudomonadota > Gammaproteobacteria > Burkholderiales > Ferrovaceae > JAJZRV01. The sequence goes on along the minus strand of DAIBBI010000033.1, from coordinate 82,938 downwards.
CTGACCACGGCACAAAAGGGCAAAAGCAATGTCATGACCCTGTCGTGGCATACCATGATGGAATTCGAACCTCCACTGGTGGGCTGCATCGTCAGCGGGCGCGACTTCAGTTTCGAGGCGTTGCGTACCACGCGCCAATGCGCGCTCAATATTCCAACCCGCGAACTGGCCGCACAGGTGGTGGGATGCGGCAATATCTCCGGCCGCCGCGTGGACAAATTCAAGCGGTTCGGGCTGACGCCGGTGCCCGCCACCCTGGTGGAGGCTCCCCTGATTGCCGAGTGCTATGCCAACTTGGAATGTCGGGTGGCCGACACGCGCTGGGTGAATCGCTACAACTTTTTCGTGCTGGAAGTACTCAAGTGCTGGAGGGATACGGCCTGCAAGGATCCACGCACCCTGCATCATCGGGGGCAGGGCAACTTCATGGTGGCTGGCGAAACCCTCAAGCTTCGCTCGAAGATGAAATAGGCCCCACCATGCGCAACCGCCAGCGGAGCGGGGGGCGCACGGACAGCCACGCGCCGGGTGCCGCAGTGGCGGCCAGTACTTCCAGTAGTCCTGCCATTGCACCCACGCCCATGGCGCGTGCGGCCTCGCGATCCGCGCGCAACTCAAACGCCCAGTGTACGACCAGCCAGCCTGCCAGAAACCCGAAGAGGCCCAGCCAGGCCATGAAGCCCTCGGGAACGTCGGAGAGCACCAACGTCAGCATCAGTAGTGGCAGAAGCGCGGCCAGCCGCTGGGATGGGTGAGCATGCACCATGGCCCGAGCCAGCAGGAAGCGCAACCCGTGGATACTCAGGCGGGTCGCCAGGCCCGAAGAGAGGAATATCCGGCTTTGCCTGGGCAGCAATCCTGTCGTGACGATGAATGGGTTCGGATGGTCCACCAGGTTGACGGGGACATCGGCAAGCCGGGCAGTGTTGCCACGGGGTCGGTGCAGCTCGGCGAGGGTCCAGTCCACCGCCTGGCGTAGCGGCCCCTCAGTGATGTCCTGCACCACCAGCGCCCGGCAAATTGCAGGACCGTACCAGAAACCTGCCACCACCAAGGCTTCCTGGTAGAGGGTGGAGAGCAACAGGTAGGACTCGTTTCTGCTCCAGGCGGCGGGCACCACGAGATCGGGGCCCCAGAAGGCAAGGCAACTGAGCAGCAGGAATCTCCAGGTGCGCCGGGGCGATGAGGGAATCATTCAGTGCGTGAGTTCCAGCGCCACGCGATTACGCCCGGTATTTTTGGCCTGGTAGAGCGCGCGGTCAGCCACACGAATCAGCTCGTCGCCCGAGGTGCCATGCCCGGGATAGACGGAGATGCCGATGGAAAGCGTTGTCTGCAGGCGGAAATCGCCAAAGGGCACCACCATGGCGCCAAAAATGCTACGCAATTCCTCGGCACGTTCCAGAGCGGTTTCCAGGGGCATGGTGGGCATCAACATCAGAAACTCCTCTCCTCCATAGCGGCAGGCCACGTCCCCTGCGCGGGCCATCCTGTTCAGGATCGTGCCCAGCCGGATAAGTACCTTGTCACCGGCTTGATGGCCGTAGGTGTCGTTGAGCCGTTTGAAATGGTCCACATCGATCAGGATCAGGGACAGTGGCTGTCCGTTGCGCTTGCATCGGGCCAATTCGCGTTCCAGGGTGCTGTCCAGATAACGACGGTTGTAAAGGTCTGTGAGGGGGTCCCGGTTGGCTTGTTCACGCAGTTGTTCCTGCAATTCATCAATTTCGCGCAGATTCAGTTTCAGGGTGTCGTTGGCAGTCAGCAGTTCCGTTTCGCGCCACTGCAGTTTTTCGCGGGTCAGGCGCAACTGGAGATTACGCTTGAACCCGAGATCGCCCGCGGCGAGAAGGTAAAGGGTGAGACCAAAAATGCAAGACAGCGTGGTCGGCCAGTCGGTTTGCAGCGACCACCTGGGTCCGTTTACCCCAATGGAGATCAGGATGCCCAGCATCAAGGACAGCATCGCATGGCCCACCCCGCGCCAGCCCTTGTTGGCTGCATTGTTGCTCAGGACACCCAGTGCGACCGCAAAGGTGATCCAGAGCGGAAATCCCATCCATGCCACGAAGATGCCCAGAAGCACGGCATCGATCAGGAGATTGTTCAATTCCGCCTGAACGGCATTTGAGGACCGGAGGGCACGCCAGTACAGCAGGTGGGGGTAGACCAGGAACAATGCACCCAGCAGCAGCCCATCGGTCGCGCTATAGTTCTTGTTCCACAGATGCAGGCTGGTTACCACAAAGATCATGGCAAAGGAGACTGTGCGCATTCGATGGTCCATGCGCACCAGCCAGTGCTGTTTTTTCTCTGTTGTTGTCATGGGTGTCGCACTATTATGCCATTTCACTTGCCCATAACGATCAGGAGGGGTTCATGCTGAACAACTTTATATCCAAACACGCCATCGGGCGCCTGGGGGTTGCGACACTGCTCGTTTTTTGTGCGAGCGCGCCCGCCTTTGCGCAGGACCCTGTGGAGGCAGCGCCCAAACGCTTTCCCCAAATCACCATGGAGAACGTGCCGCCGCAATCGCGCGCCCTGGCTCAGGAGATTGTTGCCATCTCCAGCGTGGGTCTTGCCGGCCCCTACAACGTCATGCTGCGCAGCCCGATCTTCGCCGAACGCATGAAGCGCCTGCTCGACTATCTGCGCTTCCAGACCTCTCTGCCCAAGCGCCTCAACGAGTTTGCCATCCTGATCCAGGGCCGGCTCTGGACTTCGCAGGTGGAGTGGTATGCGCACTACCCGCTGGCCTTGAAGGCGGGGTTGCCCGCTTCGGTGGCGGACGATCTGAAGGCCAACATCCGCCCGCGAAACATGCAGCCGGACGAAGCCGTGGTCTATGATGTGTGCATGACCATGAGCCAGCAACACGCCATCAGCGACGAACTGTTCAACCGTGCCAAGGCCATTCTCGGGGAGCAGCAATTGGTGGATCTGATTGCCGTGAGCGGCACCTATGTCACCGTGGCCATGTTGTTGAGCCTGGGTGAGGAATCTTCCCCGGCAGACAAGCCCCTGCCTTTTCCCGAGCGCCCCCGAAAGGAGTGACGCGGCTGCTATAGTTGCCCGTTATGAAACCTTCGGACCAACAACATCGTCGCGCGGTGACGCTGCTCTCCTTTGCGGCATTTGCCAGTGCGGCTTCGGCGCGCCTTTGCGATCCCATGCTACCCGATCTCGCCAGGACGTTCATGGCTTCCCCCGGTGAAACGGCGCAGGTCATCTCGTCGTTTTCGGTGGCATATGGATTGTTGCAAATGTTTTTCGGGCCCCTGGGGGACCGCTTGGGCAAATACCGGCTGATTTCCTGGACCACGCTTGCCTGCACCCTGGGAAGCCTTGGGGCCGTGCTGGCCGGTTCGCTGCATTGGCTGGTGCTGTCACGCCTGCTCACGGGCGCATCGGCGGCGGGCATCATACCGTTGTCCATGGCATGGATTGGCGACACCATTTCCTACGAGCATCGCCAGGCCACGCTGGCGCGTTTCCTGGCCGGCCAAATCGTGGGGGTGATTGGCGGGCAATTCATCGGCGGAGTCTTTACCGATACCCTGGGTTTTCGCTGGGCTTTTGGCTTCATGGCGCTGACCTATCTCGTCGTGGGGCTGTGGGTGCTGGCGGAATCGCGTTCGAACGAATCCACTCGGCATGTACGCAATGCGCAGGCGGGCAAAGCGGGGGGGGTGTTGACCCAGGGCAGGTCGGTGCTACGCGTGCGATGGGCCCGGGTCATCCTGCTCACAGTATTCGTGGAAGGGTTGGTGGTGTTTGGAACCCTGGCTTTCGTTCCATCCTACCTGCACCATCGGTTTGGTCTTTCGTTGACCATGGCCGGAGGCGTTATGGCCACCTTCGGCCTTGGCGGCTTTTCGTACATCCTGTTTGCCCGGCAATTCGTCACCAACTTTGGCGAGGTGGGACTGGCCAAGATGGGTGGCGTGCTCATTGGCCTGGCCTGGCTGATCCTGGCATTGGGTGACTCCTGGGGCTGGGCCATCCCTGCCTGTACCCTGGTGGGACTGGGTTACTACATGCTGCATAACACGCTGCAGACCAATGCCACCCAAATGGCGCCGCAGGTGCGGGGCACGGCTGTATCCCTGTTTGCCTCGGCATTCTTCCTGGGCCAGTCTCTGGGTGTAGTGCTGGCCTCCATGCTTCTCTCGCAAGCCGGGATGGCCGCGTTGTTTGTTGTGGCAGCAATGACGCTGCCGGTGATTGGACTCGCCTTTTCGCGTGCGTTGAAAGTGCATCACCAGGTCTTGAATCCGGGAATGCCTTGACGCGGTTTCACGTCCCCAACAAAAAGCCCGGCGTTCTCGATGCGCGCCGGGCTTTTTGTGGACTGGAAAACCGGGACTTTCTAAAACGGAATGTCGTCCGGGAAATCGTCGAATTTACCGCCGGCGCCAGAAGACTTTTGCGAAGTTCCGCCCCCACCGTTACCCGAGGGCATGTCCCCGCCACCACCACCCGAGCGGCTTCCCAGCATCTGCATGCGATCTGCCACGATTTCCGTGGTGTATTTGTCCTGACCGTCCTTGTCTTGCCATTTTCGGGTTTGCAGGCGGCCTTCCAGGTAGACCTGGCTGCCTTTCTTGAGGTACTCGCCGGCAATTTCCGCAAGCTTGCCGAAGAAGGCCACGCGATGCCATTCGGTCTTCTCCTGCTTTTCACCTGCCTTGTCCTTCCAGGTATCCGTCGTTGCCACGCTGATGTTGGTGATGGCACCGCCATCGGGCATGTAACGGACTTCGGGGTCGCGCCCCAGATTGCCCACCAGAATCACTTTGTTGACTGAAGCCATAGCGCACTCTCCCTCGATTAACTGGCTTTTTTGACCTGCATGGGCCACGCCACCATAAGCCAAATGGCGGTGAGACCTGCACAAAAGACCGGCACTGCGTCCGGCCCCCAATACTTGTACAGAGCGCCCGCGAGGGAGGCCCCGCTGAACGCGCCGAGAAACTGGATGCTGCTGTAAACACCGGTGGCCGTGCCTTTGGTCCCGGGAGGCGCCACCACGGTGACCAGTGAGGGCAGGCTTGCCTCCAGTACGTTGAAGGCCACGAAAAATATCGTCAGCGCCACGGCAATGCCGGTGACGCTGCCGCGTCCCAAGCCCAGCATCAGGGCGGACTGGGCCAGCAACAGGATGGCCACGGAAACCAGAAACACGGATTTGCGCCATTTGCCGTGCGACAGCGCCACTCCCGGAATCATGAGCACGAAGGAACCCAGCATGACGGGCAGGTAGAGCTTCCAGTGATCGCCTTGTGGCAGGCCGTCCTGCACCAGGGCAGGCGGGACTACCACGAAAATAGCCATGAGGATGGCGTGCAGCACGAAGATGCCCCAATTGAGGCGCAGCAGTTCCACATGGCGCAGCACGATGGAAAAGGGGGCCCGGGCATCTGCCTGAGGCGGCTGAGGGGCATCTGGAATGATCCATTGGACGACGGCGATGGCAAGCAGCGCCAGCACGCCCGTCATGGTGAAAATTCCGGGCACGCCAATGACGGGATAGAGCGCCGGGGCCAGGATCATGGAAGCGCTGAAGGTGACGCCGATGGTCATGCCGATCAGGGCCATGGCTTTGGTGCGATGTTGTTCACGGGTCAGGTCGGCCGTCAGCGCGATGACTGCGGCCGAAATGGCCCCCGCCCCCTGGATGATGCGCCCCAGGATGACCCAGCCGATACTCGTGGCCGAAGCGGCGACGAAGCTCCCCAAGGCAAAAATCACCAACCCTCCCATGATGACAGGCTTGCGGCCGACGCGATCGGATAGCCATCCCAGGGGAATCTGCAGTGCAGCCTGGGTCAGGCCATAGGCCCCGAGTGCGATTCCCACCAACGTTTTATCGCTGCCTCCCGGCAATTGCGCGGCATACAGGGCAAATACCGGGAGGATGATGAACATGCCCAGCATGCGCAGGCCGAAAATACTGGCCAATCCCATGCTGGCACGCCATTCGAGGGGAGACATTCTATCGGGAGTTTTCATGAAGGCCGGACAGGAAAAAGTAAAAATCTTGGCGTATATTAGCAGGTTCACCCTGATCCCAGTACGAAGCCTCACCTTCAAAAGCCGTGACACAAGACATCCTGCGCATTCGTGGTGCCCGCACCCACAATCTTAAAAACATCGATCTGGACCTCCCGCGTCATCGGTTGGTGGTCCTGACGGGCCTGTCGGGATCGGGAAAATCTTCCCTTGCCTTTGACACGCTCTACGCCGAAGGTCAGCGCCGTTACGTGGAGTCGCTCTCGGCCTATGCACGCCAGTTCCTGCAGTTGATGGAAAAGCCTGACGTGGACCTGATCGAGGGGCTGTCGCCGGCTATCTCCATCGAACAGAAGGCCACCAGCCACAACCCGCGCTCCACAGTGGGCACGGTCACCGAAATCCACGACTATCTGCGCCTTCTGTTTGCCCGCGCGGGCGATCCCTATTGTCCTGAACACCAGATCATGCTGGAAGCCCAGAGTGTGTCCCAAATGGTGGACCATGTTCTGGAACTGCCCCAGGACACGCGCCTGATGATCCTCTCGCCGCTGGTGGTGGGGCGCAAGGGCCAGCAACAGGAGTTGTTCAACGAACTGCGCGCCCAGGGCTTTGTGCGCTTGCGCATCGATGGCGCGGTGGTGGACATCGACGCCATTCCAAAGCTCGACAAGAACCAGAAGCACACCATCGAAGTCGTGGTGGACCGCCTCAAGGTGCGCCCTGACATGAAGCAGCGTCTGGCGGAGTCGTTCGAGACCGCGCTGCGCCATTCGGACGGTCGTGCACTTGCCGTGGAAATGGACGGCGCAAAAGAGCATCTGTTTTCAGCACGCTTTGCATGCCCCGTCTGCAGCTATGCGCTGCCGGAGCTGGAACCTCGCCTGTTTTCCTTCAACAACCCGATGGGTGCCTGCCATCAATGCGATGGCCTCGGTGTCGTGAGTTTTTTCGACCCGAAGCGGGTAGTGGCGTTTCCGCAACTGGGCCTTGCAGGTGGCGCCATCAAAGGTTGGGACCGGCGCAACCAGTTTTATTTTCAGATGCTCACCGACCTTGCTGCACATTATGGCTTCGATCTGGATACCCCCTTCGAGCAGTTGTCGGCAAAGATCCAGCAGATCCTGTTGATGGGGTCGGGCAAGGAACAGATCGCATTTCACTATCCTGGTGAGCGCGGCCGGTTCCGCGTCAAGGAGCATGCCTTCGATGGCGTCATTCCCAGCCTGGATCGGCGCTACAAGGAAACCGACTCGGCCCTGGTGCGCGAAGAGCTGTCCAAGCTGCTCAACCAGAAGCCCTGTCCGCAGTGCGAAGGGACGAGACTGCGCCTGGAAGCGCGCCATGTCCGCGTGGGGCAGCATACCTTATACGAATTGAGCGCTTTGCCACTCAAGGATGCGCTATCCTTGTTTCAGCAGCTCAAGCTGAAGGGAAAAAAACTGGCGATTGCCGACAAGATCCTCAAGGAGATCGTGGCGCGCCTGCAGTTCCTCAACAATGTGGGGCTTGATTACCTGCAACTGGATCGTTCCGCCGATACGCTCTCTGGCGGAGAGGCCCAGCGTATTCGTCTGGCGTCGCAAATCGGTTCCGGCCTGACCGGTGTGATGTACGTGCTCGACGAGCCCTCCATCGGGCTGCATCAACGCGACAATCATCGTCTGCTGGAAACCTTGGTGCGACTGCGCGACCTGGGTAATTCGGTGATCGTGGTGGAGCACGATGAAGATGCCATCCGGGCTGCGGATTATGTGGTGGACATGGGGCCGGGCGCCGGGGAGCATGGCGGTCGCGTGGTGGCCTGCGGCACACCAGAGGAAGTGACTGCGCACCCGGATTCGCTCACCGGACAGTTTCTTTCGGGGCAGCGCAGCATCGCCCTGCCAGAGCGACGCCTGCCCGTTGATGCAGAACGCCAGCTGGTGATCGAGGGAGCGAGCGGCAACAACCTCAAGAACGTCGATCTTCGCCTGCCGGTGGGGCTGCTGGTATGCATCACGGGGGTGTCCGGTTCGGGTAAGTCCACACTCATCAACGACACCTTGTACGCGGCCGTGGCGCGCCACCTTTATGGCAGCGCAGCGGAACCCGCGCCGCATACGCGTCTTGCGGGGCTGGAGCATTTCGACAAGGTCATCAATGTGGACCAAAGCCCGATTGGCCGCACGCCGCGCTCCAATCCGGCTACCTACACGGGGCTCTTTACCCCCATTCGCGAACTGTTTGCCGGCATTCCGCAATCCCGCGAACGGGGTTATGGGCCCGGACGTTTTTCATTCAACGTCAAGGGCGGGCGCTGCGAAGCCTGTCAGGGGGATGGCGTGATCAAGGTGGAAATGCATTTTCTGCCCGACATCTACGTGCCCTGCGATGTCTGCCACGGCAAGCGGTACAATCGCGAAACCCTGGAGATTCAGTACAAGGGCAAGACCGTTGATGAAGTGCTGGGCATGACGGTGGAAAAGGCCTTCGAATTTTTCGGTGCGGTGCCTGTGATCGCACGCAAACTCCAGACCTTGCTGGATGTGGGGCTGGGCTACATCACCCTCGGCCAATCAGCCACCACCCTCTCGGGAGGCGAGGCACAACGCGTCAAATTGTCGCTGGAATTGTCCAAGCGGGATACCGGGCGCACCCTGTTCATTCTGGACGAACCAACCACAGGGCTGCATTTTCAGGACATTGACCTTCTCCTCACGGTGCTGCATCGCTTGCGCGATCACGGCAACACGGTGGTGGTGATCGAGCATAACCTCGACGTCATCAAGACGGCGGACTGGGTGGTGGACCTGGGCCCGGAGGGTGGCGGTGGAGGTGGACAGATCATTGCCGAGGGTACCCCGGAACAGGTGGCTGCCCATAAAGGCAGTTTTACCGGGGCGTTTCTGAAGCCTTTTCTGAAGAAACGGGCCAGGATCCAGAGCGCTCGATGAACAGGTGGCGGGTGGCCTGGAGGGCCCGTTCCGTCGCTGCGCGCCGATAGTCCCACAGGGCCTCGTTGGTGGGCGGCTGGAGCACCATGGTGGCGTTGGCCTCAAACAGCAGGATGTTGCCGTCCGCATCCAGACAGAAGTCCATGCCAAAATAATCCAGGTCGATGGCGTCCCCCAGGGCTGCGAGGGTTGCCATGGCCGGGGCTCCCAGAAACGCGGCGGGATCCTCAAGAAAGGCCGCTTCTTCCGCGCGATAGGCTGCATCCCTGGCCATGTCCGAACTGAAATAGTGCACCTTCCATTGGGAAGCGAGCGCGAGATGGATCGGTAACAACTGTCCTCCGATGCGCATCATGCGGAACTTGCGATACAGCCCATCCGGTCCGCGGGCGTCGAGCCATTCGATGGCAAGTACCTCATTGCCCGGCAATGCATTCAGGGCCTGTTCCAGTAATTCCAGTGACTCGACCCGCAGGAAGAAATGCCCCCCGTGAAACCCTGGTGCCCTCAGCAACAGGGGAAAACGGAAGCCCAACCGTTCCAGTTCATGTGCAACCGCAGGCGACTCTGATGTAGTGAGTGCCATGATGCGCGGGACGGTCAGGCCCGTGATGCCGGCCAGGCGTTGGGCGTGATCCTGGCGACCGGTGCGCAAAACACGGTGCGGCGCGTTGATGATCGGTGCCCTGGAACGTGCGGCGAATTGTCGTGCCAGCTGCAGACCGTCGACGCAGCGGTCTGCATCGCCGATGGCGTTGAAAATCAGCGCGTGAGGGGGCAGCGCCAACTCCGGGTCCACATGCTCCATTGCAAGGATGGTGCTGTGAAAGCGGTTGCGATCCACCAGAAAACGCCAAGGAATGTTGCCTTCCTGGGCCGTGGCCAGAATCAGCAGGGGAATGGGGTGGCCCCGGCCACGATGGGTCAGGATGGTGATCGGCTGTCGGCCAAAGCCCTGCTGCCGGTGCCAGGCTGCGCGTTCCTCGTCGCCCTCACGGCTAAAACAGGAAGCCAGTCCCTGGTGCGCTTCTGCCTGATCCGGATGGAGGCGCAAGGCGGCGGTGAACTGGTTGCGGGCGGCATCGAGCGCGTTTTTGTGGAGCAGGACGTTGCCGAGGTTGATGCGGGCAGCAAGGTCGTCGGGGTGATAAGTGGTGGCGGCAGTGTAAGCCGTTTCGGCCGCCGAGACATAGCCCGTTTCGAACAGCAGGGTGCCCAGATTGTTCCAGGCCCCCAGATGTTGGGGCTCGGCCTTGAGGAGCTCGAGGTAATTGGCTTGTGCGTCCTGCAGCGCATCGGGACGGTTCGATGCAGCTAGCCAATTGGCCAGGTTGAAGCGAATCATGGGGTTGTCGGGAGCGAGTGCCGCAGCCGTGCGGTGGCTGCGCTCGGCAGCTTCCGGATCGCCCAGCTTTTCATGCAGCAAGGCGAGGTTGGCAAAGGCTGCGGCATTGCCCGGATCCAGCCGTATGGCGTTCTGGTACTGTTCCAGTGCCTCGCTCGTGCGCCCCGAGGCAGCCAGGGTCACGCCCAGATTGAAATGGACGGACGCATTGGGCGGCCCCAGCGCGATGGCCTGACGCCAGAATTGTTCAGCCTCGGCGGTCTGTCCCTGTTCTGCCGCGCGAACCCCGGCAAGATTCAGCAGCGTGGCGTCCAATGGTCAGCGCAGCTTGATGTGCAATTCCCGCAACTGCTTTTCGTCCACCGGACTGGGCGCCTGGGTGAGCAGACATTGGGCGCGCTGGGTCTTGGGGAAGGCAATGACGTCGCGTATGTGTTCCGCCCCCGTCATCATGGCCGTCAGGCGATCCAGGCCGAAGGCGATCCCGCCGTGGGGGGGGGCACCATACTGCAGGGCGTCGAGCAGGAAGCCAAATTTGGCGCGTGCCTCATCAGGGCCGATGTTGAGGGCGCGAAACACTTTGGACTGCACGTCTTCACGATGGATGCGCACCGAACCGCCGCCGATTTCCCAGCCGTTCAACACCACGTCGTAGGCTTTGGCAAATGCTTTGGCAGGATCGGATTCGAGGAAGGCCTCATGGCCGTCCTTGGGTGCGGTAAACGGATGGTGCAGGGCCACCCAGCGCTTGTCTTCATCGTCGTATTCAAACATGGGGAAGTCCACCACCCATAGCGGCTTCCAGCCCCCGGTGGAGAACCCGCGCTCATGACCCAGCTTGACGCGTAGCGCACCCAGAGCATCGTTGACCACCTTGGCGCGATCAGCGCCGAAGAAGATCAGGTCACCGTTTTCTGCGTTGGTGCGATCCAGGATTTCGCGCAGCACCGGTTCGCCCAGAAACTTGACGATTGGGGATTGCAGTCCCTGGTCATTGGCCTGCGTCTTGTCGTTAACCTTGATATAGGCGAGGCCGCGGGCACCGTAAATGGCGACGAAGGTGGTGTAGTCGTCAATTTCCTTGCGCGACAGCGATCCGCCGCCGGGTATGCGCAGCGCAGCCACACGACCGTCCACCAGGTCGGCGGCACTGCGGAACACCTTGAAATCCGCGGTTTTCATGAGGTCCGTCAGTTCGGTGAATTCCAGCGGAATGCGCAGGTCCGGTTTGTCCGAACCATAGCGCATCATGGCCTCGGTCCAGCTCATGCGCGGGAAAGCGGCGCCCAGATCCGCATCGATGGTCTTCCTGAACAGATCACGAACCAGACCCTCCATCATGTCCATGATTTCATGTTCGGTGAGGAAGGAGGTTTCGATATCGATCTGGGTGAATTCGGGTTGACGGTCTGCGCGCAGATCTTCGTCGCGAAAGCATTTGGTGATCTGGTAGTAGCGGTCAAAGCCCGCGACCATCAGGAGCTGCTTGAACAACTGTGGAGACTGGGGCAGCGCAAAAAACTGACCGTGATGCACCCGGCTGGGGACCAGGTAATCGCGCGCGCCTTCAGGCGTTGATTTGGTCAGCATGGGCGTTTCGATGTCGATGAAACCCAGCGCGTCCAGATGCTGCCGCACCGACATGGTGGCCCGGTAGCGCAGCATGAAGTTTTTCTGCATGGCCGGGCGACGCAAATCCAGATAGCGGTGTTCCAGGCGCACCTGTTCCGAAAGGTTGTCGTCGTCCAGCTGGAAGGGGGGAGGCAGCGACGGATTCAGTACTTCAATGGACTCCGCCAGCACTTCGATTTCACCGCTTCGCAGGATGGTGTTGAGGGTGCCCTCGGGGCGTGAACGCACGCGCCCGGTTACCTTGAGGACGAACTCGCTGCGTACGCCTTCCGCAATCCGGAAGGTCTTCTGATTGTCGGGGTCGGACACCACCTGCACCAGCCCTTCGCGGTCGCGCAGGTCGATGAAAATGACGCCGCCATGATCGCGTCGGCGATGGGCCCAGCCCATCAGGGTTACGGTTTGGTCCAGATAGCGGCGATCTACAAGGCCGCAGTATTCAGTGCGCATGATTCAACAATCTCTGATGTGTTCGATTCAAGAAAGCGGGTTATCGCTGGGCGTCGACACGACGCCCATGGAAATAATGTGTTTCAGGGCATCTTCCACCGAAATGTCCAGTTCGATGACGTCGCTGCGCGGCACCATGAGAAAGAATCCCGAGGTGGGGTTGGGTGTCGTGGGGATGTATACGCTGACGTGTGGCATCCCCAGCTTGTCGGCCACTTCACCCGACGGAGTTCCGGTCTGGAATGCCATGGCCCAACTGTTGCCGTGCGGATAGCGGATCAGCAGCACCTTGCGGAAGGCCTGACCCGAACCGGAAAACAGGGTGTCGCTGACTTGCTTGACGCCCGTGTAGATGCTATTGACGATCGGGATGCGGGCAACGAGATCCTCGCCCAGTTGCAGCAGGCGTCGTCCCAGCAGGTTGGCGGCCACGATGCCCGTGGCCATGACGATCAGGAGGGCGACCAGCACGCCCAGTCCGGGGATGTGCATCCCGAAGAGCGCTTCGGGGCGCAGGGCGGTTGGCAGCAAAAACAGGGTCTGGTCGAGCGTCTCCACAATGAGGCGCAGCACCCAGATCGTGATGACGAGCGGGATCAGCACGACGATCCCGGTCAGAAAATAGCGCTTCATCAGGAAGAGACCGAAGGGGTGGCCGTCTCGGCAGGTTTGGACTCGGCAGACTGGGTTTCGGAGGAAGCTGCCGGTGCGGGCTCAGCGGTTTTGGCAGGCTCCGGCTTGGGGGCCGGCGTGCTGGTGCCAGCGCCGCCGCGGAAATCGGTGACGTACCATCCCGTGCCTTTCAACTGAAAACCGGCTGCAGTGACCTTTTTGATGAGTGCAGACTGACCGCAGGACGGGCACTGCGTCCGGGGCGCATCAGAAATTTTTTGCAGGACTTCGATTTCCTTACCGCAAGCCTGACAGCGGTATTCATACAAAGGCATTGAAACCTCCCATAGACCTGAAATGATAGCATATTATGCTAAATCAAGAGGTTGAAGGTTGTCAGTAGCCAGGCTCCCGAGGTCGGGGAACCTGCGCGCGCAAAACGTCTCTATTAACCTTTCTGGCCGTTCATTTCGAGGAGTAGCACATGGTACTGAAGCGATGGGTCGCCCTGGGGTTGTTGATCGTGTCCTGCACGGTCTGGGCCGGAAACAAGATGCCGCTGCCCGCGGGAGTGTCGCAGGTGACGCAGGTGGAAGGGGTCACCGAATATCGCCTCTCCAATGGCATGCAGGTTCTGCTGGCCCCCGACCCCGGCAAGCCGACCACCACCGTCAACGTCACCTATCGCGTGGGATCGCGCATGGAAAGTTATGGCGAAACCGGCATGGCCCATCTGCTGGAACACCTCATGTTCAAGGGCACGCCTCAGCATAAGGACATCACGGCTGAGCTGACCCGACGCGGGATGCGGCCCAATGGCACCACCTGGTTTGACCGCACCAATTACTTCGAATCCTTCGCGGCTTCGCAGGTCAACCTGGACTGGGCCCTGCGAATGGAGGCGGATCGCATGGTCCACTCGTTCATTGCGCGCAAGGATCTGGACAGCGAAATGACCGTGGTTCGCAACGAAATGGAAAGCGGGGAGAACGATCCCAGCGAAGTCCTGATGGACAAAGTGATGGCTGCGGCCTTTCAATGGCACAACTACGGCAAATCCACCATTGGCGCGCGCAGCGACGTGGAAAATGTCAGCATTCCCCACTTGCAGGCCTTCTACCGCAAATATTACCAGCCGGATAATGCCACGCTCGTGGTGGCGGGCAGTTTTGACCAGGCCAAAACCCTCGCTCTCATTGCCGACACCTTTGGAAAAATCCCCAAACCCAAACGGGTCCTTGAACCCACCTACACCCTGGATCCCGTTCAGGATGGCGAACGGCTGGTGACTTTGCGGCGCGTGGGTGACGTGCAGTATGTGGAGGCCGCCTATCATGCGGTGGCCGCCGCAAGCCCGGACAGTGCAGTCTTTGAAGTGCTGGCCCAGGTGCTGGGAGACACGCCTTCGGGGCGGCTGCATAAGGCCCTGGTGGAGACGGGAATGGCCACGGCCACGGCAGCGGAATACTTCAACCTGGATGAGCCGGGGGTCATATTCTTCCAGGCTGACGTGCGCAAGGACCAGCAGATGGAACCCGTGCGCGAGGCCTTTCTCAAGACCCTCGAAGACCTGAAGTCCAGGCCGGTCACGGAGGAAGAGGTGGACCGTGCCCGCGCCAACCTGCTCAACGGCATTGAACTCACCTTCAATGATCCGGAAAAGTTTGGCATTTCACTGTCCACGGCCATTGCCAATGGCGACTGGCGCCTGTTTTTCCTCACCCGGGACCGCCTCTCCAGGGTCAAGGCGGCGGACGTGGAGCGGGTTGCCGAGGCCTACCTCATTCCCAGCAATCGCACCCTGGGCATTTTTGTGCCTACTGCGACGCCCCAACGGGCACCTGCTCCGGTGCGGGTGGATGCCGAAGCGCAGTTGAAAGGCTATCGCGGCAATCCTGACTTTGCCGCAGGCGAAACCTTCGACGTCTCCCCGGCCAACATTCAAAAGCGTACCCAGTGGACGACCTTGCCCGGGGGCATGAATCTGGCCCTGTTGCCCAAAAAGACGCGCGGCGCGACGGTCCATGCCCAGATCAATCTGCACTTTGGAACGGCAGAAGCGCTCAACGGCAAGGGGCGTACCGGCGAGTTCGTGGGCGCGTTGTTGGACAAGGGGGCCGCAGGGTTGTCACGCGAAGCCATCCAGGACCGGTTTACCGCACTGAAGGCCCAGGTATCCTTTGGAGGTGGCGCCACGGGGGCCAATGTCACGATCCAGACGGTGCGGGAAAACCTGCCGGCTACCCTGGCACTGGTGGCCAGGATACTCAAGGCCCCGCAGTTCCCAGAAGGCGAATTCAAGCAAGTGCGGGAAGCGGCGTTGGCCGACATCGAAGAGGGGCGCAGTGACCCACAAACCCGGGCCTCCAATGCGCTGGGTCGTTACTTCAACCGCCATCCCCGTGGTGACATCCGCTACACGGGCACCTTTGACGAATCGGCCGAGGACGTCAATGCGGTGACGCTGGACCAGGTCAAGGGGTTTTACAAGGCGTTCTACGGGGCCGACCATGCCGAGGTGGCCATCGTCGGCGACTTCGATGTGGCCGCTGCAACGGAAGCCCTCAAGACGGGTCTGGATGGATGGAGCAGCCCACAACCCTACGCCATCGTGCTGGATGACTACAAGGCGTTCCCCGGCACACGGATTGAGATCGACACGCCGGACAAGGCCAATGCGGTATTCGTGATGCGCGAACCCATCCCGTTGATGGACAGCGATCTTGACGCGCCGGCACTGACGCTGGGCAATTACATCCTGGGCGAAGGGTTTCTCAATTCCCGTCTTGCCATGCGCATCCGCCAGCAGGAAGGGTTGAGTTATGGTGTGGGTTCCTACTTGCGCCTCAACGACAAGGTACGCAACAGCACGCTCGGGGCTTATGCCATCTACGCGCCGCAAAACCGCGAAAAGCTGGAAAAAGCCTTTGCCGAGGTCATGGGGCAGGCAATCCGCTCCGGTTTCACACCCGAGGAAATCCAGGCGGGACAGTCTGCCCTGATGCAGTCGCGGCAACTGGCTCGGGCCCAGGACGGGGCGCTGGCCGGGCTTTTGACCAAGCTCCTGTTTGATCATCGCACCATGGACTTTGTGGCAGATCTCGATGCCAGGTTGATGGCACTGGACGCCGCAACCGTCAACCAGGTCCTGCCGCGCTATGTAGACCCGGATCGCTTTGTGGAGGTGGTGGCCGGCGATTTTACAAAGAAGCGGTAGGCGGTATGCCCCATAAAATTCCCGTCTCGGTGCTGGTGGTGATCTACACGCCGGCGCTGGACGTATTGCTTCTGGAACGGGCAGACCCGCCAGGTTTCTGGCAGTCGGTGACAGGAAGTTGCGATGCCCCCGATGAGCCGCTCATGGAAACGGCGCGACGCGAAGTGCGGGAGGAAACCGGTATCGATGCCCGGTGGCATCAGCTTCGGGACTGGCATTGGATGAACGAGTATGACATTTATCCACGCTGGCGTCATCGCTACGCGCCAGGGGTGACGCGCAATACCGAGCATGTGTTTGGGCTGCAGGTGCCAGAACGGGTTCCCGTTACGGTGGCGCCGCGGGAACACCTGGGCTATGTATGGCTGCCGTGGGAGGAAGCTGCGCTGAAATGTTTTTCCCGCTCCAACAGTGAGGCGATTGCCTCACTGCCGGGAAGACGGGGTGGGGCGGACTAGGCTGAAAAGGACGAGCCGCAGCCGCAGGTGGAGGTGGCATTGGGGTTGCGGATGACGAACTGGGCGCCTTCCAGGTCTTCCTTGTAGTCGATCTCGGCACCCACCAGATACTGGTAGCTCATGGGATCGATCAGCAGGAACACGCCATTCTTTTCCATGACCGTGTCATCGTCGTTGCTGGCTTCTTCAAAGGTGAATCCGTACTGAAAACCGGAACAGCCGCCGCCGGTGACGAACACGCGAAGCTTGAGGTCGGAATTGCCTTCCTCGTCAATCAACTGCTTGACCTTGTCCGCGGCGCTATCCGTGAAAACCAATGGTGCAGGCATCATTTCGGTAGGTGCATTCATCAGTAAACTCCGTATTTACAGAACAATTGGATCCATTCTACACCCCTTAGGGCATGACGGGCACCTGGGTCAACCCCAGGGTTTCGGGCAGGCCGAACATCAGGTTCATGTTATGCACCGCCTGGCCTGCGGCTCCCTTGACCAGATTGTCGATGACGGACAGCACCACCACGGTGTTGCCACCCTGGGGCTGGTGCACGGCTATCCGGCACATGTTGGAGGCACGCACCGAACGCGTTTCAGGGTGGCTGCCGCGCGGGAGCACGTCCACAAAGGGTTCATGGGCGTAACGCGCCTCAAAAAGCGCCTGCAGGTCCACTTCCCGCTGGAGTTGTCCATACAGGGTGGCGTGAATGCCGCGAATCATGGGGGTGAGATGCGGGACGAAGGTCAATCCCACGGTGCTTCCCGCGGCCAGGCTCAGGCCCTGGCTGATTTCAGGCAGGTGACGGTGACCGGCGACGCCGTAGGCCTTGAAATTGTCGCCGGCCTCGGCAAACAGGGTATGGGTTTCGGCTTTGCGCCCGGCGCCGGAAACCCCCGACTTGGCATCCGCGATCAAATGGGCTGCATCGATCACGCCGGCTTCCACCAGGGGAAGAAACCCCAGTTGCACGGCGGTGGGGTAGCAGCCCGGATTGGCCACCACGCGAGCCTTGGCGATGGCGCCGCGGTTGACCTCCGGCAGGCCGTAAACCGCCTCCGCCACCAACTCGGGGCATGCGTGGGTCATGCCGTACCATTTCTCCCAAAGGGCTACGTCCTTGATGCGGAAATCGGCCGCGAGGTCGATCACGCGCACTCCGGCCTCAACCAGCCCGCGCGCCTGCTGCATGGCGATGCCGTTGGGGGTGGCAAAGAACACCAGGTCGCATTGGTCCAGGTGGGCCTGGGCCGGGTCGCTGAAAGCCAGGTCGACATGGCCGCGCAGGCTGGGGAAAAGATCGGCCACGGGCTGCCCCGCCTCCTTGCGCGAAGTGATGGCCTTGATGCGCACTTCGGGGTGCTGCGCCAGCAACCGAAGAAGCTCTACGCCCGTATACCCTGTGCCACCGACAATCCCCGCCGTGATCATGATGTGTTCCCGCCTCTGTGGTGAATTTCATTATAACGGTAAAAAAAAGCCGGCATGAATGCCGGCTTTTGAACTCGTTGCTGCTGCGTTTAGCGTTTGCTGAACTGCTTGCGGCGACGGGCTTTATGCAGGCCGACTTTCTTCCGTTCCACTTCTCGCGCATCGCGAGTGACGAGACCGGCTTGTTTCAACATGGTCTTGAGTTCAGGGTTGAAGTCGATCAGGGCACGGGTGATGCCATGGCGCACGGCACCGGCTTGGCCTGACTCGCCGCCTCCGATGACATTGATGCGGATGTCAAAGCCGTTCAGGTTGTTGGTGAGTTCCAGGGGCTGGCGCACCACCATCCGGCCGGTTTCGCGGGAGAAATACTGCTCCAGCGTCTTGCCGTTGACTTCGAACTTGCCGGAGCCCACTTTGAGAAATACGCGGGCCGTGGCGCTTTTGCGCCGACCCGTACCATAGTAATAATCACCGATCATGGGGACCTCAGATTTCCAGGGGCTTGGGTTGTTGCGCCGCATGCGGGTGCTCGGCACCGGCGTACACCTTCATTTTCTTGATCATGGCGTAGCCCAGGGGACCCTTGGGCAGCATGCCTTTGACCGCCTTTTCCAGCACGCGTGAGGGATGACGGGCACGCAGCTTGTTGAAGTTGGTTTCGTAGATGCCGCCAGGGTAACCGGAATGGCGGTAGTACATCTTGTCTTCGCCCTTGTTGCCGGTCACGCGGATTTTCTTGGCGTTGACCACGACGATAAAGTCACCCGTGTCCACATGGGGGGTGAAAATGGCTTTGTGCTTGCCACGCAGGCGAAGCGCGATCTGGCTGGCGAGGCGACCGAGTACGCGGTCTGTGGCATCAACCACAAACCAGTCGCGTTGAACTTCGTGCGCCTTGGCGGAAAAGGTT
The DNA here is from genome assembly GCA_027442615.1 of Ferrovaceae bacterium. Lineage (GTDB taxonomy): Bacteria > Pseudomonadota > Gammaproteobacteria > Burkholderiales > Ferrovaceae > JAJZRV01. The sequence continues at coordinate 63,935 of DAIBBI010000033.1, read as the reverse complement.
TTCATGACAGCAATGGTCTTTAGTGAAATGAGCCGGTGATTATAGTGTCGTCCAAGTCACCCTGTCAATCCGCATTTCAAATCAAGGGCCGTGCTGGCTATAATGGGGGATTCTGAATCCTGGGGAAGGGCATGAAAGCGCGCGTGAAGTGGGTGGAAGGGATGAGTTTTTTGGGAGAGAGTGGTAGCGGACACACTTTTCTGATGGATGGCGCGCCGGAAGCAGGGGGCCGCAACCTCGGGGTTCGTCCCATGGAGGCCATGCTGATCGGGGCGGGCGGTTGCACCGCCTTTGACGTGGTGCTGATCCTCAAGCGCTCGCGGGCGGATGTGACCGATTGCGTGGTGGAAGTGACCTCGGAGCGGGCTGAGGCCGATCCCAAAGTGTTCACCAGGATCCATTTCCACTTCATCGTGACGGGCCGCGGCCTCAAGCCGGAACTGGTTAGTCGGGCCATCAACCTGTCGGCTGAAAAGTACTGCTCAGCCAGCATCATGCTGGCCAAGACGGCCGAGTTGACCCACGATTTTGAAATCCTGGAAGTTGCTGCGTGACCCCCAAGGACGCCCTGAACGCCCTTCTGGCGCGCAATGACCTCACCCGCGAGCAAATGCTGGTGGTGATGACCGGCATCATGACGGGGGAGACCACGCCCATCCAGACGGCGGGAATCGTCACTGCCCTGCGCGCCAAGGGCGAGACCATTACGGAGCTTGCAGCGGCGGCCGAGGTGATGCGCGGGCTGTCAGCCCGGGTGGATACGACGGGGCTGGATCATGTGGTGGACACCTGCGGCACCGGCGGGGATGGCATGCACACCTTCAACATCTCCACCACTGCCGCCTTCGTGACGGCTGCCGCCGGCGCCCATGTGGCCAAGCACGGCGGGCGCTCGGTGTCATCCACCACGGGCAGCGCCGACGTGCTGGAAGCCCTGGGGATCAGGGTAGTTGAGACCACCCCGGAAAAAGTTTCGGAATCGCTGAAAAAATTTGGTTTGGGCTTCATGTTTGCCCCCAACCACCATACGGCCATGCGTCATTCGGCCCCGGTGCGCAAGGAGTTGGGGGTACGCACCCTGTTCAACCTGCTGGGGCCGCTGACCAACCCGGCTGGCGCACCCAACCAGTTGCTGGGGGTATTCAGCCCGCATCTGACGGGAACCCTGGCGGGCGTGCTGCACAAGTTGGGTAGCCGGCATGCCCTCGTCGTGCACGGCAGCGACGGTCTGGACGAAATCACCCTGTCGGGGCCCACGCATGTGGCGGAATTGAAGGATGGCAAAATCAGCGAGTACCTTCTGGACCCAATGGCGCTGGGGCTGACCCCGGCGCCGCTCAACAGCATTCTGGTCAAGAATGCCCAGGAATCCCGCGAGCTGCTGGAAATGGTCCTGGACAACCGCCCTGGCCCCGCGCTTGAAATCGTGGTGCTGAATGCCGGGGCTGCCATCTATGTGGCGGGGCTTGCACGGCACCTTCAGGAAGGCATCGAGATTGCCCGTTCGGTCATCGCTTTGGGGCGCGCCCGCCAACGCCTCGATGCACTGGTCGAATGGAGTCACCCATGAGCAATATCCTGGATCGCATCGTGGACACCAAGCGGCGCGAGGTGGCCGCGGCCATTCGGCAGGTTTCCCTGCAGGACATCGAAACGGCGGCGCGCGCTGCTTCCCTTCCGAGGGATTTCGTGGGGGCCCTGCGTCGCCGCCTCGATCAGGGGTTGCCTGCGGTCATTGCCGAAGTCAAAAAGGCCAGCCCCAGCAAGGGCGTGCTGCGGGAGGATTTCAGGCCAGCCGAGATCGCGCTGAGCTATGAACGCCATGGGGCCGCCTGCCTGTCCGTTCTGACGGACCACGATTATTTTCAGGGGGGGCCGGAGGCGCTACAGGCTGCCCGCGCGGCCTGTTCGTTGCCGGTGCTGCGCAAGGATTTCATCGTGGAGCCCTACCAGGTGTATGAAACCCGCGCCATGGGGGCCGATGCCCTGCTGCTCATCGTGGCTGCCCTCACCCAGTCCGAGATGGTGGCGCTGTCCCGGTTGGCCCAATCCCTGGGGCTGGCCGTGCTGGTGGAGGCGCACGACGGGGCGGAACTGACCCGGGCTCTGGCGCTTGAAACCCCTCTGATCGGCATCAACAACCGCAACCTCAAGACCTTTGAAACGCACCTTGAAACCACCCTGCAGCTCCGCAAGCAGGTACCCGTTGACCGCATTGTGATTACCGAAAGCGGCATTGCCTCGGTCGATGATGTGGCAAAGATGCGCAGCCATGGCGTTCATGCCTTTCTGGTGGGCGAGGCCTTCATGCGCGCCCCCGATCCCGGAGCCGCGCTGGCTCGGCTATTTGCGGATTGAACCTGTCATACGCGTGAAATTTTCTCCGGCCCTACAATTGGTTACAACACCTTGCTGGGGAAGGGTGGCAGAATTCGCAGTTTGACCAAACAGTGGTACAGGAACATGTTGAACAAGGGGAATCTCTCATGATGTCCGGGATCGTCAGGCTGGCTTTGAGCCGACCCTACACCTTTATAGTGTTCGCACTGCTGATCCTGATTTTTGGCGTGCTGGCCATCCTTCGCACACCCACTGACATCTTTCCGGACATCCGCATTCCGGTCATCAGCGCCGTCTGGACCTACACCGGGATGCAGCCGGATGACATGTCGGGTCGGGTCGTCTATGCCTACGAGCGCGCCCTGACTTCCACGGTCAACGATATCGAGCACATCGAATCACAATCGCTACCTGGTTACGGCATCGTCAAGATCTTTTTTCAACCCACGGTGGATATTCGGACGGCGACAGCCCAGGTAACGTCCATCTCCCAGACGGTGCTGAAATTTTTGCCGCCTGGCATCACGCCGCCCCTGATCCTGAATTACAACGCCGCAACGGTACCGATCCTGCAGCTTGCCCTGTCCAGCAGAAAAATTCCGGAACAGACCCTGTTTGATCTCGGACAGAACTTCATCCGGCCGCAATTGGCCACAGTTCCGGGGAGCGCGCTGCCCTCCCCCTACGGCGGCAAGGTGCGGCAGATCCAGATCGATCTGGATCCAAAGGCGATGCAGTCCAAGGGGGTATCCCCCGATGACGTGAGCCGTGCCCTGGCTGCGCAGAATCAGATCATTCCCGCGGGCACCCAAAAAATCGGCCTGTTTGAATACAACATCAAGATCAATGACAGCCCCGATGAGTTTGACGTGCTGAACAGCATCCCCATCAAGCAGGTCAACGACAAGTCCCCCATTCCACAGGCCAACGGCACGACGATCTTCATGCGGGACGTGGCCCATGTGCGCGACGGCTATCCACCCCAGATCAACATCGTTCGCGTCGATGGTGGGCGGGCCGTGCTGATGACCGTCCTTAAGAATGGTGCAGCTTCAACGCTGGACATCATCAAGGGCGTGCGCGACATGATTCCCAAGCTCAAGGAAACTCTCCCTGACGGGTTGAATCTGGTGGCTCTGGCGGACCAGTCCATTTTCGTGAAGGCCTCCATCAGTGGCGTGATCAGGGAAGGGGTGATTGCAGCCGCCCTCACCAGTTTGATGATTTTGTTGTTTCTGGGGAGCTGGCGCTCGACCCTGATCATTGCGGCTTCCATTCCGCTGGCGATTCTCTGCTCCATTGCAACGCTCTCGGCGCTCGGCGAGACCATGAACGTGATGACCCTGGGGGGGTTGGCGCTGGCAGTGGGGATTCTGGTGGATGATGCCACGGTGATGATCGAAAACATCAACCACCACCTTGAAGAGGGTAAGGATGTGCGGAGTGCCATCGTTGATGGCGCGAGCCAGATCGTGCAGCCGGCCTTTGTCTCCACCTTCAGTATTTGCATCGTGTTCATTCCGATGTTTTTCCTGACAGGCGTTCCACGGTATCTGTTTGTGCCCATGGCCGAGGCCGTCGTGTTTGCCATGATCGCTTCGTTCATTCTGTCGCAGACCTTCGTGCCCACCGTAGCCAATTTTCTGCTCAAATCCCATGCGGACATGGAGCATGCTTCAATGCATGAACAATGGGTCATGGACCCCACGCATCGTGCCAAGGCCCTGCCCCACCAGCTCAAGTTTGCCTTGATGCGTTTTCAGCGCGGGTTCGAGCAGCGCTTCTCGAAGCTTCGCAAGCAGTACGTTTCCCTGCTGCAGATGGCGGTGGACAATCGCAGGCGTTTCATCCCCGGTTACATGACAGTCGTGGTGTTGTCATTTCTGCTGCTGCCGTTCCTGGGGCGCAACTTCTTCCCTTCCGTCGATGGTGGCCAGATCAAAATCCATGTGCGTGCCCAGGTAGGCACGCGCGTGGAAGAAACGGCCAACCTGTTTGACAGGATTGAGGCCGAAATTCGCAAGGAGATTCCGCCGGAAGAGATGGAAACCATCATGGACAACATTGGCCTGTCCGTCAGCGGGATCAATACGGCCTACAGCAACACTGGAACGGTGGGTCCTGAAGATGGCGACATTCTGATTTCACTCAATGAAAAGCATTCGCCCACCGAGGATTACGTCAAGAATTTCAGGACGGTGCTGCCCGAAAAGTTTCCGGGGGTATCCTTTGCCTTTCTGCCGGCGGACATCGTCAGCCAGATTCTCAACTTCGGCTCACCCGCCCCGATCGATATCCAGATCAAGGGGCCCGACCGGGATGCCAACCTGATTTACGTCCAGAATCTGCTGCGCAAGGTGCAGCATGTGGACGGCATTGCCGATGCGCGCATCCAGCAATCAGCCAACTATCCCCAGTTTGATGTGAACGTGGACCGCTCGCTGGCACAAACGCTTGGCGTGACGGAGCGGGATGTCACCAACAGCCTCGTGACCACATTGTCGGGAAGCGGCCAGGTGGCGCCCACGTTCTGGCTCAACCCGCGCAACGGCGTTTCGTACCCCATTGTGGTGCAGACGCCGCAATACCGCACCTACACCCTGTCCGACCTGGAAAATATCCCGATTACGGCCCATGACCCCAGGACCCAAAACTTACGTGGCGGGTTGGCCTCCATTCCGGTTACACCAGAAACGGCCAAGCAGATGCAGGTGCTGGGCGGCCTTGCCACCATCAGCAGGGACAAGGGGAATGCAGTGGTCACCCATTACGCCATCCAGCCGGCCTTCGACATTTTTGCCGCCATTCAGGGCAGAGACCTGGGCAGCGTAGCCGCAGATGTGCGAGCGCTGATCAAGGGGCAGGATAAGGAAATCCCGAAGGGGGCCACGGTACAGGTGTTGGGCCAGGTGCCCCTGATGGAAAACTCTTTCACCGGACTGCTGTTTGGACTGGCGGGATCCATCGTGCTGATCTACCTGTTGATTGTGGTGAACTTCCAGTCCTGGCTGGATCCCTTCGTGATCATCACGGCCCTGCCCTCAGCACTGGCAGGAATCATCTGGATGTTGTTTGCAACGCATACCACCCTTTCCGTGCCGGCATTGACGGGGGCCATCATGTGCATGGGGGTGGGAACGGCCAACAGTATCCTGGTGGTCAGTTTTGCGCGGGAGCGGCTGGTGCAGACCCGCGATGCGGCCCGGGCAGCGGTAGAAGCGGGCTTTGCCCGATTCAGGCCTGTGCTGATGACGGCACTGGCCATGATCATCGGGATGCTGCCCATGTCCCTGGGACTGGGTGAAGGTGGCGAGCAAAATGCGCCGCTGGGTCGGGCGGTGATTGGCGGGTTGCTGGTGGCGACCCTGTCCACTTTGATCTTTGTGCCGGTGATTTTTAGTTTGGTGCACGCTCGTGATAAGTTTGAAAACGAAGAAAACGCTTTTGAACAGGCGTCGGGAGATTCACATGCAGAATAAGCAGGATCAGCAGGATCAGGACGACAAGTTGTTGGAAGTGAATGGTGCGACCAAGTCCCGATTGAAGCGATCAGGATGGATCATGCTTGTGGTCGCGATACTGGTAGTCGCCGCAGGGTTGATCATGCGAAGCAGGGAATCGCAATTGGTCAATCAATGGACACAGGTGCAGGCCATTCCCGTCGTCAGGGTGATCGCCTCTCAACAGGGCAGCCTCACGCATACCCTGGTGTTGCCCGGGAACCTCCAGCCTTATATTGATGCGCCCATTCTGGCGCGGGTGGATGGTTATCTGCTGCGCTGGTATCACGATATTGGCGCGAGAGTGAAAGCAGGGGAGTTGCTGGCGGATATCGACACCCCCGAACTGGACCACCAGCTGGATCAGGCCCGAGCAGACATGGTCAGCGCCGTTGCCAAGCAGAACCTGGCAGAAGTGACGGCCAAACGCTGGAAAAACCTGCTGGCGACGGATTCCGTGTCGCAACAGGATTCGGACGAGAAATCGGCAGACCTGGAGGCACGCAAGGCGGATGTGGATGCGGCCAAAGCCAATGTAGGCCGCATTCAGGCCTTCGAACAGTTCAAGCGCGTTGTCGCCCCTTTTGATGGCGTCGTCACCGCACGCAAGACGGACGTCGGGGCCTTGATCAGCGCAGGTAAAGGCACGGAACTGTTCAATGTGGCCAGCATCGACCCGCTGCGTTTGTATGTGCCCGTTCCTCAAAGCTATTCAAATCAGATCAAGGTGGGAGTAAAAGCAACCCTGACAGTACCCGAATACACAGACCGGCAGTTCACGGCTGTGCTGACGCGTACCTCAGGATCGATCAGCAGCGGTTCGGGCACCCTGCTGGTTGAACTGTCGGTCAACAACAAGGAGGGTTTGTTGACCCCCGGAAGCTACGCGGAGGTCAAGTTTGATTTACCAGAGAATGCTTCAATCCAGCGGGTGCCCGCAAGTGCGCTGATCTTGCGCAGCGCTGGCGTGCAATTGGCCGTCGTGCAGAGCGACAACCGCATCAAGCTCAAGAAAGTGGAACTGGGGCGGGATTTTGGCGTGGAAGTGGAAGTCCTGTCAGGGATCGAGCCCAATGACCGCATCGTGGACAGCCCACCGGATTCGCTCGAAGACGGTGATCTGGTCAGGGTCAGCAACAATGCGCACAAGGCTGCTGCTGAAAAATCAGGTACTCCCCCAGCGCAAGCTGGCAAGCAGCCATGAACACCAGGGGAGGGTTGGCGCTCCTCATGATGGGGGCTGCTTTACTGGCAGGCTGCTCGCTGGCGCCTGACTACCAGCGCCCGGACATGCCTGTCACGGACAGTTTCAAGGAAGACGGCATCTGGCATTTGGCACAGCCGGGTGACCAGCTCAACCGTGGTGAGTGGTGGCCCGTATTTCAGGACCCCCTGCTCAACCAGATGGAAACGCAACTGGAAAAGGACAGCTTCGAGCTGGCGGCTGCGTTGGCTCGTTATGATGCGGCAAATGCGTATCTCACTGAACAAAGTTCCCGGTTGTATCCGGAAATCAATGCCGTTGGCGGTTCGAGCACCAATCGACAGTCCGTCAATCGCCCCTTGAGAGGCCCCAATTTCCCCAATGTCTATGGCGACAGGATGCTGGGGGCGGGGTTCAATTATGAGATCGATTTGTGGGGGAACATTCGCAGTGCCATCAATTCAGCCAGCGCATTGGCTGAAGCCAGCAAGGCAGACGTGGAATCGGTTCGTTTGAGTTTGCAGGCGCAGCTTGCCACGACTTATTTTCAATTGCGGGGCCTCGATTCTGAAATCAAGCTGTTGTCTGATTCCATCAAGGCCTACCAAAGTGAACTGGAGTTGATGCAGCACCGGCATGACGAGGGGATCGTATCAGGACTGGACGTAGCCCGTTCGCTGACGCTTCTTGAGCAGACCCGTGCCCAGCAGATGAGCGTCAAAGCTAACCGTGCCTTGTATGAACACGCCATCGCGGCGCTATTGGGGCAATCGGCTTCAAGCTTTTCAATTCCACCAGCAGAACTGAATGCCGTGTACCCTGCCATTCCTGCCACCCTGCCTTCCCAGGTGGTGCAACGCCGCCCCGACATTTCGGCAGCCGAGCGTCGGGTAGCCGCGGCCAATGCAGAGATTGGCGTGGCGCGCGCTGCATTTTTCCCAACGATTTCACTGGGGGCCATAGGCGGGTTCCAGGACATGGGCGGTGGCGCGCTGATGACGGCACCCAACAGCTTCTGGTCGCTGGGCCCGCTGGCGTTCTTCAACATATTCGATGCCGGCTTGCGCGAAGCCCTGGTTCAAGGGGCCACGGCCAAGACCGCTGAATCTGCCGCACTATACCGGATCGCCGTGCTGAAGGCCTTCAGGGAAGTGGAAGACAACCTGGCGTTGCTGCACTACCTGGGAGAGGAAAACAGGCACCAGACCCTGGCCGTGAATGCCGCGCGTCGCACTTATAATCTGGCGATGAATCGTTACCGCGAAGGGGCAGTGAGCTACCTTGAAGTGATCGACGCAGAAAACGTCAAGTTGCGCACGGAACAAGTGGAGTTGAGCATTGAGACCGATCGCATGCTGGCAAGTGTCGGCCTGATCCGTGCCATCGGGGGCGCCTGGTAGCCAGTTCTGAAAATGCAGTGATGCCATGCCCCCAACCCCGGGGGTGTTCATTGAAGGGCCCATTCGCATGTACGAACTTGTCAAGCTGGCGTTGCGGCGCCCGTATACCTTCGCAGTCCTGGCGATACTGATCCTCATTTTTGGGTCTCTGGCTGCGGTACGCACGCCGACCGACATTTTTCCGGATATTCGCATTCCCGTCATTAGTGTCGTCTGGACCTATACGGGCATGCAGCCGGATGACATGGCCGGTCGCGTGGTTTACATCTACGAGCGCACCCTCAGTTCCACCGTCAATGACATTGAACATATCGAGTCGCAATCCCTGCCGGCGTACGGCATTGTCAAAATTTTCTTTCAGCCCGGTGTGGACATTCGCACGGCCACCGCCCAGGTGGCTTCCATTTCCCAGACGGTATTGAAGCAGTTGCCCCCCGGGATCACGCCACCGCTCATTCTCAACTATAACGCCGCAACCGTACCCATCCTCCAGCTTGCGTTGTCCAGCAAGGACATTCCGGAAGAGAAGTTATTCGACCTGGGTCAGAATTTCATCCGCCCCCGGCTTTCCACCGTTCCGGGGAGCGCCGTTCCATCGCCCTATGGTGGAAAGGTGCGCCAGATCCAGGTGGATCTGGATCCCCATGCCATGCAATCCAAGGGAGTGTCCGCCAGCGAGGTGAGCAATGCACTGGCGTTGCAGAACCTCATTCTGCCGGCAGGAACCGAAAAAATCGGCAAGTTTGAATACAACATCAAATTGAATGACAGCCCAGACGAATATCAAAACCTGAATGGGCTACCCATCAAGCAGGTGAAGGGCGCGACCATCTTCATGCGTGACGTTGCGCATGTGCGGGATGGGTATCCACCCCAGATCAACATCGTCAGGGTGGACGGTACGCGCTCCGTATTGATGACCATACTCAAAAACGGATCGAATTCAACCCTGGACATCATTTCAAAGGTCAAGGTACTGGTGGGCCGGCTCAAAACCGGGTTGCCCAAGTCGCTCAGGATGGAAATTGTCGGGGACCAGTCCCTGTTCGTGCGAGCAGCAGTATCCAGCGTGATCAGGGAAGGCGTGATTGCGGCTACATTGACCAGCCTGATGATCCTGCTCTTTCTGGGAAGCTGGCGATCGACCGTCATCATCTCGGCATCCATTCCGCTGGCCATACTGTCTTCCATCGCGGCATTGTCGGTCATCGGGGAAACCCTGAACGTCATGACGCTTGGCGGACTGGCCCTGGCAGTGGGGATTTTGGTGGACGATGCCACGGTGACCATTGAAAACATCAACTGGCATCTGGAACAGGGAAAGGATGTCCAGACAGCCATCCTGGATGGTGCCCGTCAGATCGTGATCCCGGCATTTGTTTCCCTGCTCTGCGTGTGCATCGTGTTCATTCCGATGTTTTTCCTGACGGGGGTGCCTCGTTACCTGTTTGTGCCCATGGCCGAGGCCGTGGTGTTTGCCTTGGTGGCATCCTTCCTGCTGTCTCGTACATTCGTTCCAACGGTGGCCCACTTTCTTTTGAAACCCCATGAGGCGCACCCGACAGAGCCAAGCAACCCGTTGCTGCGGTTCCAGAAGCGGTTCGACAGGAAGTTCATGGCGTTCAGGGATCGTTATCGCGAACTGCTTGAGCTCGCAATGCGCCATCAAAAGCCATTCATTGCCGGCTTCATGACCGTGGTGTTGTTGTCTTTTCTACTGGTGCCGTTTCTGGGGCGTAATTTCTTTCCTTCGGTGGACGGGGGGCAGATCAAAATCCATGTGCGCGCCCAGGTGGGAACGCGGGTGGAGGAAACCGCCCACCTGTTCGACGACGTCGAACAGGAGGTACGAGAGCAAATTCCGAAGGGACAGCTATCCAGCATCGTGGACAACATGGGCCTGCCTGTCAGTGGCATCAATCAGTCCTACAACAACACGGGAACCATCGGCCCCCAGGATGGTGACATCCTGGTGTCGCTCAATGAAAACCATTCCCCTACTGACGATTACGTCAGAACATTGAGGACGGTCCTGCCAGAGAAGTTTCCGGGTGTCTCCTTTGCCTTTCTGCCGGCGGACATCGTCAGCCAGATTCTCAACTTTGGTGCCCCGGCACCGATCGACATCCAGATCAAGGGGCCGGACCGTGACGCCAATCTGGAGTACATCCAGAACCTGTTTCGCAAGGTGCGGCACGTGGACGGGATTGCCGATGCGCGCATCCAGCAATCAGCCAACTATCCGCAATTTGACGTGAACGTGAATCGCTCGCTGGCGCAGACACTCGGGCTGACGGAGCGGGACGTCACCAACAGTCTGGTGACCACACTTTCGGGAAGCGGCCAGGTGGCGCCCACGTTCTGGCTAAATCCCCGCAATGGCGTGTCCTACCCCATCGTGGTGCAGACGCCCCAGTATCTGGTGGACAGCCTGTCCGATCTGGAAAACATTCCGGTGAACACTGAGAAGGACAAGCAGATGCAGGTGCTGGGCGGGTTGGCCACCATCAGTCGCGACAAGGGGAATGCGGTGGTCAGCCATTACGCCATTGAACCCGCCTTCGATATCTATGCCGCCATCCAGGACAGTGATCTGGGCAGCGTGGCAAGACGCGTGCAGAATGTGATTGACGAGAGCGGCAAGGATTTGCCTGACAGCGCCTCGGTGTCGCTGGAAGGACAGGCTACGCTCATGGACAGCGCCTTTTCAGGACTGCTGTTCGGCCTCATGGCGGCCGTGGTGTTGATCTACCTGCTGATCGTGGTGAACTTCCAGTCCTGGCTGGACCCCTTCGTGATCATCACGGCCTTGCCGGCAGCCCTGGCTGGCATTGTCTGGATGCTGTTTTCCACCCACACCACATTGTCGGTGCCGGCACTGACTGGAGCCATCATGTGCATGGGGGTGGCCACTGCCAACAGCATCCTGGTGGTGAGTTTTGCGCGCGAGCGCCTGAACGAAACACGCAATGCCGTGCGTGCGGCGGTGGACGCCGGGTTTTCGCGTTTCCGTCCGGTGCTGATGACGGCGCTGGCCATGATCATCGGCATGGCGCCCATGGCGCTGGGACTGGGCGAGGGGGGAGAGCAGAACGCGCCCCTGGGGCGCGCGGTCATCGGCGGATTGCTGCTGGCCACCGTGGCGACCCTGATTTTCGTGCCGGTGGTGTTCAGTCTGGTGCACGGAAAAGATGACTTCGACCAGAATGCATTGTTGTAAAAATGACAAAGCCCTTGCGATTCCCCCTCCTGTCATGCCGGTTTAACAAAAGTTTCATATTCGCTCCTTAGTATCGCCTTCGGTAGGTCGCGCAGCTTCGCAAAGCGGGGTTTCGCTGAAGAACCACAATCGAATGACACTATGGAGCTACTTTAGAATGAAAAAATCCCTGTTTGCACTGGCTGCCCTTACTGCAGTGGCCGGTTCTGCACAAGCTGACGTGACGCTGTACGGTATTCTGGACCTTGGTGTGGCCGAGTTGACCCATGCCGGCAACTTTGGCCCCACTTTCGTGACGGGCGCCGTTCCCACCGGCGGTCCCTACGTCAAGACGGGTTCGGCGCTGGGTATGATGAACGGTGGTGAAAAGCAAACCCGCTGGGGCATCAAGGGTTCGGAAGATCTGGGCAATGGCAACAAGGCATTTTTCCAGATGGAATCCGCTTTCAGCCTCGGTAACGGCATGCTCGCAACCTCCGGTCTCGCTGGCGCTGGTGCCCCTGGCAAGCCCACCAGCATGGTGGCAGACACCAGCTTGAATGGTCAGTTGTTTGGCCGTAATGCCTTCGTGGGTCTGTCCAACGTGGATCTGGGTGCGGTGACCTTTGGTCGCCAAAACAGCTTGAATCTGGACATCATTACGGCAACCGGTGGCGGCTACGATCCCGTCAACGCCCAGATGTTCTCACCCATCAACTTCTCCGGTTTCTACGGCGGCGGCGGTGCCACGGATAGCGCCCGCGTGGACAACTCGGTCAAGTATTCCAAAAACTGGGGCTCGTTCGGCGTGAATGCGCTGTATGGCTTCGGCGGCATGGCAGGCAACCAGACGGCCCGTTCCACGATACAGGGCAGCGTAGGTTATGAAGCCTCCCGCTTTGGCGTGGAATTGTCCGCGCAGTCGGCCAAGGACTCCACCAACATCAGCTCCGATCCCCTGGCCAACACCGTGGGCGTGCAGTTCCTGAACCTCGACTCGTATACCGCGGTGCTGCGTTACCAAATCATTGACCCCCTGACCCTGAAGGCGGGCTATCAGCGCATCAACTGGAAAGCACCCAGCAGTCCTGCGCTGGACAACGCAATGCAGCAGATCTACGGTTACACCATCAATCCCACCTCCAGTGCCAGCAACGACTTCGTGGGAACCAAGACCTACAACGTGTTCTGGTTGGGCGGCAATTACCAGCTCACCTCGGCCGCCAAGCTGTCGGCAGCCTTCTACAACGTGACCGTGCCCACCGGCAATTTCAATACCCAGGCATTTACTGGGGCAGCCGTTGCAGCAAAGCCACAGATGTCCGGCTCGGACCGTTACTACTCCCTGCTGGCGGATTACGACCTGAGCAAGCGCACCAATCTCTATGCGGGATTGATGCATGACATCAAGTCCGGTCTGTTTGCTGGCGGTTCCGTCCAGAGCTACGATACCTACGGCGTCGGCATCGTCCACCGCTTCTAGGACTCTCTGATGCGGTTGGGCTGGAATTCTCGGCCCTGCAAAAGCCACCCTTCGGGGTGGCTTTTTTGTTGCAAAAATACGACAAAATCCCCGAAGTGCCATATGTGATTCGAAGATTTGGAAAGAACACCGTAAGAAATGTGTAATATTGGCTGCACAAGCTTGATGCGCTCTTCATGGGTTGCTTCAAGCTGATGTCCCGACAGGAAGTTCTCTGGATGTCTGCAAACCCAGCGGAAATGTCTGGAAAGACCAAAATCAAACAAACACATGGAGTGTTCCCAATGAAAAAATCGTTACTCGCGGCGGCAGCGCTTAGCGCAGTGGCTGGCGCAGCGCAGGCGGATGTGTCCCTTTATGGCATTATCGACATGGGTATTGCCAATCTGACTTCTGGCGCAAACTCCAACGCTTCCATGCCTGCAGGTGTTCCGACCCAGATCTACGTGACCAACAACGGCGGCAAGTCGGTCACGACCCTGGCCCCCAACGGCATGAGCCAGTCCGTGCTGGGCTTCAAGGGCAGTGAAGACATCAATGGTGACCTGAAGGCAGGATTCATTCTGGAAGCGGGTATCAACCCCAACACGGGCGCGATTACCGACGGCATCAGCGGCCTGACCACGGGCAATTTCAAGACCAGCACCGGTGGCGACAGTTCCCGCGCCGGTCAGCTGTTCAACCAGCGTAGCGTTCTGTATCTGGCCTCCAAGCAGTACGGCACCCTGTCCTTCGGTCGCCAGTACAGCTCCTCGCTCGACCAGATCGTCAAATATGATCCGTTGGGTGGTTCCTACGCCTTCTCGCTGGTCGGGTTCTACGGCAGCTACGGCGGTGGCGGCTGGACGGAAGATGCGCGCCTTGACAACTCCATCAAGTACGAAGGCAAGTTCGGCGGCGTGCGCGTGGGTGCCATGTACCAGTTTGGCGGCATTGCCGGCAGCACGACGGCCAACTCCGCGGGTCAGTTTGCCCTGGGTACCGATGTGGGCAACTACTCCGTGGATGGTTTTGTCAGCTTCAAGAAAGATGGCGTGGGTACTTTCCCCAACACCTCGAATCCCACGGCCAGCAACTCCATGCTTGCAGTCGTTGCGGATAACAAGGCGGCTGGTCTGAACATGAAGTACACCATGAACACCGTCACCTTCTCGGGCGGCGCGGAACATATCGTGTACATGGCGCCTTCCGACCCCACGCTGGCGTTTGCCGGAGGCATGCCTCCCGGCACCTACCAGACGGGCCAGTACGGCGCGGTCAACTCCACCGCCTACAACGCCAGCAACAAGGTCACCAACCTGTTGTTCATGGGCGCCAAGTGGCAGGCCACTTCAGCGCTGGACGTGATGGTTGCAGCCTATAATGCCCGCAACTCCGACTACACGGGTAGCGCGGGTGGCGGATGCGTTGCCGGTACTGGCACCAACCTGACCCGCTGCGCTGGTTTCGTGCAGTCCTATGGCCTGGTGCTGGATTACCATCTGTCCAAGCGGACCGACGTGTATGCCGGTATTTCCGACCAGAACGTCACGGGTGGCGTGGCTTCGTTCTACAATCTGGGCGCAACGGCAACCAACCCTGCAGCAAATCAGAACACCACCACCATGGTGGGTGTGCGTCACCGCTTCTAAACCCCTTGTCCCGCCACGCGCGGGATTCGGGCTTGACAGGCAGGACCTTGAAACCGCCCCTTCGGGGGCGGTTTTTTTGTGGTAGGCTCAACCCATGCTCACACTCGACGAACTCATCATCGGATTTGATCGCGCCTTGCGCACCCTCGCGGCCCCCGCGCGCGAATCCCGTCCCTCGCCTGCACGCACCGTACCGGAAGTCGCACTCTCGCCCTCTGAAAAGGACCATGTGGCGCGCCTGATGCGCATCAACCACACCGGCGAGGTCTGCGCCCAGGCGCTCTACCAGGGCCAGGCCCTGACCGCGCGCATTTCTGCCAATCGCGAGGCGCTGCGGGGGGCGGCCCAGGAAGAGGAAGACCATCTGGCCTGGTGCGAGGAGCGCATCGCCGAACTGGGGGGGCGCGTGAGCTATCTCAATCCCCTGTGGTATGCAGGCTCCTTTGCGCTTGGCGTTCTGGCTGGAGTGGCGGGTGACCGCTGGAACCTGGCCTTTCTGAAGGAAACCGAACGCCAGGTGGAAGGGCATCTTGCGCATCACCTGGACCGCATTCCTGCAACCGACGCCCGCACACGCGCAGTGATCGAACAGATGAAAACGGATGAGGCGGGACACGCTGAACTCGCCCAGTCCCTGGGGGCGGCGGAGTTCATGCCTCCCATCAAATGGGCCATGGCCCTATCCTCCAAAGTCATGACCCGCACGGTGTACTGGGTTTGAAGGCGGTTTTCGCATAAAATGGCGCGAAATTTCCGGAGCCTTCCATGACCCAAGCCATTTCCCCCGAGCACAAAAGCGCCGTCCTGATCGAGGCGTTGCCTTATATCCAGCGTTTTCACGGCAAGACCATCGTCATCAAATACGGCGGTAACGCCATGACTGACGTGGCGCTACAGGAAGGGTTTGCGCGTGATGTGGTGCTACTCAAGCTCGTGGGGATGAATCCCGTGGTGGTGCATGGCGGCGGCCCGCAAATTGGTGAACTGCTCAAGCGCGTGGGCAAGCAAAGCGAGTTCATCCAGGGCATGCGCGTGACGGATGAGGAGACCCTCGACGTGGTGGAGATGGTCCTGGGCGGGCTCGTCAATCAGGATATCGTGACCCTGATCAACCGCGCTGGCGGCAATGCCGTGGGACTGACCGGCAAGGATGGCAACTTCATTCATGCACGCAAGCTCATGTTGCGCATTCCCGACCAGTCGGAGGAGGCCATTGATATCGGCCAGGTTGGAGAAGTGGTGAGCATTGACCCGGGTATCGTCAACTTGCTGTGCAACCAGAATTTCATTCCCGTCATTGCTCCCCTGGGCGTGGGAGAAGCAGGTGAAGCCTACAACATCAACGCCGACCTCGTTGCCGGCAAGCTGGCGGTGACGCTGCAGGCCGAGAAGCTGCTGTTATTGACCAACACCACGGGCGTGCTGGACAAGGAAGGCAAAGTGCTGACCGGACTCACCGCTGCAAAGGTCCAGGCGCTGACAAAGGACGGCACCATTTTCGGCGGCATGCTCCCCAAAGTGGATTGCGCCCTGGATGCCGTGCAGAACGGCGTCAAGACCGCACATATCATCGATGGCCGGGTACCCCATGCCTTGCTGCTGGAAGTGCTGACGGACGAAGGCATCGGTACCCTGATCCGCGGTGCTTCCGCCAACCGCGGCACTGGCGCGGCCTGACGTATTGCGTTTACGCGGGGTAAATGGCACCCAGCGGCACGCGGCCATGCGCGCCCGTGACGGCGGGCAGGTTGGCATGGCGTCCCTGCAGCAGTTCGCGAGCAAGCCACGCAAAGGCCGTCGCCTCCACCTGCATGGCAGGCACCCCCAGATCGTCTGTCAGGCGCACCGAGGCATTGGGCAGCAAGCTCCGGAGTAGTTCCACGAGCGCAGGATTTCTGGCGCCACCGCCGCAGCAATACAATTCCATGCCATCCGCGGCTTCTGCCGCAATGCATTGGGCCACGCTGTGCGCCGTCAGGGCCACCAGCGTGGCCTGGACATCCTGCGATGCAAGGACAGGCCGTTGATCCAGCACACCCTCAAGCCAGGGCAGATGAAACTCATCGCGCCCCGTGCTTTTGGGAGGCTTGCGCTGAAAAAAGGGGTGTTTCAGCAAGGCCTGCAATAGCACCATGGAGACGGTTCCGGAACGGCCCCACAAGCCATCGCGATCGTAGGGCTGCCCCAGATGCCGCTCCACCCAACCGTCCATCAGCACATTGGCCGGACCACAGTCATAACCACGCGTCTCCCGTCCGGGATGAAGCACGGTCAGATTGGCGATGCCGCCCAGATTGAGGATGATGCGCGAGTGGTGGGGGGAGCGAAAAATGGCATCGTGGAAGGCGGGAACCAGCGGGGCGCCCTGTCCACCCGCCGCTATGTCGCGCGAACGAAAATCCGTCACCACGGTGATGCCCGTCAGCTCGGCCAGCAATGCCCCGTTGCCCAACTGCAGCGTAAATCCCTGATCGGGGCGGTGGCGCACGGTTTGACCGTGACAGCCGATGGCCCGCACCTGCGGGGGCAGCAGTCCGGCCTGCTTGAGGACCTGATGGGTGGCTGCCGCGTAACAGCGGGCCAGGGCCACGCCGGTCAGGGCTGCCCGCTCCAGTTCGTTCTGTCCCTGGGGCGTATTGAGCTCCAGCAGCGTGGCACGCAATGCTGCCGGGAAATCGTGGGTGACATGTGCCAGCACGCTGGGGCCGTCGCCAGAAAACGAAACGGCAACGGCATCGATGCCGTCCAGGCTGGTGCCAGACATGAGGCCCACATAATGTGCCTCGCTCATGCGCTATTCAAACTTGGCGAGTGGGCTGCCACGAATGGCGTCGAGTTCCGTAATCAGGGGAGAGGTGGCCGACAGGAACTGGGATTTGGCACGCCCTGTCAGGCTGGCGCTGGCATAACGGGGAACATCGGGTCCCTGGGGGTCATGCTGGATGCCGCCGATCTTGAATTCGTAGTGCAGGTGCGGCCCGGTGGCGAGCCCCGTCATGCCCACATAGCCGATCACCTCGCCCTGGCGGATGTGCGCACCGGTGCGCAGCCCGTTGGCAAAGGCAGATAGGTGGCCATAGACCGTGTTGATGCCGTTGGCGTGGCGCAGTTCGATGACATTGCCGTAACCGTTGCGCCATCCCGCAAAGGCCACAGTGGCGTTTGCCACGGAAACCACCGGTGTCCCCGTGGGAGCCCCGAGGTCAATGCCCTGGTGTGCCCGCCAGGTCTTGAGGATGGGGTGGAAACGCTCCGCTTTGAAGCCCGAGGTGACCCGTGAAAACTCGATTGGAGAACGCAGGAAGGAGGCGCGCGCGCCCTTGCCATCCGGTGTGTAGTAGTCGCCACCGTCCGGGCCGTCGAAGAATACGCGGCGTGTGACCACGCCCCTGTTGACGAATTCGGCGGCAAGAATGCGGCCGGCCTTGACCTGGTCGAAGTCGTCCTGAGTGGCTTCGTAGATGACGGAGAAGGTGTCCCCTGTACGCAAGTCATTGCGGAAATCCACGTCCGTGGAAAACAGGCGGCTCAACTGATGGGTGACGCTATCGGGAATGCCGGCGTTATCTGCTGCGGCAAAGAGCGAGCTCTGGATGGTGGCGGCGGCCTGGACTACCCGGCGGATGCTGCCCACGGCCACTTCGGAAGCCTGAAACTGTTCGCCCACGCGTTCAATGACCAGGGTTTTGTTTTCAGAACGGGGAAAGCGCAGGGTGATGAGGTCACCATTGGCGCGTCGCTGGATGCGGATGGGCTTGCCTGGCGACATCTGCTGGTAGATGCTGCGCGCCACGGGGTTGGTCCGGATGAACTCGAGGGCGGGCTGATCGTCCACACCCATGCGAAACAGCAGGGCTGCCAGGGTGTCGCCGCTATGCACCTGTTCTTGCTGCGAGTAGATGCCGGGGGTGGCCACAGGCGTCATGCTGGCCTGGGTGATGTCCTCGATGACCGGACTGATGGGTACCTGCCGGGTTGAAGTGCCCGGGGTGATGCCGAAGGCTGTGGCGATGCCGAACACCATCATCAACACGGTGGCCACCATCCCGCTCAGACGGGAATCAGAGGCCTTCACGGATGATTTTTGCGTTAAAATCCAACGATTAAGCGCTTGGGCGCAAATTTTGATGTATTTCATCGCGTCGAGTCTAGCAGAAACCAGGGTTCATCACAAATTCCCATGCAATATCAAGGTGTAAGAAAAATTTTCCGCTTTTTTTATCAAGGATCGGCGCGATGAGTTTCGATAAGGCCTTCAACGAAATCAAACGCGGCACCGATGAAATCCTGCCGGAATCTGAACTGGTCGAACGCCTGCAAAAGGGGCAACCCCTGCGGGTCAAGGCGGGGTTTGACCCCACCGCACCCGACTTGCATCTGGGGCATACCGTTCTCATCAACAAGCTGAAGACGCTGCAAGATCTGGGCCACGACATCACTTTTCTGATCGGCGACTTCACGGGCCTGATCGGCGATCCCACCGGGCGCAATGCCACGCGTCCGCCGCTCACGCCGGAGCAAATTGCCGCCAACGCGGCCACCTATCAGGAACAGGTGTTCAGGATTCTGGACCCCGTGCGCACCACCATCGCCTTCAACTCCACCTGGATGCACCCTTTGGGGGCGGCGGGCATGATCAGGCTTGCGTCCACCCATACCGTGGCCCGCATGCTGGAGCGGGATGACTTTTCCAAACGCTACAAGGCACTGCAACCCATTGCCTTGCATGAATTTCTCTACCCACTGGTGCAGGGCTACGATTCCGTGGCCCTCAAGGCCGACCTCGAACTGGGGGGGACCGACCAGAAGTTCAACCTGTTGATGGGGCGCGAGCTTCAAAAACATTACGGTCAGACCCCGCAGTGCATTTTGACGATGCCGCTTCTGGAAGGGACCGACGGCATCAACAAGATGTCCAAGTCCATGAACAACTTCATCGGTATCAACGAGGCGCCCAGGGACCAGTTTGGCAAGCTCATGTCCATTTCGGACACCCTCATGTGGCGCTATCTGGAACTGCTGTCCTTCGAGTCGCTGGATACGCTGGCGCTCTGGAAGCGTGAGGTGGATGAGGGACGCAACCCGCGCGACGTCAAGGTCCGGTTGGCCCAGGAAATCGTCACGCGCTTTCATGGGGCCCCTGCCGCACGGGAAGCGCTGGCCGATTTTGAAGCGCGTTTTCGCGGCAATGCCATCCCCGAAGACATTCCGGAAATTGCCCTCGCAGTGGGTGCCGCGGGACTGCCCATCGCCCAGGTGTTGAAGCAATCGGGGCTGACGGCCAGCACGTCGGAAGCCTTGCGCATGATTGAGGCGGGGGGGGTGAAGTTCGACGGAGAGCGCGTATCGGACAAGGCACTCTGTCTCAAAGCAGGCGTGACCGGCGTACTACAGGTGGGCAAGCGCAAATTTGCGCGAGTGGTCTGCTGTTGAGATTGCTGTGGCAGCGCCGCTTTGGCCCGTTGTTCGCCACGCAGTTTTGCGGCGCCTTCAACGACAACCTCTACAAGAACGCCTTCATCCTGATGGTGGCCTTTGAAGGCCAGGCCTTTGCGGGCATCGCCCCTGAACTCCTGATCAACGCCATCGCGGCCCTGTTCATCCTGCCGTTCCTGCTGTTTTCCGTGACGGCGGGCGAATGCGCCGACAAATGGGACAAGGCACACCTCATCCGCCTCATCAAGTTGTTTGAGATCGGACTGATGGGGGTGGGAGCGATGGCCCTGCTCACGCACCAGGTGGGGTGGATCCTGCTGGTCATTTTCCTGCTGGGCTGCCATTCCACTTTTTTTGGCCCGCTCAAATTCGCCCTCCTGCCGCAGCATCTGCCTGGCGATGCGTTGATGCAGGCCAATGGCTGGATCGAGATGGGTACCTTTGCGGCCATCCTGCTCGGCACCAACCTGGGCGGTCTGTTGATGGGGCTGGGTCAAACGGGGCGTTGGTGGGTGGCAGGCCTGGTATTCCTGGTTGCGCTGCTGGGCTATGGCTTTAGCCGGCAGATTCCTCCAGCGCCCTCCGCCATCCCCGAACTGCACTTCAGTTTCAACCCGGTGCGCGAGGCCTGGCGCCACCTTGGTGAAGCGGCCCGGGACCGCATTGTGCTGGTGGCCATGCTGGGGAATTCCTGGTTCTGGTTTTATGGCGCCACCTTCCTGACCCAGTTTCCTGCCTACACCCGCGACACTCTGGGGGGTACCGAGGCGGTAGTGACCCTGCTGTGGACCGTTTTGACCCTCGCGGTGGGGGCGGGGTCCTTGCTGGGAGGAGGGCTGGCTCGCGGACGACTGGGCCTCGGCCTGATCCCGCTGGGCGGGGTGGGCATGACCCTCTTTGCCATGGATCTTGCCACGGCCCACGGGACCGTTGCCGGGCCAGGCACTTACGATGTGCCGGCCTTCGTGGAGAGTTTTCGCGGGCTGCATGTGTTGGCCGATACGGCGCTGATGGGTCTTTGTGCCGGAGCCTACATCGTGCCGCTGTACGTCTTGATTCAAACCCGCTCTCACGAGTCGCAGCGCGCCCGCATGATGGGCACCACCAACATGCTCAATGCCCTCTTCATGGTGGCGGCCTCCCTGCTGGCCATGATGGTGCTCGCACACGGCTTTACCATTCCCGAACTGTTTCTGTGGACCGGCGTGCTCAATGCCGCGGTGCTGGGGACCATGGTGCTGATGAGCCCGATGCTGGTGCATCGTGGGTGACGTCCTGCTGCCGGTTGTGCGCCTGGACGCCCAGGGAAACCGACATGTGGATCTGAAGGCGGTGACGGCACTCGCCCTGCCGTTGTTCCTCAACAGCAGCCTGCAGGTGGTGCTCAATCTCACCGATACTTGGTTTATCGGACGCCTCTCCACGGATGCCCTCGCGGCCGTGGGGGCCTGCTATTTCCTGATCTTCGTGTTTTTTCTGGTCCTGGGGGGGGTCGGGATGGGCGTGCAGACCCTGGTGGCCCAAGCCTTTGGTGCAGGGCGGCGTAGCGATGCCGCCCATGCGGCCTGGTGCGGCGTGTGGGGCGGACTGATGACCACCCCCCTGTTCATGCTCGCCGCGTGGCAGGGTCCGGCACTCCTGTCCTGGTTTGGGCTCAAGCCCGAGGTGCTGACGCTCGCCGCTGACTTCTGGGTGCCGCGCATGCTGGGCGGATCGGTGTCGGCCATCCTGTATTCCCTCAATTCCTTTTTCAACGGCATCGGCCGTCCGCGTTATACCTTCTGGAACATGGTGGTGGTGGCCCTCACCAATGCCGTGTTGAATGAAGTCTTCATGTTCAGGCTGGACTACGGTATTGCCGGCGCCGCCGTCGCCAGCAGCGTGGCGTTGGGGGTGGGGGCATTGCTCGCCCTGGCGGTGTTTCTGGATCGCCGCTTCCAGTCCGAATTCGATACCCGGCATACCTGGAAACCCGATTGGACGGGCGTGCGCAGGGTGGTGGCGCTGGGCGTGCCCACGGGACTCTTTCCTGCCATGGACGTCATTGGGCTGGCACTGTTTCAGCTGATGCAAGTGCGTTTGAGCGCCGTGGACGGAGCGGCTACGCAGATCGTGATGATGCTGACCTCGGTGTCCTATCTTCCGGCCATCGGCATTGCGCTTGCCGGCACGACGCTGGTGGGGCAATCCATCGGGGCAGGGGACAAGGACTGGGCCATGCGTTGTGCCCAGGTCATCATTCGCATGGCGGTGATCTACATGGGACTGCTGGGAGTGGGTCTCGCGCTCGCGGGCGCATGGGTGGTGCCGCCCTTCATCTCCAACGGGGGCACCGACGCCGCCGCCGTGACCGCGTTATGTCAGCGCCTGCTTTGGATTGCGGCGGGATACCAGATCTTTGATGCATTGAATCTCTCCAGCGCTTTTTGCCTGCGCGGTGCGGGCGACGTGCGATTTCCCACGGGGCTGCTGTTGTTGCTGTCCTGGTTGGTTTTTTTGCCGCTCTGTCACGCCCTGACCTTTCCGCCTGGCATGGGCTGGGTTGGCTTCCTGCCCCAATGGGGGCTGGGCGCCATCGGCGGCTGGATGGCGGCTTTGGTGTACACTGTGGCGCTGGGACTGGGCCTCTGGCTGCGCTGGCGCTCGGGAGCGTGGCGCAAAATCAACTTGTTTCACACCTGAACATGGGGCTATTAAATCGATTTCGAAGACAGACCGCCTGGGGCCATTTATGGATGGCGCTTGCCCTGGCCTGCCTTCTGGGCGCGCAGATCGCCGGCTTGACGCACCGCGTGGCCCACGGCGATCGGTTGGCCCAGCTTTTCCAGAATGCGGACCCAGGAACGCCCTGGGCCCATGACGACCACAACTGCCAGCTCTTCGATGCACTCACGCTGGCCAGTTTTGCCGGGACCTCGGCGATCCTCGCCAGCGAACCGCCCCGACCCACCCCTTTCCTCGTTTTGCCCGGGGTGCCCCACAACGTTTCCCGGGAGCCGATGGGATTCCAGTCCCGCGCCCCACCCGCCTCACCTCGTCTGGTTTGACCGATCATGGGAGCCTGCGCTCCCCCATTTCGTTTCGAGGTGTTTTTCATGGCATGCATCACCGCATCATCACGCACGGCATTCGCCCTGACGCTGGCCCTCACGGCCCTCACGGCCCTGGCCGAATCCGATGAGCCCGTCGGACAGGCCCAGACCATCACCATCACTTCAAAAAAAATCGACGGCGCGCGCGGCGAGTCAGCCGATTCGGGTAGCACCCAGTACCAGTTTTCGGATGCGGATATTGCCCATCTACCCCAGGGCAACGCCACGCCACTGAATCAGGTGCTGTTGCAGGCGCCGGGCATCGTGCAGGACGGCTTTGGCCAGGTGCATGTGCGCGGTGACCATGGCAACCTGCAATACCGGATCAACGGCGTCATGATTCCGGAGGCCCTGAGCGGGTTTGGTCAGATGCTGGACACCCGCATCGCCGACAAGCTCACCGTCATGACCGGCGTTTTGCCGGCCCAATACGGCTACCGTACTGCCGGCATCGTGGACATCCAAACGCGGGGCCCGGGTTCGGAGCCCGGCGGGGAAATTTCGGTGCAGGGTGGCAGTCGCAACTATGGCGAAACGGGAGGGATCGCCAATGGCTCGGTGGGAAAATTCAGCTACACGCTCACCGGATCGCTGATGACCTCGCAGCAGGGCATCGACAATCCGACCAATAGCCTCAACGCGTACCACGATCAGACCCGGCAGGGAAAAGGCTTTGGATTTCTTGCCTACGACATCACCCCGCAGGACCGGTTGAGCCTGACCTTCGGGCAATCACAAAACCTGTTCCAGATTCCCGACAATCCAGGGCTCTCGCCGCAATGCTGCAGTTCCACACTGACGCCCACACCCGCACCCCTGGCGCTGAATGCCACGCAATCCGAGCATAATCAGTTCGAGGTGGCGAGCTACCAGTCCCATGGCAATGTCGGGACGGACACCCAGGTATCCGTATACCACCGACTCTCGGAAGTGCATTACACCCCCGATGCCGCCCTGGGAGATCTGTTCTACAGCGGCGTCAGCAACGACGTCATCCGGCGCAATGAAGCGCAGGGACTGCAGACCGATACGGGGATGGACTGGCGCGAGGGGCACCGGTTGCATGCCGGACTGATGGTGCAACAGGAGCGCTATCTGACCAACAACCAGTCGCAGGTCTATTGTCTGGGCCCCTCCTCCGTCTGTACAGGCAACCAGCTGAGCGATACGGGTGTGGCGTCCACGGCTCCCACGGGCATCATCGACAACACGGGTGGCATCAGTCACTTCTGGGGGGTCTCTTTGCAGGACGAGTGGAAGCTCAGCCCTTCGTCAACGCTCAATTATGGGCTGCGCTACGACCAGAATGCGATGCTGATCAACGAGCACCAGGTCAGTCCGCGCGTCAGCCTGGTGGTGGACATGACGCCCGCCACCCGGGTGCATGCGGGCTTCGGCAGTTACTTCACACCCCCCGCCGCGGGGCTCATCAATACGCGCACGGTGGGGCTGTTTACCAATACCACCAATGCCTCGCAGGTGACGACCGACACCCCGGTAAGGTCGGAGAGCTCGGATTACCTGGACATGGGGCTCTCGCACCTGTGGTCCGATCAGTTCACCCTGAGCGTGGATGGCTATTACCGCAAGGTGCAGCATCTGCTCGACGAAGGGCAGTTTGGCAACGCGCTGGTGTTTTCAGACTTCAACTACCAGGAAGGCCGCGTCTATGGCCTGGAACTCACCGGCACCTGGCACCGGGAGCGCTGGACGGGCACGCTCAATGCGGCCGTGGGGCGGGCGCAGGGTCGTGGCATCGAGTCGGGGCAGTTCAACTTTACCCCCGCGGTGCTCAACTACATCAACAACCACTGGGTGTACCTGGATCACGACCAGCGCTACACCCTTTCGGGAAGCATGGGCTATCGCACCGACTGGGCCAATCTCAGCGCTGATGCGTTGTTTGGCAGCGGCATGCGCAACGGCTTTGCCAACACCGGCACCATGCCGGCTTATGTGACGGTGAACACGGCCGCAACCCACCTGTTCAAGGCAGGCGAGTGGGGGGACCTGGAAGGGCGGCTCACCCTGCTCAATGTCTTTGATCGCAGCTATGAGCTGCGCGACGGCACGGGCATCGGCGTGGGAGCGCCACAGTACGGGTTGCGGCGCACGGTCATCGTGGGCGTGACCCGCTTCTTCTAACCCTTGCGGCGCGCGCGGGGATGGGCCGCATCGTAGATCTTGGCCAGGTGCTGAAAATCCAGGTGGGTGTAGACCTGGGTGGAGGTGATGCTGGCATGTCCCAGCATGTCCTGCACGGCGCGCAGGTCGCCGCTGGATTGCAGCACGTGGGAAGCAAAGGAATGGCGCAGGACGTGCGGATGCACGGAGTCCGCCAGCCCCAGTTGACGCGCGCGCAGGCCCACGCGGGCCTCGATGCTACGCCCGCTCAGTCGTTTTCCGGCTTGCGTGACAAACA
The DNA here is from genome assembly GCA_027442615.1 of Ferrovaceae bacterium. GTDB lineage: Bacteria > Pseudomonadota > Gammaproteobacteria > Burkholderiales > Ferrovaceae > JAJZRV01. Next base: position 38,228 of record DAIBBI010000033.1, on the reverse strand, counting down.
GGGCTGGATGGTTGCCCGCCGCGGCTGTCCGGCACGCCAGCCAGCGCTCCAGCGCTTCCAGCGCCTTCTGGCCCACCGGGATGAGGCGGGTCTTGGCCCCCTTCCCGGTGACGACCACCGAGTGGTCGGCGCGGTTGACGTCGGTCACGTTCAGTCCCGCAAGTTCGGACAGGCGCAGTCCCGACGAGTAAAACAACTCCAGCAGGGCATGGTCGCGCAGTGCCAGAAAATCGTCGCCAGCAGGCTGCATGAGCTGTGCTGCGGCGTCCGGGGTGAGCGCGTGCGGCAGTTTTTTGGGAGACTTGGGGGGGCGCACGTCGGCGCAAGGGTTATGCCGAAAGCCGTGATCCCGCGCCAGGTAATTGAAAAAGCCGCGCCAGGCGGACAGGGCACGACCCAGGCTGCGTCCTGACAGGCCTCGCGCGTGTAAAGTGGAGATGTAGCGCCGGATGTCGTGGGGGCTCAGGGCCCCGAGGTTCTGGGTTTTCGCAAGCTGCAGCAGGAGATCGAGGTCGCGCCCATAACTTTTTTCGGTGTGCGCCGACAGGCGACGTTCCACCCTCAGGTGGGACAGATAGGCTGTGCGCAGCTGCTCAGGGGCCATGGGTCTGGGATCGCAGCGCAGCGCCCACCAGATCGGCAATCCGGTTGAGATAGAAGGTTCCCATGTCCGGATAAAAGCGATTTTCGTCAGGCGAGGCCAGCAACAGGACGCCAAAGGTGACGCTGTCGCGCAGGGGCATCATGGCAAAGGAGCGCAGGTTGGGGGCCTCCTCTTCAAACCAGCGGCTGGTTTCGTACACGGCATGGTGACCGCAATGCGGGGCTTCCATGTGCGACACGAATTCCCGCAGTTCGCCCTGAACCGGCGCAAACTCGGTGCGCTCGTCATCCTCTTTGAGCCCCCATAAACGAATGGCGCTGCGAGGCACGGCAAAATCATCCTTTAGCTGGTGGTGCACGATGTCCAGCACGGTGGACATCGAACGCGCACCAATCAGGCTGACCGCAAGGCGATGCACCTTGCCGCTGGTGGTGTCATTGGCCCCGGCATAGCCGATCAATTCGCTCATGCGTGCCTCCAGCGCGCGGTTTTTGTCGCGCATGGCCTGCATCTGGCGTTCGCTCAAGGAGACGGCGTGGGTGCCGTGGGGATGAGGCAGGTTGATGTCGGCGAGGAGCGCGCTGTGCGACTCAAAAAATTCGGGGTGCTGCCTGAGCCAGGTTGCAACGGAATCTGCATCCAAATTCATGCCGTGACCTCTGAGCATTCGGGAAGGCGGAGTTCGCCTGTAAATACGGAGACGGCATCGCCCGTCATCCACACGGGATGGCCAGGGCCCTGCCAGGTAATTGAGAGATCTCCGCCGCGGGTCGTGACCGTGACCGTGTGGTCCAGCAGGTGGCGCGTGATGCCCGCTACCACGGCGGCGCAGGCGCCCGTGCCGCAGGCCAGGGTTTCACCGGCACCGCGTTCAAAGACGCGCAGGCGGACATGGGCACGGTTCACCACTTCCATGAAACCCGCATTGACGCGTTGAGGAAAGGCGGGATGGTGTTCGATCAGCGGACCCTCGTCGGCCACCGGCGCCGTGGTCACGGAGGGTACCTGTTGCACGGCGTGCGGGTTGCCCATGGAAAGGACGCTGAATTCGTGGGTCGTGGCACCGATGGTGAGCGGATAGGTCGGTGCCTGGGCCGCGGCAATGAATGGAATGCGCGACGGTTCGAAAACGGGTTCTCCCATGTTGACCGTGATCCGGCCGTCAGCATCAAGGCGCGGGGCAATCACGCCACCCAGTGTTTCCACCCGGATCTCGTCTTTCTGGGTGAGCCCCCGCTCGCGAACGAAGCGCACGAAGCAACGGGCGCCATTTCCACAATTTTCCACTTCGCTGCCGTCGGCATTGAGGATGCGGTAGCGGAAATCGTTGGCGGGGTCGTGCGCGGACTCCACGATCAGGACCTGATCGCAGCCCACGCCAAAATGGCGATCGGCGATCCAGCGAACCTGGCCGGGAGACAGCAGCAGGGGCACAGTGGTGGCATCCAGAACCACAAAGTCGTTGCCCAGTCCCTGCATTTTGGTAAAGGGGAGTTGCATCCGTTCAGGCCATGAGTTGCGTCATGAAAGGCATCCTATCGCGTTTTGGAATTGCGCGCAGGAGATTGTCCGCGGGTCAGCGCTCATAGGGCGAACGCTCGCCGGGCGGGCGTGTTTTAAAACGCTTGTGGCTCCACAGGTAGTTGGCAGGCTGTTCCAGAATGCGTGCTTCGATGAACTGGTTCATGCGCAATGCGTCGGCCACTTCATCGGTACCGGGGAAATCCTTCCAGGACGGATGGAATCGCACCACGCACCGGTTGTGGTGAAAGTCCTGCTCGATCACGCAGGGCACCACCTGCGCGTGGGCCAGGCGCGCTAGACGGGACATGGCGGGGATGGTGGCGGTTTTGACGCCAAAAAAATCCACGAAGATCGAATCCTTCGAACCGTAATCCTGGTCGGGCAGGTAATACAGGGCCCAGCCCGGTTTGAGAGCGCGCAGCACTGTGCGGATGCCGTCCTGTCGGGAAAAGATCACGCCGCGATTCCAGCGTCGTCGCCGTCGCTGAATCAACTCGTCGATGCGGATGTTCTTGTGTCGTGTATGAAAGGAGATCATGTCCACGTCGGCGGACAGGCAGATGCCGGCGGTATCGATGCCAAAAAAATGGGGGGTCATGAGAATCACCGGACCCTCGGCCAAGGCGGCCTGCAAATGCGCCATCCCCTCAAAGTGCACGATGCGCCGCAAGTGTGCGAGCGATGCATACCAACCCACCCCCTGTGCCAGGATGCTGGTCATGAAAGCCTGGAAATGGGCGCGGGCCACGGCAGCACGCCGGGCGTCAGACCAATGCGGAAAACACAGGGCCAGATTGATCAGCGTGACGCGCCGACGCTCGGCTGCAAGGCGGTAGGCCAGCGCTCCGAGAAGGTCCCCCAGGGTGGCGAGAGCGGGCAGGGGAAGCCAGTGCAACAACCACAGCAGGGCGAGGGAGAGGCGCAGCATCATTTCAGGAGGGAATCGCTGTTATAATCCACAGTTCGTTGTTTTTCATGAAAAAGGGCGGGGTTCGCCATGAGTCAATATCTCTTTTCCTCGGAGTCCGTCTCCGAAGGGCATCCGGACAAGGTTGCCGACCAGATTTCCGATGGCGTGCTGGACGCCATTCTAGCGCAGGATCCCAAGGCGCGCGTAGCCTGCGAAACGCTCACCAGCACGGGGCTGATCGTAATCTCCGGTGAAATCACCACGAGCGCTCAGATCAACTACATCGATGTGGCGAGGGATGTGGTGCGGCGCATCGGCTACAACAGTTCGGACATCGGATTTGACTACCAGACCTGCGCAGTCCTGACCGCGCTCAATCGTCAAAGTCCCGACATCGCACAGGGCGTGGATGAGGGGCGCGGGCTGGACCTCGACCAGGGAGCGGGCGACCAGGGCCTCATGTTTGGCTACGCCTGCGACGAAACCGATACCCTGATGCCGCTGCCCATCCATCTGGCGCACCGTCTGGTGCAGCGCCAGGCAGAGTTGCGCAAGGACGGGCGCCTGCCGTTTTTGCGGCCCGACGCCAAATCGCAGGTGAGCGTGCGTTATGTGGATGGCGAGGTGACGGCCATCGATACGGTGGTGCTTTCAACCCAGCACGATCCGGATGTCTCACATGCCCAGTTGTCTGAAGCCGTCATCGAGGAAATCGTCAAACCGGTGATTCCCGCAGCCTTGCTGGGCGCGCAGACGCGCTATCTCATCAACCCCACCGGGCGTTTTGTGATCGGTGGCCCCATGGGGGACTGCGGACTCACCGGGCGCAAAATCATCGTGGACACCTACGGCGGGGCTGCCCGTCATGGCGGAGGCGCATTCTCTGGCAAGGATCCATCCAAGGTGGATCGTTCCGCTGCTTATGCCATGCGGTATGTGGCCAAAAATATCGTGGCGGCGGGCCTGGCGCGTCGTTGCGAGGTCCAGGTGGCCTACGCCATCGGCGTGGCGAAACCCGTCAGCCTGATGGTCAACACCTTCGGCACTGGCAAGGTCTCCGACGAGCGTCTGGCCGAGTTGGTGCAGGAGCATTTTGATCTGCGCCCCAAGGGCATCATCCAGTCGCTCGACCTGCTGCGTCCGATTTACAGCAAAACCGCTGCCTATGGCCATTTTGGGCGCGAAGAACCAGAGTTCACCTGGGAAGCCCGCGATCGGGTCGAAGCCCTGCGTGCCGCAATTTAAGGAGTCCTGTTCATGAGTGCCGTCCCGCAAACCCAGCAAACCCCGGATTACAAAGTCGCAGACATCTCCCTCGCCCGCTGGGGGCGGATGGAGATCGACATCGCCGAGAATGAAATGCCCGGTCTGATGGCCCTGCGCGAAGAGTTTGGTGTACAGCAGCCCCTGAAAGGGGCGCGCATCGCCGGCTGCCTGCACATGACCATCCAGACTGCGGTGCTGATTGAAACCCTGGTGGCCCTGGGCGCCGAAGTGCGCTGGAGCTCGTGCAACATCTTCTCTACCCAGGACCAGGCTGCGGCAGCCGTTGCCGCCGCGGGCATTCCGGTATTTGCCTGGAAGGGGGAAACCGAGGAAGAGTTCTGGTGGTGCATCGAGAAGACCATCTTCGGCCCCGACGGCTGGGTGCCCAACATGATCCTCGATGACGGTGGCGATTTGACGCTGGTGATGCACGACAGGTATCCGGACATGCTGCGCCACATTCATGGCATTTCGGAGGAAACCACCACCGGGGTTCACCGCCTCAATGAAATGATGAAGAAGGGCGAGCTCAAATGCCCGGCCTTCAACGTCAACGATTCGGTGACCAAATCCAAGTTCGACAATCTCTACGGCTGTCGCGAGTCGCTGCTGGATGGCATCAAGCGTGCCACGGACGTCATGGTGGCGGGCAAGATTGCGGTGGTGGCAGGCTACGGCGACGTGGGCAAGGGATGCGCCCAGGCGTTCCGCGGTATGGGCGCGACGGTCTGGATTACGGAAATCGACCCCATCTGTGCCCTGCAGGCGGCCATGGAAGGCTATCGCGTGGTGACCATGGATGAGGTGGCTGCGCAGGGAGATATTTTCGTCACCGCCACCGGCAACGTGGGTGTGATCACCCACGAACACCTGCGCGTCATGAAGCATGACGCCATCGTCTGCAACATCGGCCACTTCGACTCCGAAATCGACATCGCCTCCCTGCGCCAGTACCGCTGGGAAAACATCAAGCCCCAGGTGGACCATGTGGTGTTCCCCGACGGCAAGCGCATCATCGTGCTGGCCGAGGGGCGCCTTGTCAATCTGGGTTGTGCCACGGGGCACCCCAGCTTCGTGATGTCGGCGTCCTTCACCAACCAGGTGATGGCCCAGATCGAGTTGTGGGGCAATCAGGGTAAGTATCCCATTGGCGTGTACATCCTGCCCAAGCACCTGGATGAAAAGGTGGCACGCCTGCACCTCAAGAAAATCGGGGCCAAACTGACGCTGCTGACACCGCAGCAGTCCGAGTACCTCAGCGTCAGCCCTGCCGGGCCGTACAAGCCGGATCATTACCGTTATTGAGCGTGGGACTGATCTTGCAAAGCCAGCAGCGTTATCCCAAAGTCTTCAGCTTCGAATTCTTTCCGCCCAAAACGCCGGAGGGGATGGAAAAGCTGCGTCATACGCGACGCCAGTTGGCGCAACTCAAGCCGGCCTTTTTCTCCGTGACCTATGGCGCGGGTGGAACGACGCGCGAGCGCACGCTGGAGACGGTGCTTGAAATCCAGGGCGACGGGTACCCTGCAGCCCCTCACCTGTCCTGTATCGGTTCCACCCGGGAGAGCATTGCAGATGTGCTGATGCAGTATCAGGCCAACGGCATCCGCCACCTGGTGGCGTTGCGCGGTGACCTGCCCTCGGGCACCCATGGCGGCGGCGCTTTTCGTTATGCCAACGAACTGGTCAGTTTCATCCGCGAGCAGACGGGCGACCACTTCTACATCGAGGTGGCCGCCTACCCGGAAGTGCACCCTCAGGCGCGCTCCGCTCAGGAAAACATCCAGCATTTCAAGCGCAAGGTGGAAGCGGGGGCCAATGCCGCCATCACCCAGTATTTCTACAATCCGGATGCCTACTTCAGTTTTGTGGATGAGTGCGAGGCCGCGGGGCTGGACCTGCCCATCGTGCCCGGCGTGATGCCGATTGCCAACTTTTCCCAGCTGAGCCGTTTTTCAGAGGGTTGCGGTGCAGAGATTCCGCGATGGATTCGCATGAAGATGCTGGGCTATGGCGATGACACGGCATCCATCAAGGCCTTTGGCCTGGACGTGGTGACGCAACTGTGCGACCGGTTGCTCTCGGCGGGAGCCCCCGGTCTGCATTTTTACACCATGAACTCAGCGGGCCTCACCAGCGTGATCTGGGACCGGCTGCACCTGTCCGAACGGAATTGATCAGGCCGCTTTGATTTTCTGCTCAGCGGCCCTGGCATGCTGTTCGGCGTAGGACTGGTGCGCCGCGGCCTCGGCGTAACCCAGCTTGACGGGGTAGCCCAGGTCCATCAGCACGGAGCCCAATGCAGACAGGCACAGCATGACGTTTTCTGATTTGGCCGAATAGCCCATCAGGCCGAAGCGCCATATCTTGCCAGCCAGTGGTCCCAACCCCGCGCCAATTTCCAGATTGAATTCTTCCAGCAACGCCTTGCGTACGCGGGCCTCGTCGACGCCTTCGGGCACCTTGACCGCATTGAGTTGCGGCAGGCGATACTCTTCCTTCACCAGGTATTCCAGACCCATGGCCTCCAGGCCGGCCTTCAGCGCCAGGTAATGGCGGGTATGGCGTGCCCAGGAGTTCTCCAGTCCTTCCTCGCGCACCTGCAACAAGGCCTCGTGCAACGCATACAACCCATTGATGGGTGCCGTATGGTGGTAGGTGCGATTGGTGTTGCCCCAATAGCCCAGCACCAGGTCAAGGTCCATGAACCAGCTGTGACAGCGTTCCTTGCGGTTACGCACCAGGGCCACCACGCGATCGCTGAAGGACACCGGGGCAAGTCCAGGGGTGCAGGAGAGGCATTTCTGGCTTCCAGAATACACGGCATCGATGCCCCACTCGTCCACGAAAAGCGGGGTGCCCGCAAGTTGCGTGACCGCATCCACGATGGTGAGCGCGCCATGCCGGTGGGCAATTTCCACCAGGGTCTTGGCATCGGACATGCAACCGGTGGAGGTTTCGGCCAGGACGAAGGCCACCACCTTGGTGTCGGGGTGCTGCTTGAGGGTTTCTTCCAGCTTGTTGGGGTCCACGGGGTCGCCCCAGGTGTCTTCGATGACCACGGCCTTGCCGCCGCAGCGTTCGACGTTTTCGATCATGCGCCCGCCAAACACGCCATTACGGCAGACGATGACCTTGTCGCCCTCGTTGACCATGTTGACGAAGCACATTTCCATGCCCACTGAGCCCGGGCCGGAGGCCGGGAAGGTGAGCTGGTTGTCCGTTTGAAAAACATAGCGCAACAGGGTTTTGAGTTCGTCCATCATGTCCACGAACACCGGGTCGAGGTAGCCGATGCAGGGCAGCGACATGGCGGCCAGCACGCGCGGCGTGATCTCGGAGGGGCCCGGTCCCATCAGGGTGCGCTGGGGCGGGTAGAAGGAATTAATCTTCTTGGGGGGCAGGTGTTTAATCGTGGGGTTCATGATGATCGTTTTCCCTAAATCAATTTTTTATTTTATCAGAGTTTCCGGCCTTCACGAAACGGATGCGCGAACCTTCCATGGAGGACAGGCGCAGGGCGCCGCGTTCCAGAGCTTCAGGGTCGAACAGGGTGTCGCCCTCGGGGTTGGCCTGATGACTGGGTTTGAGGTGGGCGAAGTCAAACAGTGAAGTGTCGGCAAGATGCGAAGGCGTGACGGATTGCAGGGCCAGAAAGACGTTGTCCACACGCCCCGGGAATTCGCGGTCCTGCTGCTTGAGCCATTCCTTGATGGCAGCGCGCTTGAGATTGTCCTGCGAGCCACACAGGTCGCACGGGATGATGGGAAACGCCATGTGTCGCGCGTAGGTGGCCAGGTCTTTTTCGGTACAGTAGGCCAGCGGACGGATCACGATGTGATGGCCGTCATCCGTCACCAGCTTGGGCGGCATGGCCTTCAGACGGCCGCCATAGAACATGTTGAGAAACATCGTTTCAATGATGTCGTCCCTATGGTGACCCAGGGCGATCTTGTTGGCGCCCAGGGCCTTGGCGGTGCGGTAGAGCACGCCGCGGCGCAGGCGCGAGCAGAGCGAGCAGGTGGTTTTGCCCTGCGGGATCTTTTCGCGCACGATCGAGTAGGTATCAGCCTCGATGATGTGGTACTCCACTCCGAGGGACTTCAGATAGGCGGGCAGCACGTCGACGGGAAAGCCGGGCTGCTTCTGGTCGAGATTGACTGCAATCAGGCGAAAGGACACTGGCGCGCGGCGCTGCAGGTCCATCAGAATGGACAGGAGGGCGTGCGAATCCTTGCCGCCGCTCAGGCACACCATGACGGTGTCGCCAGCCTCGATCATCTGGTAATCGCTGATGGCGCGGCCCACGGCGCCGCGCAGCCGTTCCTGAAGCCGGATAAATGTTGCCGAGGGGGGGCGTTCAACCGTTAACATGTGACCTTTTGATGCAAAGCTGACGAGATGCCGCCCATTCTACCGCACCCCCTGCAACCTGAGCCGGAAGCACTGGCCCATAGCGCGCGCCTGCGAAACGAGATCAACCGGGTGATCCGGCAGTCGGGGGGCTGGATCGACTTTTCGCGTTTCATGGCGCTTGCCCTGTATGCCCCGGGTCTTGGGTATTACAGTGCGGGTTCCATCAAGCTGGGCAGCGCCGGAGATTTTGTCACCGCCCCGGAAATGACGCCGATGTTTGGGCAAACTTGGGCACATGCGGTGTCCGCCACCCTGGACGAGTTGAGCAGCGAGCACCCCGTGGTGCTGGAACTGGGGGCGGGCAGCGGGCGCCTGGCACGCGATGTGTTGCTGGCCCTGGAGGCGCGCGGGACATTGCCGGAGCGTTACCTCATCCTGGAAGTCAGTGCCGACCTGCGCGAGCGGCAGGATGCCCTGCTCTCCACCCTGCCCGTATCCCTGCGCGAGCGCGTGGACTGGTGCAGTGCCTGGCCAGAAACGCTCACGGGGGTGCTGTTGGCCAATGAAGTGCTCGACGCGCTGCCGGTGCATCGGGTGGGTTGGCGCGACGGGGGCTGGGTGGAAATTGGGGTGGCGCTGGCGGGCGAGGATTGGGTCTGGCGGGAGCGTGCGCTTGCCAACGAGCGCCTTGCCACCATGTTGCCCGCCACGGACGGGCTGCCCGTACCCTACGATACGGAAATCTGCCCGGAAGCCGTGGCGCTGATGGCCAACCTCGCGCGCACCTTGAAGGCGGGCCGGGCATATTTCATCGATTACGGTTTTCCGGCGCGCGAGTACTACCATCCGCAGCGGCAAGAAGGGACGCTGATGTGCCACATTCGTCACCATGCGCACGGTGATCCTTTCGTCTGGCCCGGACTGCAGGACATCACGGCCCATGTGGACTTTAGCGCGGTGGCGCGTGCGGCCCTGCACTACGGCCTTGCCCTCGAGGACTATGGCACCCTGGCCCGCTGGCTTGTGGACACGGGGCTGCTGGATGTGCTGGGCGCCATTCCCGCGACCGATGAAGCCCGTTATCTGCCTGCGGTTAGTGCGGTTCAGAAGCTGCTCAGTCCTGCAGAAATGGGAGAGTTGTTCAAGGTGCTGGTGCTGGGAAGGGGACAGACCTCCACCCCGGCATGCGCCATGCTTGGGCTGCCCTGACGGGGTTTACAGGAGCGCCGCAGCCACTGCCGAGAGGCGTGCCTCGCGAATGCGTTGCGCAATGCGTTCGGGAAGGTGCTCCTCCCGCGCCAGTTCGCCTGCAGGAACTTCCAGGGCGGCCTGCAGGGCGCGATTGAGGCGGTCCCACAGCGCTCGATCATCTCCCTGCGCATGGCAGGCATGCGCTGCCAGCATGGCCTCGAAGCGTTGTGGGCGGCGCAAGGCATCGGTCTGTTCGATGAGTCGCAAGAGGGACTCGGCCGGTGCCGTGGCACTGTTGCTGACGGCCTCGCGATTTTCACTGGTCATTCTGGCCAGATCGCGGATTTCCGAGGGAACCCGCAGGCGCTCGCTGAGTTGCAGGAGGTGCTTGCGTCCACCCTGCGGCGCATCCTGCAACAGGATGGCAGCCCAGGCCGCAAACCGCACGGGGAGGCCATGGCCGCGGCGTGCGGCGAGGTCCGCGCCTTCCAGGGATGCAACGCCACGGGTTGCCCAGAAGGGCATGACTTCCGGCAGGATGTGGGACAGGGCATGGCATTGCTCCAACACCCGAAACAGTTCGGAGGGTCTGGATTCCGAGAGGCCGCGGGCTAGTTCCTGCCAGACCCGTTCGGGCACCAGGGCGTCCACCTCTCCCTGAGCCACCATGGTCTGCATCAGTGCCCGGGTTTCACTGGCCACGCCAAAATCGAACGATTGCTTGAAGCGCGCGGCAAAACGGGCCACGCGCAGGATGCGTACCGGGTCTTCGGCGAAGGCGGGGCTCACGTGGCGCAGGCGACGCTGGCGCAGGTCTTCAACGCCCCCGAAGGGGTCCACCAGCGCGCCATGGGCGTCGCGCGCCATGGCATTGATGGTCAGGTCGCGCCGTTCCAGGTCCTGTTCCAGCGTCACCTCGGGGCTGGCATGAATGGTAAAGCCCCGGTAACCCGGACCGCTTTTGCGCTCTGTGCGCGCCAGTGCGTACTCTTCGTGCGTCCTGGGGTGCAGGAAAACCGGGAAGTCGCGCCCCACGGGTTTGAAGCCCTGCGCTACCATTTCCTCCGGCGTGGCACCCACCACCACCCAGTCCCGGTCTGCTACGGGAAGCCCCAGCAGCTCATCGCGCACCGCTCCGCCCACGGCATAGATTTTCATGGCTGGGAGGCGGGGTCGGGTTCGGAACTGCGCGACGGGGTCACGCTCTGGATGATGCCAATGCGCTGGTGCAGGGAAAGTGTCGACTGGCCCAGCCGGTAAGCGTAAAGGGTGGTGTTGAACATCACATGCTGGACATAGCCGCGGGTTTCGCTGAGCGGAATGGTTTCGATGAAGATGGCGGCGTCCTGGGGTTTTCCGGAAACCCAGCGAAGCACCCGGTTGGGTCCGGCGTTGTAGGCCGCCGTGGCAAGAATGGGATTGCCCAGCTGGTTGAGCAGGTGATGCAGGTAATGCGTGCCAAGCTGCAGGTTGACGTCCACCTGGGTGGTCATGGTGGCGCGGAATTTTTTGAGAGGAACGCGCTGCGCCACCCAGCGTGCCGTGGCAGGCATCAGCTGCATGAGCCCCACGGCGCCGGTGCGCGAGCGGGCTTCAGGAAAGAAGTGGCTTTCCTGGCGCACCAGTCCGTATACCCAGGCGGGGTCCAGCTGGTTGCGCTGGGCCTGTTGGCTCAGTTGCGATTCGAAGGGCAAGGGATAGCGCAGCGTAAAGTCCTGCTGGTCACCGGCGCGTTCAATGCTGTAGATGGCGCGGTCCATCCACTGCTCCCGTTGCGCCAGGGTGGCAGCAGCCAGGTGCTGGCGCGGGGTGAGCGTGCGGTTGGCCACTGTCCATTCATACTGTGACTCCGGGTTGAGCGCCAGGCGATGCAAACGCAGCGCACGCTCAAAGCGCCCCTGCAGCGATGGAATTTCGTCTGGCGCCAGCGGCTCGGGCGGAGCTGGGGGGGTAAAGTGACCGCCCACTTCCTCAAGGGCCATCAAGCCGTAGTAATGGGATTCCTGCGAGAGCGGGGTGAACAGTGCCTGGGCCTCGGCGGTTCGGCCCAGCGCATTGAGGGCGCGGGCTTTCCAGTAGCGCCACACGGCCCTTGCGGATTCGTTGGCGCTCATGCCGTTGATGGCCGACAACAACTCCTCCCAGTTTTCCTGGAGCAGGGCCGCGCGCGCGCGGGCGGCTCGCAGCGGGTCATCCATCATGGATTCGGGGGCGTTGTGAAACCACAGCAGCGCGTTGGGGTGATGCAACATGGCGCTCTGCCAGGCAATCTGCAGCCAACCGTAGGATTGATCGCGGGCTGAAAACGACGGGGCCATGCCGCTCCATGTATCGGCGGCCTGCTGCGGGTGACGTGCGGCGAGCTGGCTCAAGGCAAACAGGATCAGCTCGCGTTTGGGCGTGCTGTCGTCATGCGAATCCCATCCCTCCAGCACTTGGGCAGGCCGGGTGTAGGCCATCGTCAGTGAGTCTTCACTGATGCCCTGAAACGGCGGAAGAAAACTGTTGATGTAACGCGCCAGCGGCAGATTACTGTTGCTCAAGGCCTGGCGCAGCGCTGCCCAGATGTCGTCGCGCGAAATCGCGTTCTGCAGGGTCAGTTGGCGAAATACGGGGTCGCAACTGTCCGGCAGGGTCTTGCGCCCGAACCATAGGGTCCGGGCTTCGCGGGCTGCGGCCTGATCCTGCCTGCGCAGGCGCAGTTGCAATTGATCGCAGGTCACTTCGGGGTCTTCCAGTGCGCCGGGGGTGACCTGGGCCGCAAAAGTGTCCCAGTCCTGTGCGCGTCCCAGTGCCTTGAGCCAGCTGATGCGCAATGGGTCTGCCAGGGGGCTTGCGGGATAGCGGGCAAAAAAGGACAGCACGTCAGCGGCAGGCACCGGGCTGGGCTGGCTCAGCCGGGCATCGAGCAGCCAGTACAGCGCGTAATCGGCAAGCGGGTCATTGGCGAGCTGTTTGTTGTATTTCTCCAGGGCCACAACATTGCGCATCTGCCAGGCTTCGTGAGCCGACAGCAGGGCGTCGTCAGGAGATTCGGCGCCCGCAACAGGAACGACCAGCAGCAGAGCTGCCGCGATGAGCGCACGGACAAGCGCGAGAAAGTACAACGAGTCGTCTCCGCATCAAGAAAGGGTTCCGGGGATTATAGGTCCAAAAAGGCAATCGGCGTATCATCGTCGTTTTGTGCCAGTTGAAGCCGGCCACATTCTTCATGGAGAAAGACACCATGGCGCTATCCAAACCAGCCGTCCCGCGCAAACTGCTGCACCGGCGCAACATTTCCGTCGAGGGATACCAGCGTGAAGACGGTCTGTTCGACATCGAAGGACACCTGGTGGACGTCAAGGGCTATGAGTTCCATGTGTCGGGCGGCAGCAAACCCGCGGGAGAGCCGATTCATGACATGTGGCTGCGAATCACCATTGACGAGGACATGGTGATTCGCGAGGCGGAGGCCCGGACGGTGGCCCGCCCCTACCCCGGCAGTTGCGAAACCATTACGCCGCACTATGGCAACCTCAAGGGGTTGCGCATTGCCCCGGGTTTCACCAAGGCGGTCAAGGAACGCTTCGCCGGGGTGCGTGGCTGCACCCACCTGACGGAGATGATCGGTACGCTGGCCACCGTGGCCTTTCAGACCCGATACGGTTCGGCCGAATCGGGTAGCGACCAGAAACCGCCGCATTTGGACGGATGCCATGCGCTCGATACCCGCGGGCCCGTGGTCGCGAAGTTTTACCCCAAATGGTTTTCTCAAAAATCATAATGTTCTCTTGATGAATTTTGGGTAGAATTGGGGCTCCATTCCATGGGCTATCGGCTATCTGTAATTGGCTATGGATACCATTCACATGGATACCATCAACACTGATTAAAAGGCCAAGCAATGAAGATCCATGAGTATCAAGCAAAGGAGATTCTGCGGAAGTTCGGTGTCACAACGCCGCGCGGCATTCCGTGTTTCTCCGTGGAGGAGGCAATTGCGGCAGGAAAGACCCTTGGGGGTAATGTTGCCGTTGTTAAAGCGCAGATTCATGCAGGTGGACGCGGCAAGGGCGGTGGCGTGAAGGTTGCCAAGTCTCCTGCCGAACTCGAGACCTACGCAAAACAGATTTTTGGCATGCAACTGGTCACGCACCAGACGGGGTCCGCGGGACAGCAGGTGCGTCGCCTTCTGATCGAAGAGGGTGCCGACATCAAGAAGGAGCTCTATGTGGGCATGGTGGTGGATCGCGGTACCCAGCGCGTCGCCCTGATGGCCAGTTCGGAAGGCGGGATGGACATTGAAGAAGTGGCAGCCCACACCCCTGAAAAGATCCACACGATTTTCATCGACCCCACCAAGGGGCTGCAGGACGCTGAAGCAGACGACGTGGCATTGAAGATTGGCGTGCCGCAGGCGTTGGTATCCCAGGCGCGCACCCTGTTGCAGGGCCTGTATCGCGCTTTCGACGAAACCGATGCCAGCCTTGCCGAGATCAACCCCATGGTGGTGACGGGAGATGGTCGCGTGGTTGCCCTGGATGCCAAAATGAACTTCGATTCAAACGCGCTCTACCGCCATCCTGAAATCACGGCGCTGCGCGACCTGGATGAAGAAGATCCCAACGAAATAGAGGCTTCCAAGTTCGATCTGTCCTACATCTCGCTCGACGGCAACATCGGTTGCCTCGTCAACGGTGCTGGACTTGCCATGGCCACCATGGACATCGTCAAGCTCTACGGCGGCAGCCCGGCCAACTTCCTTGACGTCGGTGGCGGAGCCACGACGGAGAAAGTGACGGAAGCGTTCAAGCTGATGCTCAAGAATCCCGGTCTCAAAGCCATTCTGGTCAACATCTTCGGCGGCATCATGAAGTGTGACGTGATTGCGGCAGGGGTGGTTGCAGCTGCTCGCGAAGTCAAGCTCGCAGTGCCTCTGGTGGTTCGTCTTGAAGGCACCAACGTGGAGCTGGGCAAAAAAATTCTGGCGGAGTCGGGTCTTCCCATCATCTCCGCCGTCAACATGGCTGACGCCGCCGCCAAGGTGGTGGAAGCGGCGCGGGGGTGATATGTCGATTCTGATTAACAAAGATACCAAGGTCATCACTCAGGGCATTACGGGAAAGACCGGCATGTTCCACACCAAGATGTGCAAGGAATATGCATTCGGGGCGCAGTGTTTCGTGGCAGGTGTCACACCCAAGAAGGGCGGCCAGAACTACGAAGGCATTCCCATTTATGACAACGTCAAGGAAGCCAAGGCGCAGACTGGCGCCACGGTGTCGGTGATTTACGTGCCGCCACCTTTTGCCGCGGCCGCCATCGACGAGGCCGTGGAAGCGGGCATCGATCTCGTCATCTGCATTACCGAAGGGATTCCAGTGCGTGACATGATCCGCACGCGTTACAAGATGCAGGGCAGCAAGACGCAATTGATCGGCCCCAACTGTCCTGGGCTCATTACGCCGGACGAAATCAAGATCGGCATCATGCCGGGGCACATCCACAAAAAGGGCCCCATCGGCGTGGTTTCCCGTTCCGGCACCCTGACCTACGAAGCCGTGGGCCAGTTGCGTGAACTGGGGCTCGGTCAGTCCAGCTGTGTCGGTATTGGCGGCGACCCCGTCAACGGCATGAAGCACATTGACGTCATGCGCCTGTTCAACGACGATCCTGAAACCGAAGCGGTCATCATGGTGGGTGAGATCGGTGGGGGCGATGAAGAGATTTGCGCCCGCTGGATCAAGGAAAACATGAAAAAACCCGTCATCGGCTTCATCGCCGGCGTGACTGCACCTCCTGGAAAGCGCATGGGCCACGCAGGTGCCATCATCTCCGGTGGCAAGGGCACGGCTCAGGAAAAACTGGCCGTCATGGAAGAATGCGGCATCAAGGTCACCAAGAATCCGGCCGAGATGGGCAAGACGCTCAAGTCCGTACTGTAATTCGTACGGCAGGTCGCAATGAAATGCGCCGACGTTTCCGTCGGCGCATTTTTTATTTCAAGCCAGCGCCCACCCAATTCATGAAGCGCGGCTCAACTCCCCTTCCTATTGTGGGGTGTACTTCAGGGCTTGCGCGGACAGTTGTCGCGCAGACAGTCGGCATACAGCTGCAGCGAATGGTCGTGAATGGAAAATCCGCGTTCCTTTGCAACCCGGGCCTGGCGCCGTTCGATTTCGGCATCGTAGAACTCTTCCACATGGCCGCACTGGAGGCACACCAGGTGATCGTGGTGCTCGCCATGATTGAGCTCAAAGACAGCCTTGCCGCTTTCAAAATGGTGGCGCACCAGCAGTCCAGCCTGTTCAAATTGGGTCAGGACCCGGTAGACCGTGGCCAGCCCAATTTCCATGCCTTCCTGCTGCAGGCGCCGGTAAACCTCTTCGGCGCTCATGTGTCGGGTGTCGGAATTTTCGAACAAGCCCAGGACTTTCAGGCGTGGCAGAGTCGCCTTGAGGCCAATGTCCTTGAGATCTTGCGGAGCGCTCATGGGGGCTAATGGGTGGGTGAAGATGGGTTATTATAAGCGGATTAGACTGCACTGGATAAAACAATGATTCGATCTGCCGCTGCGCTGCTTCTGCCGGCCTTGTTGCTGGCGGGATGCTCTTCATTGAGCATGCCCTCGATGCCGAGCTTTTCACTCCCCACGTGGGATGAATTGTCAAAAAGCGTCCCGAAGCTCTCTTCCATTAAGCCCTATACCCTGGACATCCAGCAGGGCGTGGTGATTGATGAGGAGATGGTCAGCCGGCTTAAAACGGGGATGACCCGGACCCAGGTGGGCTACGTGCTGGGTTCGCCGCTCCTTGCGGATCCATTCCATGCCAATCGCTGGGACTACGTCTACTACACGCGCAAAAAAGAAAAAATGAGTCAGCCGCGTAACCTGACCGTGTTTTTCAAGGATGACAAGCTGGAGCGCTATGAGACGGACTACAACTTCCCGCCGCCCACCGCTGCAGCCGCGACGACCACGACGGCGGCGCCTGTGCCCGCAGTAGCAGCCACTCCTGTGGAGACATTGCCGGCAGCGACCCGGCCCGTCACTACTGCCCCAGTCCCGGCCACAGCACCAGCACCAGCACCAGCGGAGGCCCATTGATGGCGCTTGGAATCTGTATTGCAGGCGGCAGTGGCCGCATGGGGCGGGCCCTGATGGAGGCCGTGGTGGCTTCGGGGGATCTGGCCCTGACCGGCGTGCTGGAGCAGGCGGGCAGTCCCTACCTTGGGCGCAATCCAGGCGACTGGCTGGGAACCCCCCTGGACGTGGTCATCACGGATGACGTTCCTGCTGCGCTCAACGCCAGCCAGGTACTGATCGACTTTACCCGGCCCGAGGGTTCCCTGGGGCATCTTGCCGCCTGTGAGGCCGCAGGGCGAGGCATCGTGATCGGCACCACGGGATTTGACGATGCGGGGAAGGAGGCTATCCGGGCTGCCAGTGCACGGATTCCGGTCGTCTTTGCCCCCAACATGAGCATGGGGGTGACACTGTCGCTGGTCTTGCTGGAAATTGCGGCACGGGTGCTGCAGCCAGATTATGACGTGGAAATCATGGAAGCCCACCACCGCCATAAGGTGGACGCCCCCTCTGGAACGGCGTTGCGCATGGGTGAAGTGGTGGCGGCGGCACGCGGGCACCGCCTCGCGGACGTTGCAGTGTACGGCCGCGAAGGGGTTACCGGGGAGCGTCTGCCGGACACCATCGGGTTTGCCACGACGCGTGGCGGCGATGTGGTCGGGGACCATACCGTGTCGTTCATGGGGCTGGGCGAACGCCTTGAAATCACCCATAAGGCCAGCAGCCGGGCCAACTTTGCCCTGGGGGCCCTGCGCGCAGCCCGCTTTATCGCCGAAAAACCTCCGGGTTTGTACGACATGAGGGATGTTTTGGGGCTCGCCAGTCTGTTCTGACGGGTCCGGGTTTGATCGGCGCACCATTTTAGGGTATCATTCCAGCAATCGGAAACGGGAAAGTCGCGTGCAGCGTCCTTCCCGTTTTTCATATCAAATCCCATCCGGAGTACTCTTGTAATGGCCCATGCCAGTACCGCAACGACGATTGCGCCCGCTATTCTTGTTCTGGCGGACGGGTCGGTGTTCCGGGGGCAATCCATCGGTGCCAACGGTCGCAGTGTGGGCGAAGTCGTTTTCAATACGGCCATGACGGGCTACCAGGAAATCCTGTCGGACCCCTCATACTGCCGCCAGATCGTCACCCTGACTTGCCCGCATATCGGAAACGTGGGAACCACCCCGGAAGATGCTGAATCCGGTGCGGTTGCCGCGGCCGGCCTGATCATTCGCGACCTGCCACACCAGGTATCCAATTGGCGTTCACGGCAGTCTCTCGCCGATTACCTGATGGAACGCAACGTGGTGGCCATTGCCGGAATCGACACACGGCGCCTGACGCGACTGTTGCGCGAAAAGGGTGCGCAGAGCGGCTGCCTGATGGCGGGCGATCTGGACGAGGCCGCGGCGCTGGCTGCGGCGCAGGCTTTTCCGGGCCTGGCCGGCATGGACCTGGCGCGCGTGGTGAGCTGCAAAGCACCCTTCGCGTGGACCGAGGGCAGCTGGCACCTGGGCCATGGATTTGCCGCACCTGGCGAGAACCGCTTTCGCGTGGTGGCCTACGATTTTGGCATCAAGCGCAACATTCTGCGCATGCTGAGCGACCGGGGCTGCGAGGTGACTGTGGTGCCGGCCATGACCCCGGCCGAAGCGGTGCTGGCCATGGGTCCGGACGGCGTTTTCCTGTCCAACGGGCCGGGGGACCCCGAGCCGTGCGACTACGCCATCACGGCCATCCGCAAGATCGTCGATGCCGGCCTGCCCACTTTTGGCATTTGCCTCGGGCACCAGCTCCTGGCGCTGGCCTCGGGCGGACGCACGCTCAAAATGAAGTTTGGACATCACGGGGCCAACCACCCGGTGCAGGACCTCGAGTCCCGCCGCGTGATGATCACCAGCCAGAATCATGGCTTTGCGGTGGATCAGGCCAGCCTGCCTGCCAACCTGCGGGTGACCCACGTATCCTTGTTCGACGGGAGCCTGCAGGGCATGGCCCGCACGGATCGTCCGGCGTTCAGTTTCCAGGGGCATCCTGAAGCCAGTCCCGGCCCCCATGAGGCCGGTGGCCTGTTTGACCATTTCATCAGCCTGATGAAGGCCCGTAAAGCCTGACCGAGATTGCCATGCCCAAGCGTACAGACATAAAGTCCATCCTGATTATCGGCGCCGGCCCGATCGTGATCGGTCAAGCCTGCGAATTCGATTACTCCGGAGCGCAGGCCTGCAAGGCATTGCGCGAGGAAGGCTATCGCGTCATCCTCGTCAACTCCAACCCGGCCACCATCATGACCGACCCGGACATGGCCGACGTCACCTACATCGAACCCGTGACCTGGAAGATCATCGAGCAGATCATCGAGAAGGAGCGCCCCGACGCCCTCTTGCCCACCATGGGTGGGCAGACTGCGTTGAATTGCGCACTCGATCTGGCCCGTGAAGGGGTCCTTGAAAAATACGGCGTCGAAATGATCGGCGCGCGCAAGGAGGCCATCGACAAGGCGGAGGACCGCGAAAAATTCAAGGCTGCAATGACCCGGATTGGCCTGTCCACGCCACGTTCCGCCATTGCCCATAGCCTGGAGGAAGCGCTGCAGGTGCAGGCGGGGGTGGGCTTTCCGGCCATCATTCGCCCCTCCTTCACCATGGGCGGTAGCGGTGGCGGAATTGCCTACAACCAGGAAGAATTTCTCGCCATTTGCGAACGCGGCCTTGATGCCTCGCCCACCCGCGAGTTGCTGGTGGAAGAGTCGGTCATCGGCTGGAAAGAGTTTGAAATGGAAGTGGTGCGGGATCGTAACGACAACTGCATCATCATCTGCTCCATCGAAAACTTCGATGCCATGGGGGTGCATACCGGCGACTCCATTACCGTGGCTCCGGCGCAGACGCTCACCGACAAGGAATACCAGATCATGCGCGACGCCTCGCTGGCCGTGCTGCGCGAGATCGGGGTGGAAACGGGCGGTTCCAACGTGCAGTTTGCGGTCAACCCGGCCGATGGCCGCATGATCGTGATTGAAATGAATCCGCGCGTCTCGCGTTCCTCTGCGCTGGCTTCCAAGGCCACCGGCTTTCCCATTGCCAAGGTGGCGGCCAAGCTGGCCGTGGGTTACACCCTCGACGAGCTGAAGAACGACATCACCGGAGGCGCCACGCCAGCCTCTTTCGAACCGAGCATTGACTACGTGGTCACCAAGGTGCCGCGCTTTGCCTTCGAGAAGTTTCCGCAGGCCAATGACCGCCTGACCACGCAGATGAAGTCGGTGGGGGAAGTCATGGCCATCGGTCGCTCCTTCCAGGAATCGCTGCAAAAAGCCCTGCGCGGACTGGAAACCGGCGCCAACGGCCTGGACGAAGTGTCCGCCGACCGCACTGAAATCGAGGCCGAACTGGCCGCCCCCGGGCCCCATCGCCTGTGGTACCTGGCCGATGCCTTCCGGATGGGCATGACGCGCGAGGAAATACAGCGGCTCTCGCGCATCGACCCCTGGTTCCTCGCGGAAATCCAGGACCTCATCGAGGAGGAGTCGCGCCTTCGCGGACAGTCGCTCGCGGCGCTGGATGCCGCGAGGTTGCGCCACTTGAAGCGCAAGGGCTTTTCCGATCGGCGCCTTGCCAGGCTGCTGGGTACTGACGAACACCAGGTACGCGCCCAGCGCCATGCGCAGGGCATCCGCCCCGTCTTCAAGCGGGTGGACACCTGCGCCGCCGAATTTTCCACCAGCACGGCTTACCAGTACTCCAGCTACGACGAGGAGTGCGAGGCTAATCCCTCCCAGCGCAAAAAAATCATGGTGCTGGGCGGGGGGCCTAACCGGATCGGGCAGGGCATCGAGTTTGATTACTGCTGTGTGCATGCGGCGCTGGCGCTGCGTGAGGACGGCTACGAAACCATCATGGTCAATTGCAACCCCGAGACGGTTTCCACCGACTACGACACTTCGGATCGCCTGTATTTCGAGCCGTTGACGCTGGAAGACGTGCTGGAGATCGTGGCCATCGAACAGCCGCAGGGGGTTATCGTCCAGTTTGGCGGGCAGACGCCGCTCAAACTGGCACGCGGGCTGGAAGCGGCGGGTGTGCCCATCATCGGCACGACACCGGACAGCATCGACCGCGCCGAAGATCGCAAGCGTTTCCAGCAACTGCTGCATGAACTCGGACTGCGTCAACCCGACAACCGCATTGCCTTCGACCGCGAATCCACGCTGACCATCGCAGGCGAGTTGGGCTACCCGATGGTGGTACGCCCCAGCTATGTGCTGGGCGGGCGTGCCATGCAGATCGTGCATACGCCGGCCGATCTTGAAAAATACCTGCGCGAGGTGGTGACGGATACCGACGGCATGAACGGCGTGGCAGTGACCCGCGACGCCCCCATCCTGCTGGATCGTTTTCTCAACGATGCCATCGAGGTGGATGTGGATGCCGTATCCGACGGTCAGCAGGTGGTGATTGGCGGCATCATGGAACACATCGAACAGGCGGGCGTGCATTCCGGCGACTCGGCCTGTTCGTTGCCCCCCTTCAGTCTTTCCGCGACGCTGCAGAACGAATTGCGTCGCCAGACGGTGGCCATGGCCCGCGCATTGGGCGTGGTGGGCCTCATGAACGTGCAGTTTGCCATTCAGGGCGAGACGGTTTACGTGCTGGAAGTCAACCCGCGCGCCTCGCGCACCGTTCCTTACGTGGCCAAGGCCACCGGGCGCCAGCTGGCCAAGATTGCGGCACGCTGCATGGCAGGACAGACGTTGGCCTCGCAGGGTGTGAACCGGGAAATCGTGCCGCCCTACTTTTCGGTCAAGGAAGCAGTGTTTCCCTTTACCAAGTTTCCCGGCGTGGATCCCATTCTGGGTCCCGAGATGAAGTCCACCGGAGAGGTGATGGGGGTGGGGGCCACTTTTGCCGAGGCCTTCGTGAAGTCCCAGCTCGCCGCCGGGGTCAAGCTTCCAACCTCAGGCAAGGTCTTCATCAGCGTCAGAAACTCCGACAAAGCGCCCATCGTGGAGATTGCCCGCAGTCTCTCTGCCATGGGATTTACCCTGGTGGCTACGCGTGGCACCTGTGCGGCGCTCGAGGCGGCAGGCCTTAAGGTTACTCCGGTCAACAAGGTGGCCGAAGGTCGCCCGCATATCGTGGACATGGTGAAAAACCGTGAAATCAGCCTTATCATCAACACGGTGGAAGAACAGTCGCGCGCTGTACAGGACTCCTGGTCCATTCGCAATGCGGCGCTTCAGGGACGTGTGACCTATTACACCACGGTGGCTGGTGCGCGTGCCGCTTGTCTGGGCATGCAATTGACGCAACATCTGGGCATTTACGATCTTCAGTCGTTACAAGGACAAATACAACAGGCAGGAGTGGAAGTATGAACAAAGTCCCATTGACGGTGGTGGGGGCCGAAAAACTGAAGGCCGAACTGCATAATCTCAAGCATGTGCAACGGCCAGCAGTCATACAGGCCATCAGCGAAGCCCGTGCGCAGGGCGATCTTTCTGAAAACGCCGAGTACGATGCCGCCAAGGAACGCCAGTCCTTCATCGAAGGCAGAATCGCCGATCTGGAGTCCAAGCTCTCCAATGCCCAGGTGATTGACCCCTCCCTGCTCGACCCGGATGGACGCTGCGTGTTCGCCTCCACGGTGGAACTGGAAGACGTGGCCTCCGGGGACGTCGTGACCTACCAGATCGTGGGTGAGGACGAAGCCGACATCAAGGAAGGAAAAATTTCCATCAGTTCTCCCATTGCCCGCTCCCTGATTGGAAAATTTGCGGGCGATGTGGCCGAAGTCAACGCACCAGGCGGGGTAAAGGAATATGAAATCCTCGACGTCAGATACGGCTAAGCCGGTTTTGCCCGGGTCGGGACAGGCGTTGCATCTGACTCCGGCCCAACGCAGTGCGTTGCGGGCACGGGCGCATGCTCTCAACCCGGTGGTGATGCTGGGTCATGCTGGCCTCACCGATGCGGTATTGCTGGAAATTGAACGCGCCCTGAAGGCGCATGAGCTCATCAAGCTCAAGGTGCCCGAAGGCGACAGCACCGCCCGCGCAGCGATACAGGACGCCATTTGCCAGCGCCTTTCGGCGGCACCGGTGCAGCAAATCGGCAAGGTGTTGGTACTGTATCGTCCACGATGAAACCCACCCGAACCAGCAAGGCCTGGATGCGGGAGCACGTCAACGATCCTTTCGTCAAAAAAGCGCGCCTCGAAGGTTATCGCTCCCGCGCTTCCTACAAGCTGATGGAAATCGACGACCGCGACCGGCTGTTGTTGCCCGGCCTGCAGGTGGTGGACCTCGGTGCTGCACCTGGCGGGTGGTCCCAGGTGGCGCGAAACCGCATGGGGCGGCGCGGTGAAGTGTGGGCCATCGACCTCCTGCCCATGGTTCCGCTGGAGGGGGTACAGTTCATCCAGGGCGACTTCAATGACCCCGGGGTGCGCCGCGCGCTCGCTGCCGGATTGACGGAAGGCGGGGCAGACCTTGTTTTATCTGATTTAGCCCCCAATGTAAGTGGCGTGGCCCTGTATGACCAGGCCCGGGCCACGGAACTGTGGGAAGCGGCCCTGGAATTTTCGATTAACACTTTGAAACCAAATGGAAAATTTTTGGTCAAAGTGTTCCACGGACTGGATTTCGAACCCTTTGTCCGGCTGATGAGATCGGTGTTTGAATCCGTGGCGACCCGCAAGCCCGCAGCTTCGCGGGACCGTAGCCCGGAAGTCTATTTGTTGGGAAAAACCCCCAAAGCTGGGGCACAGGAAGCGTTGCGGCATCACTTTCACGCTGATTGAGGGCCGGTTTTAGGATTACAATGAACCCACGGGGCTTGATCTGCCCGCGGAGTGGCGTGAGCGCTTGGAGGAATCCGTCTTGAACAGTATCTTCAAAAACATTCTGGCCTGGTTGTTCGTGGGAGTCGTGCTGATGCTGTTGGTCAGCCAGTTTCAGGGGCGCCAGCCCACCACCGACGTCCTGACCTATTCATCCTTCATCGACGAGATGAAGGCCGGTCATGTGGCCAAAGTGGTCATTGACGGGCGTGCCCTGCGCGGAGAAAAGACCGACGGCAAACCCTTCACCTCCTACGCGCCTTCCGACCCATGGCTCGTGAGCGACCTGCTCAAGTACGGCGTGGCGGTCTCGGCCAAGCCGGAAGAAGAGCCGTCCATTTTCATGAACCTCCTGATGTCCTGGTTCCCGATGCTGCTGCTGATCGGAGTATGGATATTCTTCATGCGCCAGATGCAGGGGGGTGGACGCGGCGGGGCCTTTTCCTTCGGCAAGAGCCGGGCGCGCATGCTGGATGAAAACACCAATCCCGTCACCTTTGCCGATGTGGCCGGGGTGGATGAGGCCAAGGAAGAGGTCTCCGAACTGGTGGAGTTTCTGCGCGATCCCAGCAAATTCCAGAAACTCGGCGGGCGCATTCCACGCGGTGTGCTGATGGTGGGTAGCCCCGGTACCGGGAAGACCTTGTTGGCGCGTGCCATTGCCGGCGAAGCCAAGGTGCCGTTCTTCAGCATTTCGGGTTCCGACTTCGTGGAAATGTTCGTGGGGGTGGGTGCCGCACGCGTGCGCGATATGTTCGAACAGGCCAAGAAAAGCGCACCCTGCATCGTCTTCATCGACGAAATCGATGCGGTGGGTCGGCAGCGCGGCGCGGGACTGGGCGGCGGCAACGACGAGCGCGAACAGACCCTCAACCAGTTGCTGGTGGAGATGGATGGTTTTGAAGGCACGGTGGGGGTGATCGTGATTGCGGCCACCAACCGTCCGGATGTGCTGGATCCGGCCCTGATGCGCCCGGGTCGCTTTGACCGCCAGGTGGTGGTGCCCCTGCCCGACATCCGCGGGCGCGAGCAAATCCTGCTGGTACACATGCGCAAGGTGCCGATTGCACCGGACGTGCGAGCAGACATCATTGCACGCGGCACGCCAGGGTTTTCGGGCGCTGATCTCGCCAACCTCGTCAATGAAGCGGCGCTGTTTGCTGCCCGCAGCAACAAGCGGCTGGTGGACATGGAAGACTTCGAGCGCGCCAAGGACAAGATCATCATGGGGGCTGAGCGTCGCTCCATGGTGATGCCCGAGCAGGAACGCCGCAATACGGCATACCACGAATCCGGTCACGCCGTGGTGGCACGCTTGCTGGACCGCACGGATCCCGTCCACAAAGTCACCATCATTCCACGGGGGCGTGCCTTGGGCGTCACCATGCAGTTGCCCACGGAAGATCGCTACAGCATGAACCGCGAGCAGATCCTGCAGAACATTTCCGTGCTCTTTGGCGGGCGCATCGCCGAAGAAGTGTTCATGAACCAGATGACTACGGGGGCCAGCAACGATTTTGAACGCGCCACGGAAATGGCACGGCGCATGGTGACCCAATGGGGCATGTCGGACAGCCTGGGTCCTGTGGTGTACGGCGAGAACGAAGGCGAGGTGTTTCTGGGACGATCCATCACAACGCACAAGAATGTTTCAGAAGCCACCATGCAGAAGGTGGATGCTGAAATTCGCCGCATCGTCGATGAGCAGTATGGCCTGGCGCGCCGGCTCATCGAAGCCAATCGTGACAAGATTGAAGCCATGGCGCATGCGTTGCTGGAGTGGGAAACCATCGACGCCGAGCAGATTGAGGACATCATGGCTGGCCGCCCTCCGCGACCGCCCAAGCCCAGCATGACCACCCCGAATGCACCGCCACCTGCAGCGACGGGCACCACGACCGGGGCGGCTCCCGGGCCAGCGCGGCCCGCACAGGAAACCTGAACCATCATCCCGGGGCAACCCGGGTTTTTTTTACAGGCGCATCAACGATGGCTGAACTGCATTGCGGGCGTTACCGGTTATCCCTGGAACGCCCACTCATCATGGGCATTCTCAACGTCACCCCGGATTCCTTTTCTGACGGCGGTCTCTTCACCGAAGTAGACCGGGCCGTGGAACGGGGCTTCCAGTTGATGGAAGAAGGGGCAGCCGTGCTGGACGTTGGCGGGGAATCCACGCGACCGGGCGCCACGCCCGTGCCCCTGCAGGAAGAGCTGCGCCGGGTCATTCCCGTCATCGAGCAACTGGCGGGGGGGCCGGTGCCCATTTCCATCGACACCCGCCATGTGGATGTCATGCGGGCGGCACTGGCTGCAGGGGCAACGCTGGTCAATGACATCAATGCCCTGCGTGCCGCAGGCGCATTGGAGTGTTGTGCTGCCTCCAACGCGGCCGTATGCCTGATGCACATGCAGGGTACCCCGGCCAACATGCAAGTCAATCCACATTATGGCGACGTGTTGCTCGAGGTCGGGCAATTTCTCAGGGAGCGTGCCGCGGCCGCGGAGGCTGCGGGCATTGCGCGCAATCGCATCCTGCTTGATCCGGGGTTTGGCTTTGGCAAGACGGTGGCCCATAATCTGGCATTACTGCGCGGCCTGGATGCGCTCGCCGCCGAAGGCTATCCGTTGTTGGCGGGACTCTCGCGCAAATCCGTGCTGGGGGCGGTGACGGGGCGCGGGGTGGCCGACCGGGTTTCCGGGAGCGTGGCCGCCGCGCTATTGGCCGTGATGCGGGGCGCCTGGATGGTGAGGGTGCATGACGTGGCTGCTACCGCCAGTGCGTTGGCCGTCTGGCAAGCCGTGGAAGGAGAGGACAGATCATGAGCCGAAAATATTTTGGAACCGATGGCATCCGTGGACGCGTAGGACATCTGCCCATTACCCCAGAGCTGGTGCTGCGCCTGGGATTTGCAGCAGGCATCGTGCTGGCGCGCGCTGCGGCCCAGGATGGGGCGCGCCCCTGCGTGGTCATTGGCAAGGACACCCGTATTTCGGGTTACATGCTGGAGTCCGCCATGGAGGCGGGCCTGTCTGCAGCCGGGGTGGACGTGGTGCTGCTGGGTCCCATGCCGACTCCGGCGGTGGCCTACCTCACGCGTGCCCTGCGTTTGCAGGCCGGGGTCATGATCAGTGCCTCGCACAACCCCTACGACGACAACGGCATCAAGTTTTTTTCAGCGCAGGGCACCAAGCTGCCGGACCGCGTCGAGCAGGACATCGAAGCCCTGCTGGACAACCCCATGCAGTGCCGCGACTCGGCACATCTGGGGCGCGTTCGGCGCATGGACGATGCGGCCGGACGCTACATTGAATTCTGCAAAAGCACCTTTCCATCCACCCTGGACTTGAAGGGGCTGAAACTGGTGGTGGATTGTGCCCATGGGGCCACCTATCACATTGCGCCGCTGGTGTTTCATGAGCTGGGGGCAGAGGTGATGGCCATCGGCAACGCCCCTAACGGCACCAACATCAATGCCGACTGCGGCGCCACCCACACCGAAACCCTGCGCACCGCCGTGCTGGAGCATCGTGCCGACCTCGGCATTGCGCTGGATGGCGACGGCGACCGCCTGATGATGGTGGATCGCGGGGGCGTGCTCTACGACGGCGATCAGTTGTTGTATGCCATCGTCAAACATCGCCAGACGGAACCCGGTTTCAGCGGCGGCGTGGTGGGTACAGCCATGACCAATCTGGCAGTGGAACTGGCTCTGGCCCAGCGCAACATTCCGTTTTCACGCGCCCGAGTGGGAGACCGCTATGTGCTCGAGATGATGATGGCGTTGGACTGGCGCTGGGGTGGGGAAAATTCGGGACACATCATTTGCCGGGACAAGCACACCACGGGAGATGGCATTGTCTCTGCGTTGCAGGTGCTGGCGGCGCTGGTGTCCAGTGCGACCACGCTGGGCGATTACACGGCCGAAGTGAAGCTGTTTCCGCAGCGCCTCATCAACGTCCGAACCGCAGCGCCCATGAACCTGGAGCAGGCCCCCAAGGTGCGCGCGGCCGTGGAGGCTGCCGAGCAGGATCTTGACGGGACGGGCCGCGTGCTTTTGCGTCCTTCAGGGACAGAGCCGCTCATCCGGGTGATGGTGGAAGGCGCAGATGCCGAGCGCGTGGACCGCTGGGTCGAAACCATCGCGGCCACGGTGCGCGATCTCGCTGCCGCTAAACAAACTCGGGGTTGAGCACGGCGCGCAGCACCACCTGTCCCGAGCCGTGGCGATCCCGATACGACAGCCACCACAGGGCACCCTTGCGCACGCTCCAGTGATCGGCTCGCCCTGACAGCAATAGTGCGGCAGTTTGACCCAGCGAAGGCTGGTGGCCCACCACGATCACGGTGGTGGGGGCATCGGGCCATTGGGCCGCCTTGAGGATCTGCTCGGGGGTGGCGCCCACGCCCACCAGGCGGCTGGTTTCAAAGTCGGGGGTGAGCGCCGAGGCCGTGCTTTGTGTGCGCACGGCGGGGCTTGCGATGACGCGATAGGGCGCGTTCAGGGAGCCGCTCAGCCATTGCGCCACACGCAGTGCCTGATGCTGGCCGCGCACCGTCAGCGCGCGGTCCTGGTCCGGGAAGCTGTCTTCGGCTTCGGCATGGCGCCACAGAATCAAATCCATGGTCTTCCTCCCGCGTTACTGGGGTGGCTGGGAAAATCGTTCCAGCAGAAAATCGTGTGCCGAAAAATGCCGGCCGCCACGGGCGCTACGACGCCGGTATTCGCCCTGGCCATTCATTTCCCAGCTTTGCACGTTGTCCCGCAAATAAGGGCGGAGCCCTTCCGTCATCATACGACGCTTGATGCCGGGGTCCAAAACGGGTACACAGGCCTCGATGCGCCGGAAGAAATTGCGTTCCATCCAGTCGGCACTGGAAATGAAAATGTCGTCCGCGCCGCCGTTATGGAAATAAAACACGCGGTGATGTTCCAGAAAACGGCCGATGATGGAAACCACGCGAATGCCTTCCGACAATCCGGGCACGCCAGGGCGCAGCAGGCAAACGCCGCGCACGATCAGGTCCACGCGCACGCCCGCCTGTCCTGCGGCATAAAGGGTTTCGATGATGGCGGGTTCGGTGAGCGCATTCATCTTGGCGATGATGCGCGCCTTGCGACCAGCCTTGGCATGTGCGATTTCACGCAGGATGGCGCCGGTCAGTTCGGAGTGGAGCGTGAAGGGGGATTGAAAAAGGCGCTTTAATCCGGCATGTCGTCCAAGGCCCGTGATCTGCAGGAAGATTTCATTGACGTCCGCGGTGATGTCCCCATCGGCGGTAAAGAGCCCGAAGTCGGTGTAGAGCTTGGTGGTCTTGGAGTGATAGTTACCCGTGCCAAGGTGCACATAGCGGCGCAGTACCCCCGCTTCGCGGCGGATCACCATGCACATCTTGGCATGGGTTTTATAACCAAAGACGCCATATACCACGTGCGCGCCGGCCTCCTCCAGTTTGGCTGCCCAGTTGATGTTGGCCTCCTCGTCGAAGCGTGCCAGGAGCTCCACCACCACGGTGACCTCCTTGCCCTGATGGGCCGCATCGATGAGGGCGTCAATCAATTCCGAATCGGTGCCGGCGCGATACACCGTCTGCTTGATGGCCTGCACTTGCGGATCGCTTGCGGACTTGCGCACAAATTCCACTACCGGGGCAAAGGACTGGAAGGGGTGATGCAGCAGCACGTCCTTTTTGCGAATCGCTGCAAACAGATCGGGCTGCTTCTCAAACTCCCGAGGGAGGCTTTGCGTGAAGCGTGGAAAGCGCAGGTCGGGGCGGTCCACCATGTCTGCCACCTGCATCAGTCGCACCAGGTTGACCGGGCCATTGACGCGATAGAGATCGCTTTCGTCCAGGCTGAAGGTATTCAGCAGGAATCTGGCCATGCTCTCGGAACAGTTCTCGGCCACTTCCAGGCGCACTTCGTCGCCGAACTGGCGATGGCTCAACTCCCCCTGCAGAATGAGGCGCAGGTTTTTGGCCTCCTCCTCTTCCAGAAAAAGTTCGCTGTTGCGTGTGACGCGAAACTGGTAGCACCCTTCAACCTCCATGCCCTGAAACAACTCGCCCACGTTGGCGTGCAGGATGGAAGACAGGAAGATGAAGCCGTAGGGGCAGCCAGCAATGGCGGCGGGCAGACGGATAAAACGGGGCAGGGTGCGCGGCGCCTGGACCACCGCATTGTCCGAGTTGCGGCCAAAGGCATCCTTGCCGGAAAGTTCCACGGCAAAGTTGAGGCTTTTGTTGAGAATGCGGGGAAAGGGATGGGCGGTGTCGAGCCCGATCGGCGTCAGCACGGGCATGATTTCCCGGAAGAAGTAATCCCGCGCCCAGGTGCGCTGGGCTTCCGTCCAATAGCCGCGCCGGTGGAAACAGATGCCCTCCTGGGCGAGCCGCGGCAGGACGGTATCATTGAGCAGGGCATATTGATGGTCAATCAGGTCGTGGGCTTCGGCGCAGACCCTCTGAAAAACTTCAGCGGGAGACAGCCCGTCGGGGCCGGACTCCGCGATGCCCTGGCTGATTTGCTGTTTCAGGCCCGCCACGCGAATTTCAAAAAATTCATCCAGGTTGCTGCTGACGATGCACAGGTAGCGCAGGCGTTCCAGAAGCGGGGTGGCCTCGGATTCGGCCATTTGAAGGACGCGCCGATTGAACGCCAGGAGGCCCAGTTCGCGGTTGAGAAACAGTTTACTGGAGGGGCTCGGGTTCACAAGCGTGATCTGGTGCTGAATGAAGTGAGAGACCCATCCTGCCTTTCTCCCCCTGCCAAGGCAAGGGGGGCGGGGGAGTTTAATAAATGTTTCATGTTTGTATCACGGGCCGGTAACGTCTCCTCGACATATTAGCGCCATATTCACCGATGGGGTCAATGCGTTCATGTTGAGTCTGGATAAAGGATTACAGGGTTCCCGAAGCCCACGCCTGGTATTTCAGTATGGCCGTTCTGACGCGGACATTCGCGCGGCACAGAAACTGCGCTGGCGCGTGTTCGTCGAAGAGATGGGCGCGCGCCTTCACAGCGCCGAACCGGGTGTGGACCAGGACCGCTTCGATGCCTTGTGTGACCACCTGCTGGTGCGTGATACCCGCTCCAGCGAAGTGGTGGGCACCTACCGCATCGTCAATGCGGCGCAGGCGCAACGTGCCGGCGGGTTTTATTCGGACTCTGAATTCGATTTGTCGCGTCTTGCCCACCTGCGCCCCCAGATCATGGAAGTGGGACGGGCCTGCGTGCACCCCGATTACCGCAGCGGCGCCGTCATTGCGGCGCTGTGGTCGGGACTTGCCGATTACATCCAGAGTCACGGCGTGCAGTACCTGATGGGTTGTGCCAGCATCAGCATGGCGGACGGGGGACATGCGGCCGCCAGCATTTACCGCCAGTTGAACGAAGCACATGCAGCGCCCGCCGAATGGCGCGTTTTTCCGCACTGTCCGCTGCCACTCGCAAAACTCGATGACCATTCGGTAGCCGAAGTGCCCCCCCTGATCAAGGCCTATTTGCGCGTGGGGGCCTACCTTTGCGGCGCGCCGGCCTGGGATCCGGATTTCAATACGGCAGACTGCCTGCTGTTGCTGCCCACAGCCAAGATGGATCATCGTTACTCCCGACACTTTCTGAAACAATCGGTGACCGAAAAATTGCTCTGAGGCGCATTGCAATGAAAAACACCCGGCACCTGCCGGGTGTTTTTTTGGTACAGTCCAGTTTTCAGGATCCCTTACCCTACGAGATGCCTCATTCCATCGTTGCTGCCGTTGATTTGGGTTCCAACAGCTTTCGACTGCAGGTCTCGCGTGTGGTCGGGGGGCAGCCCTACACCCTGGACTCCATCAAGGAAACCGTCCGGCTGGCGGCGGGCCTGCAACCGGACAAAACGCTGAGCGCCACGTCGCAGCGTCGCGCCCTGGACTGCCTTGAGCGTTTTGGTGAGCGCCTTCGTGGCGTGCCGCCGGAGGCGGTGCGCGCGGTGGGCACCAATACGCTACGCGTGGCCAGGAATGCCGCGCGTTTTCTGGAGCAGGCCGAGGCCGCGCTGGGCGTCCCCATCGAAGTCATTGCCGGTCACGAAGAGGCCCGTCTCATTTTCAATGGCGTCGTGCATAGCTTGCCGCGCGCCAGCGGCCGTCGCCTGGTGGTGGACATCGGCGGCGGCTCCACCGAATTCATCATCGGCCGCGGCTTCAAACCCCAGCTCATGGAAAGCCTCTACATGGGCTGTGTCAGCCATACGGCGCGATTCTTTCCCGAGGGTCGGGTCAGCGCCAAATCGTTTCGCGCCGCCGAGCTTGCGGCGGCCACCGAGCTTCAGGTCCTGACGCGAAAATTTCGCGCAGGGCATTGGGACCCTGCGGCGGGGTCGTCCGGCACGGCGCGCGCCCTTTCAGAACTGCTGGAACAGAACGGCTTTGCCGGACAGGGCATCACTGCGGCAGGACTGGATTTTTTGCGAATGCGCCTGACCGATGCGGGCGACGTGCGCCACCTCGATTTGCCGGGTCTGCGCGCGGACCGGGCGCCAGTGCTGCCCGGCGGGTTGGCCATCATGTGTTCGGTATTTCGTGAACTTGGGGTGCGCGAAATGCAGACCACGGACAGCGGGCTTCGCGAAGGCGTGCTCTACGAAATGTTGGGCCGCCTTGAGCATAAGGACGTTCGCGCTGCCACGGTGCGTGCCTTCGTTCAACGCTATGGGGCCGACGCCCGCCAGGCACGCCGCGTGGAAAAGCTCTGCCTTGGTTTGTTCCGGCAGGCGGCGCAGCCAGAATGCTACAGGCAGTATGCGGACTACCTGGCCTGGGCTGCCACCCTGCACGAAATCGGCATGTCCATTGCCCATGGGGGGTACCACCGGCATTCCGCCTACATCATCGACAATGCCGACATGCCCGGCTTCTCCAAACCCGAACAGGCCATGGTGGGGGGATTGTTGCAGGCCCATCGCGGGCGCCTGACCAAGGTCGCGGAGCGCATCACCGGACGGGACGGCTGGCTGATGGTGCTCTGCCTGCGTCTTGCGGTCCTGATTCACCGGGATCGCAGCGATATTGCAGCCCCGCGACTGCGCCTTGCCCTGCAGCGACAAGGGTTTACCCTGGACATTGGGGCCGCCTGGCTTTCCAGGAATGCCCTGACCCAGGCCAACCTTGAGGCAGAGATGAGGCACTGGCAGACGCTGGGGCTGTCGTTTCAGGTGCGTGGCGTAAAATCGGCCGATCTGCCCCGCAGTTGACTGTCGCCGGTTTGTAATCAATTTGTAATACCGGACCGGTAATCTTGCCGGAATTCCTGTAAAACCCCTTGATTTCAAAAAACTTTCACCGGAGAGATGTCATGTCACTGTCATTCACACATACCACGCGCCGTCTGGCTGCCGCCGTCCTGACGCTTGCCGTGTTCAGCCAGGCTCACGCGCTGGACATCACGGGGGCGGGCGCCACTTTCCCATATCCCATCTACGCCAAATGGGCTGAGGCCTATCGGGCCGCTACCGGCAACGGGCTCAATTACCAATCCATTGGTTCGGGGGGGGGCATCAAGCAGATCAAGGCCAAGACCGTGGATTTTGGGGCGACCGACAAGCCGCTCACCAAGGAAGAACTGGACCGCGACAACCTGGTGCAATGGCCAATGGTCATCGGTGGGGTGGTGCCGGTGGTTAATCTCCCCGGTATCCAGGCAGGCCAATTGAAACTGTCGGGCTCCGTGCTGGCCGACATCTATCTGGGCAAGGTCAAGAAATGGAATGATCCGGCAATTGCGGCACTGAACAAGGGGCTCTCCCTGCCCAACCAGGACATCCTAGCGGTGGCTCGTTCCGATGGTTCGGGCACCACCTTCATCTTCACCAACTATCTTTCCAAGGTCAGTGCCGAGTGGAAGGACAAGGTGGGCAGCGATACCGCGGTGCGGTGGCCTACCGGCATCAATGGCAAGGGTAATGAAGGTGTGGCCTCCTATGTGCGCCAACAGGCCGGTTCCATTGGCTACGTGGAATATGCCTATGCCCTGCAAAACAAGATGAGCTTCGTCCAGATGAAGAATCGCGATGGCCAGTTCGTCTCGCCCAACGACAAATCCTTCAGTGCGGCGGCAGCCAACGGCAACTGGAAGGCCGAGGCCGGGTTTTATGAAATCCTCACCGAAGAGCCTGGCAAGGCCAGTTGGCCCATCACGGGTGCCACGTTCATCCTGATGCAGAAAGTGCAGGAAAAGCCTGAAAAAGCCAGGGGGGCTCTTGGTTTCTTCGAGTGGGCCTACAAAAACGGTGACAAGGCCGCACTGGAACTGGACTATGTTCCCATGCCGGAGAACGTGACCAGGCTGGTGGCTGGCGAGTGGAAGCGTGCCATCAAGGATACCGCGGGCAAACCGGTATTCTGATTTCCGGGGTTGCCAGAAAAGTCGCCTGGGCGGATTTCTGGCAACCCTTTCATTTGTGAAGTCGGCATGGGAGCAGGTATCATTCGGCTCTCAGGTCATAAGAGCACCATGAATCCTCATTCCCCGAATGAACTGCACGCCTTGGTACGACGCACCCCGCGGCAGCGTTTGCACCAATATGGCGACGTCCTGTTCGAATACATCACCCGCGGATTCGCCATTCTCGTGCTGGGCACCTTGCTGGCCATCATGGTATCGCTGCTGGTCACGAGCCTGCCTTCGCTGAAGGCCTTTGGCTTCGGGTTTTTGTTCTCGGACGAATGGGATCCCGTGCGGGACCGGTTTGGCGCCCTGGTGCCCATCTACGGCACGCTGGTCAGCTCATTCATTGCCATGCTGATTGCGTTGCCCATCAGCTTTGGCATTGCCATTTTCCTCACCGAAATGTCCCCGGCCTGGTTAAAGCGCCCGCTCGGAACGGCCATCGAACTCCTGGCAGCCATCCCCAGCATCATCTACGGCATGTGGGGACTGTTCGTCTTTACCCCGATCTTCTCCAGGACGGTGCAACCCCTGCTGATTGCGGTTTTTGGCCCCATTCCGGGCCTGGGGATATTGTTTCAGGGGCCGCCCCTGGGCATCGGCATGCTCGCCGCGGGAATCATCCTGGCCATCATGGTGATTCCGTTCATTTCATCGGTCATGCGCGACGTTTTCGAACTGGTGCCGGCGGTCCTCAAGGAGTCGGCCTATGGGCTGGGGGCCACCACCTGGGAGGTGGTCTGGAGGGTGGTGTTGCCCTATACCCGCACCGGAGTCGTGGGCGGTATCATGCTGGGGCTGGGGCGCGCCCTGGGTGAGACCATGGCGGTGACTTTCGTGATCGGCAACGCGCAGCGCCTGAGTCCATCACTGCTGGCACCCGGAAACAGCATTGCCTCGTCGCTGGCCAACGAATTTGCCGAGGCGGTGGGGGACCTGTACACCTCGTCCCTGATCGAGCTAGGCCTGATCCTGTTCCTCATCACCACCGTGGTGCTGGCCATTGCCAAACTGATGCTGCTGCGCATGGGGCGGCTTGAAGGCGTGAGGAGCTAGGATGCAGCACGCCACGGCTGCGGCCCAAAAGGTCTATCGCGCGCGTCGGCGTCTTAACGCCATCAACATGACCATGTCGGCTCTGGGCATGTGCTTTGGCCTCTTCTGGCTTGCCTGGATTCTTTTCACGTTGCTGGGTTACGGTTTTGACGCGCTGAGCTGGTCGCTCCTGACGCAGTCCACGCCACCACCGGGCAGTGATGGCGGATTGTCCAACGCCATCGTGGGCAGCCTCATGATGGCGGGGGCGGCCACTCTGATCGGGACGCCCGTGGGGGTGTTGGCGGGTACTTACCTCGCTGAATACGGGCGTCGCGGCTGGCTTGCTCCTGCCACGCGCTTCATCAACGACATTCTGCTGAGCGCCCCTTCTATCGTGCTGGGGCTGTTTGTGTATACCGTCTACGTGGCGCGGGTGGGGCATTTTTCCGGGCTTGCGGGGGCGCTGGCCCTGTCGCTCATCGTCGTTCCGGTGGTGGTGCGCACCACCGATGACATGCTCAAGCTGGTGCCGGACAGTCTGCGCGAGGCCGCCATCGCGCTGGGGGCCCCCAAGTGGAAAATGATCGCAATGGTATCCTACCGGGCGGCGCGCACCGGGATTGCCACGGGGGTGCTGCTGGCGGTAGCCCGCATCAGCGGCGAAACGGCGCCGTTGCTGTTTACGGCGCTGAATAACCAGTTCATGTCCCATGACATGAATGCGCCCATGGCCAACCTGCCGGTGGTGATTTTCCAGTTTGCCATGAGCCCTTATGACGATTGGCACAGAATCGCGTGGGGCGGGGCCATCCTGATCACCCTGAGCGTCCTCGGGATCAACATCCTGGCGCGCGTGCTGTTTCGACAACATAATTCCTGAGGCTGTTGCCAGAGACCCATCCCATGAGTGCCCGTCACCAAGCTTCCGACCAGAATCTGCGCATTGCCATTCGCGACCTTAATTTTTATTACGGCAAGTTTCACGCCATCAAGAATGTTTCCATGGACATCCAGTCCAACAAGGTGACCGCCTTCATCGGCCCTTCGGGCTGCGGCAAGTCCACCCTGTTGCGCACCTTCAACCGGCTTCACGAACTGTACCCGCAAAACCGGGCCACCGGCCAGATTCTACTGGATGGGCGCAATGTGCTCGACAGCAAAGTGGACCCCACCCTGTTGCGTGCGCGGGTGGGCATGGTGTTTCAAAAGCCCACGCCGTTTCCCATGTCCATTTACGACAACATCGCCTTTGGGGTGAAGCTGTACGAGCGGCTCAACTCGCGCCAGATGGACGAACGGGTGGAGTGGGCGCTTACCAAGGCGGCTTTGTGGAACGAAGTGAAGGACAAGCTCAACCAGAGCGGCAACGGACTCTCGGGCGGGCAACAGCAGCGCCTGTGCATTGCGCGCTGCATCGCCATCCGTCCTGAAGTGATCCTGCTGGATGAACCCTGTTCGGCGCTGGATCCCATCTCCACGGCGCACATCGAGGAGCTGGTGCACGACCTCAAATCTGATTACACCGTGGTCATCGTGACGCATAATATGCAGCAGGCGGCACGGGTGTCGGATTACACGGCTTACATGTATCTGGGCGAGCTCATCGAGTTCGACGAAACCGACAAGATTTTCACCAAGCCCACCCAGAAGGCCACGGAAGACTACATTACTGGCAAATTCGGTTAACCCAACCTCGTCGCGGAGCACCCATGCGCAACAAGTTGATCGCAGGGAACTGGAAAATGCAGGGTTCCCTGGCCGCAAACCCGGCGTTGCTTCATTCAGTGGCCGCAGGGGCAGCCACATTGCCCACCGTCACCCTGGCCGTCATGGCCCCGTTTCCCTATCTGCCCCAGGTCCAGTCCATGCTGACCCAGTCCGTTTGCGCCTGGGGCGCCCAGGACGTCAGTGAAGAGACTGCGGGCGCCTATACCGGCGAAGTTTCGGTGGGCATGCTGCAAGACATGGGTTGTCGCTATGTGATCGTGGGGCATTCAGAGCGTCGCGCGCGCCATGGCGAATCCGATGCGCGCGTGGCGGCCAAGGCTCGGGCCGCCATCGAAGGCGCGCTCATCCCCATCATCTGCCTGGGAGAAACCTTGTCGCAGCGCGAAGCAGATGAAACGCTGGCCGTGGTCCACCGGCAGCTGGATGCCGTCCTGGAGGTGGTCGGCGTGAGGCGCATGACCCAGGCGGTGCTGGCCTACGAGCCGGTCTGGGCCATCGGCACGGGCAAGAGCGCAACACCCTCACAGGTCCAGGAAGTCCACGCGGCGCTGCGTTCGCGGGTGTCCAATGCCGACTGGGTGGTGGGGGCGGGGCTACAAATTCTCTACGGAGGTAGCGTCAAACCCGCTAACGCGCTAGAATTGATGGGATTGCCTGATGTGGACGGCGCGTTGGTGGGGGGAGCCTCACTGGTGGCCGACGATTTCTTGGATATCGGGCGGGCTGCAGCAACGGCCTGAACGGATTGGTTTTTTGGGGATGCAAATGCTGGAAACTGCAGTTTGGCTGGTGCATATCGTGGCGGCAGTGGGCGTCATCGGGCTGGTGCTGATCCAGCACGGCAAGGGTGCCGACATGGGTGCTGCCTTTGGCAGTGGCTCGGCCGGCGGACTGTTTGGCGCCTCCGGGGCCAGCAATTTCCTGAGCCGCAGCAAGGCCATCCTCGCCGCAGTGTTTTTTTCCACCAGCCTGTTGCTGACCTGGTATTCCGGGCATGGCAAGGGAAGTGGCAGCGTGATGCAGCAAGCGGCGCCTCAGTCGCCCGCCGTTTCAGCGCCAGCGGTACCCGCAGTGCCTGATTCAAAGTCTTCAGAAATACCGAAGTAAGCTTTTTTCCGCCCGGCCCCAGGGCCGGGAGAATGCAGTTTTTGATCGTGCCGATGTGGTGAAATTGGTAGACACGCCGTCTTGAGGGGGCGGTGGCGAAAGCCGTAGCAGTTCGAGTCTGCTCATCGGCACCATACATATTTGCGAGAACGCAATGGTGCAAAATTATTTGCC
>DAIBBI010000031.1:0-17692 GCA_027442615.1 Ferrovaceae bacterium | reverse complement strand
CATTGTTTCATATTTTGTCAGGGCAGGCCCAGCAATTTGTGCGTCTGGACGCTCAGTCGCCAGCGCGGATGCTTGTGGCAGTAGGCCACGGCTTCTGCGGTGTGCTGGGCCAGTTGCGGGCCATCCATGGGCTGCAGCAGGAAATGGCGGAAATCGAGATTTTCAACCGCTTCGGGGGCCAACCCCTCCTGGGGAAACACAAGCTTCAGTTCATCGCCCGAACGCTGCACCAGGGGCGCTCCCGCCTTGGGGCTGACGCAAACCCAGTCCAGTCCGGCAGGCGCGGATTGCGTGCCGTTGGTTTCCACGGCCACCTCGAACCCATGGGCATGCAGGGCTGCGATCAGGGCGTCGTCCACTTGCAGCAGCGGCTCGCCGCCGGTGAGGACCACCAGGCGGTGAGCAGGGGACGATTCTGGGGACAGACCTCCTTTCGAGGTCTGTCCCCAATGGCCTGCAATCGCCAGCGCCAGCGCTTCGGCCGTCTCAAACCGGCCCCCACCCTTCCCGTCCGTCCCCACAAAATCGGTGTCACAAAAGTTGCAAAGGGCATGGACCCGGTCCACCTCGCGCCCGCTCCACAAATTGCATCCGGTAAACCGGCAAAAGACGGCAACGCGCCCGGCATTGACGCCTTCCCC
The DNA here is from genome assembly GCA_027442615.1 of Ferrovaceae bacterium. Taxonomy (GTDB): domain Bacteria; phylum Pseudomonadota; class Gammaproteobacteria; order Burkholderiales; family Ferrovaceae; genus JAJZRV01. The sequence goes on along the minus strand of DAIBBI010000031.1, from coordinate 17,051 downwards.
TTGCAGGGTCAGGAACATTTCCTTGACGGTGTAGGCCATGTCAGACCGCCACCCCCGAATTCACGGCGTCACCCCATTCCAGCAGGGTACCCGTGGCTGGCGTATCAAAAAGGGATAACCGGTCGAGCGCGGGCAGCAGGGGCGCGGCCTGTTCATGGACCCAGCGCACGATTGCCGCGCCATCGCCCGCCGGAAGCGTTTCATGGAGCGGATGGTGGTCCAGTTGCCGGAACACCGGCGAAAACAGGGATTTCACGTCTCCAAAATCCACGGTCCATCCCATCACGGTGTCCAATGGCCCCGACAGCCCCAGGCGCAGCACATAGGTATGCCCATGCAGTCTCCCCCGCGGGTCGCCCGCAGGTGCTGCGTGAAGACAAGTGGCACTATCAAAACTGCGATCCTTCCAGATATGATATTGCCGACCGTCGAAAACCGCCCCACAGCTTGCCGTTTCAAACACCGTGACCGCCGAGAGGGTGGGCACGGAAGTGACCAGGTGCCTCCATATCCAGCCGGACAGCATTTCAGAAGTGGGGTTCTCGAGCCCTTCAATGTCGTTGAGGCACGCCAGATGCAGGCGCTTTCGCAATGTGCCCCAGGCGAGATCGAAAGGGGACAGACCCCCTTCGGGGGTCTGTCCCCGAATCTCCTCTCCCCACCACAAAATCACTTCGAAGCCATGTCCGTGCATACGGCCGCATTTATGCCCGGCAGGCACATTGGGCAACCGGTGCGCCGATTCAAAGCGGTCCCGTCGCCAGCAATGCAGCCGCCCCTGCCCGTCCAGGGTGGCGCCACGATCGGAACCTGCCCACAAATGGAGGCGCAACACGGAAGGCAACGCCAGGCGTTGGGCAATCCAGAGCAGGATCTGGTCATCTGCGGGATCGTTCATCAGCGCGTTGAGATCCTGGTAGTCAAGCGCCGCGACGACCCCCTGCAAGCGCTGCTGCAGGGCATGCGCTTCGGATCCGGCAAGCCCTCCCCAACCCTGCTCCAGGCTGGCCCGCAATTCCACCCGGAAGCTATGGCCATGCAGGCGGCGGCTGCGGACATCCACGCCCGGGCCTGACAGGCGCCGCGCCCCTTCGAAACCGGCCGCGGCCCAATGGGAAAGCTGCGGCTTCATGAGGCCATCCCATAGCGTTGATACAGCGGATCGGGTACGCCCACCTCGCTGAACCCGCGTGCGCGCAACTGGCAGGAATCGCAATGGCCACAGGGACGGCCATCCGGCGCCGGATCATAGCAACTGGTGGTTTGGCCGTAGTCCACTCCCAGGCGAAGCCCTTCGCGGATGATCTCGGCCTTGTTCATCTGCATGAGCGGGGTGTGGATTTCAAGGCGATGATGCCCCTCCACCCCGGCGCGCGTTGCGAGGTTTGCCATGGCCTCGTAGCTGCGAATGTATTCCGGACGGCAGTCCGGGTAACCGCTGTAATCCAGGGCATTGACCCCGATGAAAATGTCCTCGGCCTCCAGCACTTCAGCCCAGGCCAGCGCAAAGGAAAGAAATATCGTATTGCGTGCGGGAACATAGGTGACGGGGATGCCCCCGGAAGGATCATCCAGGGGGCGGTCCTTGGGGACCTCAATGGCGGACGTCAGCGCAGACCCCCCGATGGCGCGCAGGTCAAAAGACACCACGGTGTGCTGCAGAACTCCGGCAACGCGCGCAATGTCGCGTGCACGCTCGAGTTCCAGCACATGGCGCTGGCCATAATTGAAGCTCATGGCGTACACGGCAAAGCCCTGCTCCCTGGCCATGGCCAGCACGGTGGCGGAATCCAGGCCGCCACTGAGCAGCACGACGGCAGGTTTTATGAGGTTGTTCATCACGGCGGAAGGCCAGTTTCTGATCGGGTTGAAACGCAAATATAACGCATCGCAGCCCGAACTGGCACGACAAACCGCCTGTGGCACGCTTGGCACCGCCCCTTGTCGGCATCCTTCGGCAGATGATACCGTGGCATCACAGGAGGCAGGAGCTTGAAAAATAACAAAGCACTTTTCTGCGCTGCAGTCATGCTCGGCTTGACGTTCTGTACTCTCGTCCGTGCCGAAACGGTAGTGCTTGCCGTCCCCGGTCCGGGTTCCCTCTCCTACCTGCCCCTCTACCTGGCCAAGGCCATCAATGCCGACCATGCCGAAGGTCTGGAATTGAAGCTCCGCTATTTTTCGGGGGGCCCCATGGCAACGCGGGACCTCATGACCAACAACAGCGATTTCCTTGCCGTCGGCCTGCCCGCAATCGCCGCAGCGCGAGCCGAAGGCCGACCCATCGTTGCCATCGGCCAGCTCAGCCAATCTGCCATGTATTCCATCCTGCTGCGCTCCGACCTTAAACACAAGGTCCCTTCCCTCAGGCAGCTCAAGGGCCGACGCATTGGAACGGGTGCGAGCGTGGAAAGGCAGCGACCCATGGGCCAAATGGTTGCGGAGTTCCTGCTGAATCGGGAGGGTCTGTCCCCGGGTGAGGTCCGATTCATTTCTGCCGGACAGGATCGTGCCGCACAAACCGCAGCCCTCACCAGCGGCACTGTGGATGCACTCATGGCGGATGAACCCTTTGCCTCGGAGTTGGTGGCGCAGGGCGTTGCAGTAGAGCTGGCCGATCTGTACTCCCCCGAGCGCAGCGACGCCATGTTCGGTGGCTCCATCGTCCATGCCGCACTGGCCACACGGGAAGACGTGTACGACAAATATCCTGATACCGTAAAAAAGGTGCAAAGGATGCTCAATCACAGCCTGCAATGGATCGCCCAGCATTCCGCCCGGGATATCGTGACCAAGCTTTCCGGACAGCCCGGCTTCAAAAACGTAGACGCCAAGGCACTGGCAGAAATCCTGCAGCGCAACCAGGGCATGTATCCCAAACAGGTTTCCTGGGACAGGCAAGCCGTAGCCAAAACGGAACTTCTTTTCCACCAGACGGCAACCGACCCGTCGGAACTGGAATTGCATTTTTCAAACTTTGTCCTTGATGCCACTGGAAACTAGATCCGCTTGAACGCTCCGCTCACAACGCAAGGCCACGTCACGCTACGCCAGGTATTTTCCCGTCGATTGCTGATGCTGCTTGGCCTGTTCTCGGTGGTGATGAGCATCACCATTGTGCTGGCCTACCAGTATCAAACAGAAAAATTCAACCGGGCAGCGATGGCCAGCGCGCTATCCCATCTGGCCTTGCGCATAGAAAGCCAGGAAACCATCTGGGCAGATGACGCCAGCCACCTGTTCGGGATCATCGAGTGGTCGGATCTGCTGGACATGAACGAAGCCGGACGCAATGACAGGTTAAGGGCCTTTTTCACTTCCCAGGGGGCCAACATCGGTTTTGAAGGCATCGTCGTCTCCGACCCTGCAAGCGGCAAGGTGCTGTTTGATTTCTGGAACGCGTTCGAGGCCCCCAGTTTTCAGAATGCGTTGCTGAAGATCAATGAAAATCTCTTTTATGACAACGAGCGCGACATCCTCTACAGCATCGTGCGGAAAACTTCGCGAACCGCAAACCACCATCTCAACATCCTCTTCTTCAAGGCATGGGATAACGCCATGCTGCGCCATATCACCCTGCCAAACACCACCACCTTCATCCTGTTGGGAAGCAAACCCCTGTTGAGCTCTGCCGGGACCCTGGCATTGGGCGCCCTGCGTTCATCGTCCGGCTCATACGTCAGTTACGCCGAAAACGGCACAATTTACCTGGAACGCGGCCTTGCCCTTGGAAAGAACGTGGTTACTGATGGGCGCGCCGCGCCCTTGAGGCTTTTTATCCAGGCCCCTGCACAAAACGTCTTTCCCGTTTCTCTGGTGCTGGGGGTTTCGGTAGGCATCACGCTGCTCTTTGGCGCACTGCTGTTTGCCGTCATCGGACGCTGGATGGGACGCCTTGGCACCAGGCTGGATCATTTGGCTGATGCGGCACTGGCCTACCAGAATGGGCAAAAAGAGGCGCTGCAACTGCTCCAGACCGCCGATGCCGACAAGGAGGACCAGATCAGCGTGGTGGCACAGGAACTGTCTTCCTTGATGACCATCGCTGCAGAGCGCGATGCCGAGCAACGCGCCTATCTGCAGACCCTCAACCTGCTGCAGGATGCAGTGATCGAATGCCACCCGGACGGCCGCCTGATTCGCGCCACCGAAGCGTGGAAGACCATGACAGGAATGGACGAGTTCGATGAAAGCAACATGACCCGCTGGGTTCATCCGGAAGACAACACCGATCTGCTGGAGCAGGTCAGCGCCCTGACCCACGGCCAGAAGGAACAGGTCATCACGCGCTTCAGGATGCGCCGGCCGAGCGAACCCGACGCCTACTACTGGGTTGAAGGCCGCTTTGCCATCACCCGCAGGGATGACGCCGTAGAGAGCATTCGCGGCGTGATCCGCGACATCACCAGCACCTACCTGCAGGAGCGCCAGATCCATTACATGGCCCTGCACGATGCGCTGACCGATTTGCCCAATCGCGTCCTTCTGGAAGATCGCATGGAAATGGCGATTGCACGTGCGGCCCGCAGCAACCAGTGCGTGGCTTTGGGCTTCATTGACATCGATCACTTCAAGCAGGTGAATGACAATTTTGGCCACAAGATCGGTGACCGCATGCTCAAGGAAATCACGCAACGGCTCAAATCCGCACTGCGCAGCACCGATACGCTGTCGCGATGGGGGGGCGATGAATTTGTGGTGCTCTGCCCCGACCTGGGCTCCCTGCACGACGCCATGGAGATTGCCCAGAAATTGTTGTCGGTGTCACAGGAATACATCACGATCGACGGCGTCGACTTTCCCTATACTTTCAGTGGGGGATTTGCGCTGTACCCGGACGACGCGGGGACCAGCGAGGTACTGCTGGCCCAGGCGGATCGCACCATGTTCTATGCCAAGGCCCAGGGGCGAAACAGCATCCAGTTTTTCAATGCCATTGCCGGCAAGGATACGGGACGCCACTCCTTTTACATCCAGAGCCGCCTGATGCAGGCCATCAACAACAACCAGATCCAATGCTGGCTGCAGCCCATCGTGTCTGCCAGCACGGGCGAGGTGGTCGGCGCGGAAGCCCTGGCGCGCTGGGAAGAACCCGAACAAGGCTGGATTCCACCGTCGGTATTCATTCCCATGGCAGAAAGCATGGGAATGATCGACAAGGTGGGGCAACAGGTTTGGCAGCAGGCATTACGGGCACTGGGCCAGTTTCCCGGCCACCATTACCTCTCGGTCAACCTGTCCAAGCGCCAGCTGTTTTCCAGCACCATTGCCCAGCAGTTTCATGACGACGTGGTTCAGGCCCATATTCTGCCCCGCCGCGTCATGCTGGAAATCACGGAGGGCATTGCGCTTTCTGACGTGGAATACGCCCGCACACGCATCGTCGAACTGGATGCCATGGGTTTTGGCATTTCGGTGGACGATTTTGGCGTGGGTTACTCCTCGCTGTCCCAATTGCATGAAATTCCTGCGGACGAGCTCAAGCTCGACATGTCCTTTGTGAAACGCATCAAGGACAAGGGTGGCTTTGCCATGGTCAAAGCCATCGTCTCCATCGCAAAGTCCCTGGATCTGGCCTGCGTGGCCGAAGGTGTTGAAGATGCGAGCACTGCGGAGTTGCTCAACACCATGGGCATCGAAGCGCTGCAAGGCTACCACTTTGCCAGGCCCATGCCGATTGGGGACTATCTGGCCTGGCTCGCGGCGCGCGAAAGCACCTGAAACCTCCCCTCGCTGGAGGCACCGGAGAAGCCAGCGCGCCACATTGCCCTGATTTACCAACTTTAACGCCTCTTTACATCTTTTCCTGGAAATATATGTGACAATTTCACATGAGCCGACCCAGGCCATTCAATACGCTCCAGGAGGGGACTATGGAACACGATGAATTTTTGGGACAATTTGGCAATGATCACTTCGATGGCCAATCGTGGTCAATGCCGGGGCTGCAAGACAGATGTGGCGGGTTTGGTGGGAGCGTAACGCCACAGGGGTTTGGATTCACCATCACGGGTGGACAAGTCACAGCCATGGACCAGGTTTTCGGGACTTCAACATTCAGCCTGAACCTGCCTTCCAATGCCACGTTCAGCCTGAACACCTCCGCCAACACGATCACGGAAACGCTTGCCGGAGCCACCAGGACAGAAACCATCCTGTATTCGGCAGAACCCACGAATGCCAGCCTCTATCAGGTGTCCCAGGAAACCACGACCATCACCAATCCAACCACCACGCCTGCAAACGGATTTACGAATGGTTATGCGTTCACCATCGCCAATGGGCAGGTGAGCGCCATGCAGGAAGTTTTCAGCAACTTCGCCTTCAGCGTCACAGAAAACCAGCGCATTTCGCCGACCACGCTTTTTACTGTCAACGGCACAACGGTGACGGAAACATCGATCCATGGCAACACCATTGAAACCACCAGCTTCACGCAGCCCACCGGCTCCACCCTATACGCAATCGCCTCCGAGTCCAGCACCATTGTCCTGCCTGGCACGGCAACCACCCTGCTTTCCGTCAACCCCGATGATCGAGCCGAATTCACCATCGGCACCAGCGGCAACGTGACGCAAGTCCAGGCAGTGTCCTGCAACGGCGTGGTCACCACCATCACTCCCGGCAGCAATGTGGCCTTTAGCCAAATCAGTCCGGGTTTTGTGCAGGAAACCGTTACTCTGGGAACAAACAGCCATTACTCCCTGTTCTATCAAGGCAGCAGTTCAGTGCCCTATACTGAAATTGCGCACGGGATGGGGGCCACCGTGGACCTTGTCGGAATCAAGGCACAGCTTGCAGAAATCCCTGCTTCGCTGCTGTCGCTGATCTGATTTTCACATGAAAAGCTGCGGAAGCCAGGGAAGGCTCCGCAGCTTTTTTTCTGCCTGGCATCACGGCCGCAGGTAGAGGTAACCCATTTTTTGCTTCTTGAGAATTTCCACCGCGCCGACCGGAACGTACTTAAGGTTGGGCAACATGTCATCGTGCTTGTAATGAAGCACTGCCATTGCCGATTCGCTGACCATGATGACCACCCCGGCATCAAGGGCCTGTTTGACCGCTGCCGTCCATTCCGAACCTCGCTTGAGCCCGTCCACGCCCGGCCCAAAAGCCACGATTTCAATCCTGGCCTTTTTATCACCAAGGGCCTTTATCGTTTCGATTGCGCTACCTAGCGTGACCTTCCAGCTATCCGGGTTACTGTCACTGACTTGAAAGACGGCATGGATTGGCGAATTTTCGTCTGCCTTCGCCACCGCGTCTGGTGTCTTACGGGTGATGCTTTGGTCACCGGGCCAGCCATCGAATGCACTGGCAAAGGGGGAGCCCAACGCAAGCGACAGGAGGATCACTCTGATGAAGGATGTCATGGTCATATTCTCCGAAGTGTTTTTGATGTAACGAGCCCATCAGCCTCGAGGCAAGGCGTTTCCGTCCGCCGGAAATTCGGCTCATTGTTTACCTCATACCATAGTGTCATAACGCAGGTTAAGTGCCGTTAACAGGCGGTTAATAAATGTAAATGTGAAACTTTCACTTCCTTGGCAAATGGGAATGACCGTAAAAAGTTGTAAAAGCGATGGGCTTTTGCGATTGAACGGCTTTGCGCCCAATTATGATTTCACTCGTAATAACTGAAGCGGCAGAGGCTAAATTGAAAGTGTTATTGATTGACGACGACGTCGAATTGGTCGAAATGCTCAAGGAGTACCTTGAACGGGAAGGCATCACGGTTACCGTGGCCCATGATGGCGAGCAGGGACTGAGCGCAGTGATGTCGGGCGACTACGGCATCGTCGTCCTGGACGTCATGATGCCCCGCTTGAATGGCATGGAGACATTACGACGCATTCGCATGAAAAGCCCGGTCCCCATCCTCATGCTGACTGCACGCGGAGACGACACTGATCGGATCATTGGCCTCGAGCTGGGTGCCGATGACTACGTGGCAAAGCCTTGCTCACCGCGCGAACTCACTGCGCGCATCAGGGCAATCCTGCGCCGAACGCAAGTTGCCTCGCTTCATGGCGGATCATCGCAATATCTTGAAGTCGGCGAACTAAGAATGTGGCCCTTGCAACGACGTGCCGAGTGTCATGGCGTTGCCCTGCAACTGACCAGTACCGAATTCAACCTTCTCGAGATTCTGGTTCGCCACGCGGGCCAGTCAGTCAGCAAAAAAAGCCTGTCGGAGCGGGGATTGGGGCGACCACTGGCACGATTCGACCGCAGCATCGATGTTCACATGAGTAAAATCCGGAACAAACTCGGAACACTGGCAGATGGACGATCTTACATTTATACCGACTATCGGCAAGGTTACAGGTTCATCAAGGGTTAAAGGACAGGCGTGGGGCGACTCTTCTGGAAATTTTTCATTTTCATCTGGCTGGCCCAACTCACAACCATCTGGGGAGTCGGCAGCGCCATCTGGTTGATACGCCACAATGAAAGCCGGAATTTGAGCGGCGTGGATACCAGCAGGCCAGCCAGCTATTTCGTCGAGGCAGCCGCGTCCACCCTACAATACGGCGGAGCGGCAGCGTTGAAAAACCTGATTAAAACCGGGAGTCGCCACCCAGTCTACGTCGTGGACGAGGAGGGTCACGATATTCTCGATCGCCCGGTTGATGGTGCAACGGTCGAAACCATGCTACTCGCCATTAAAAATGGCCCGCCCCCACAAACCATTCGACAGGTTTCGGCCTCAGGGCACACATACACTCTCTTTGTCCCGGAAACCACAGGTTCCTCCAACGGATTTTTTCTGAATCGATTTGGCTCGAATGCAAGCGGCTTTCCCCAGCGCCCGCAGGTACATTTGTTTCCTGTGGTTCCGGTCGTGACGGCAACCCTCGCAAGCCTGATTTTTGCCTCCTTGCTGGCATGGTATTTCTCAAAACCGATACGCAATCTACGCTCCGCATTTGAATCTGCGGCTGCCGGCAACCTCAATGTCAGCCTGATTTCCATCATGGGAAAGCGCCGTGATGATCTCGCCGACCTGGGGCGCGATTTCGACCACATGGCGGGCAAGTTGCGCGGATTGATAGAATCCCAGCGCCGCCTGCTCCATGACATTTCTCACGAGCTCCGTTCTCCCCTGGCGAGGCTCCAGGCTGCCATTGGCCTGCTTCGCCAACATCCAGGCAACCTGGAATCCTCAATGGAGCGTATTGAACGAGAATGTGTCCGCATGGATCGCCTGGTGGGCGAGTTGCTCACGTTATCCAAGCTGGAAGCTGGTGTAACCGGTTCGATGCAACAGACCGCGAATTTCAGCGAATTGCTGGAGGATATCGTGACCGATGCCCGTTTTGAAGCCAAGGCGCAGGGAAAAGCGGTTGAGGTGACTGGCCGGTGTCATGCCGCAATCCAGGGCAATATCGAGTTGCTGCACCACGCCATAGAAAACGTGGTCCGCAACGCCGTGAAGTATGCGCCCATCAATTCAAGCATCATCATCGAATTGTGGGAGGACCCCGGGATTTGCGCCCTTGGAATTGCCATCCTCGACGAAGGGCCCGGCGTACCTGAAACCGAGCTGGACTTGATATTCGAGCCATTTTATCGAGGCAGCTCCACTGAAATGCGTACTGACGGCTACGGCCTTGGCCTTGCCATTGCCTACCGCGCAATCAAGGCGCACGGGGGCAGCATCCGCGCCATCAATCGCAAAACCCGGGGACTACGCATCGAGATGCTGATTCCAACCCTGCCCTGACATCGCGCGCTTCCAATTACAGTTTCCGCGGAAAAATCATCCGGAGGAACAATTCGTGCGCCGGGTATTTGAATGCGCCAGGGGCGGCATGATGCCAGAAATACACTTTTCCTCACAATTTATCCTATAAATCCTGCGGACTACAGCCACTTCGTTTGATCATAATCAAACTGTGGCAGTAGTGCTCTCATTTAGGATCAGCGCCAGGAGTGTGTAGCCGCAAGCGCAGGGCGCGCCATCCAGACTGCACTTTTTTACAATTTACCCGCAGAGCCAACTCCATGTGTACGCATAAGCTCAATGATGTAGACGGACCCCGTCGTGATTTTCTTGGCTCGTTGACCGCCGCCGTAGCAGGAGCGGGAGCCATTGCCGCGAGCGTTCCTTTTGTGAGCAGCATGAACCCTTCATCAGACGTTCTCGATAAGGCCACCGTTGAAATTGACATTGCCAGGATCGGGATCGGGCAAGAGAAGACGGTTGCCTGGCAAGGCAAACCCGTGTTCGTGGTGCATCGGACCGCGGAAGAAATTGTGGCAATGGAGTCATCGAATGGGGGAAAGGACCCCGAGGCTGACCAGAACCGCGTGCAGCATCCCGAGTGGCTGGTGGTGATCGGGATCTGTACCCATCTAGGCTGCGTGCCGAACAAGACGGCCCAGGGCTGGCTCTGTCCGTGTCATGGCAGCATCTACGACAATAGCGGGCGCATACTTTCGGGGCCGGCGCCAAAGAACCTGATCCTGCCCCCCTATCATTTTGTTTCGAACGACAAGATCATGATTGGGAAAGCCTCATGAAAAACATCGTGGGCTGGATTGATGCGCGATTTCCGTTTAGCGCCTTCATCAAACATGAGCTGACAGACTATCCCACGCCGCGAAACCTCAGTTACTGGTGGGGCTTTGGCTTTCTGGCAGGATTCGTTCTGGTGATACAACTGGTGACGGGGATTTTCCTGGCCATGCATTACAAAGCCGACTCCAACCTCGCTTTTGATTCCATTCAGCACATCATGCGGGAAGTCAATTATGGCTGGCTGATTCGCTACCTGCACTCGACGGGGGCCTCTGCGTTTTTCGTCGTGATCTACACGCATATGGCGCGCACGCTCTACTACGGCTCATACCGACGCCCCCGTGAGCTCCTCTGGTGGACTGGCCAGTTATTGCTTCTCCTCATGATGGCCACGGCGTTCATGGGGTACCTGCTGCCCTGGGGGCAGATGTCCTACTGGGGTGCAACCGTGATTACCAACCTGTTCAGCGCAACGCCGTTCATCGGTGACCAGGTGGTGATCTGGCTGCGGGGCGGGTTTTCGGTGGATGATCCGACCCTGACGCGGTTCTTCGCCCTGCATTATCTTTTTCCATTCCTGATATCGGGAGCAGTGATCATCCATCTGGTTGCCCTGCATACCGTTCGCAGCAGCAATCCGTCCGGGGTCAACCTGGCAGACAGGGACAACATTCCCTTCCACCCGTACTACACCATAAAGGATCTTTTTGGACTCGGGATATTCCTGCTGGCCTATTTTGCCATCGTGTTTTTCAAACCGGATCTCTTCATCGACGTTTCAAACAATATTCCAGCCAATCCAATGCAAACCCCGGCGGAAATCGTACCGGAGTGGTATTTCCTTCCGTTCTACGCCATTCTCAGATCGGTTCCCAATCTGGTGGGCGGCGTAGTTGCCATGGCATTGTCGGTCATCATCTTTGCGGCCATGCCGTATCTGGACCGCTCGCGCATTACTGGTGGAGCAAAATACAGACCAGTCTACCGCGCCCTGTTCTATGTGTTCATCGTCGATATTTTTGTATTGGGCTATGTGGGGGCCCATCCGCCGGAATCCCTGCTGAAACTGGTCGGAGAAGTTGCAACGGGCCTCTATTTTGCAATATTTCTGCTGCTCCCCTTCGTTTCCCGCTGGGAAGAAAACAAACTGCTGAAGGAATGCACGCTGCCTCCTGCAGTTCAGGAAATGGCCAGAAACGAGATCAGGGGATCACATGACTAGATTCATGCGTTGGAGCACCTGCACCGCTTTGCTCATGCTGTTATGCAGCGGGGCAAGCGCTGCGTTCGACCTGGCGGCAATTCAAAAGGGGGCGCACGTTGCAGTTGAAGTTTGCAATGGATGCCATAGCTTGAAGTACCTGAAATATGGCGACCTCCTGAAGATCGGGATGACCAAATCAGAAATCGACCTGATGCGGAACGACAAGAAAATGAGCGAGCCCCTGATTGCACAATTGGCCCCGGAGAATGCATTGGCCATGTTTGGTACGGTACCGCCAGACCTCTCGCTCATGGCAAGCGCACGGGAGGGCGGTGCGCATTACATTCAGGAAATGCTGACCGGGTTCTACGTGGATTCAGCAGGAAACATCAATAACCATGCGTTTCCAGGGATAAAGATGCCTGACATTCTGGGCATTGCCCAAGCCGACCCTGCCAGCCGCAAGGAGATTGAAAGCAAGGCCAGGAATGTTTCGGAATTCCTGGACTGGGCAGCAGACCCCCACGCGGAAACGCGCCAGCGAATCGGTTATGGCGTATTGCTCTATGTGGCGGTGCTGACTCTTTTGTTTTATCTCCTCAAGAACAAAATCTGGACAAGGATTGCTCGTGCCCAACACGTCTTATAACCCGCTCTGTGATCGGCTGTCATGAAGAATAATCAGCCGATTACGCATCGCAACATTGAATTCCCTGAATCACTGATTATCGTATCCAGGACTGACCCCAAGGGCATCATCACTTATGCCAATGACGCGTTTGTGGAGATCAGCGGATTTTCTCAGGAAGAACTGATAGGAAAAAACCACAACCTGGTACGCCACCCGGACATGCCGTCCTGGGCTTTTGCCGATCTCTGGCAGACCGTTCAGGGCGGCCGCCCCTGGCGTGGCATCGTCAAGAATCGGGCCAAGAACGGCGATCATTACTGGGTGCGTGCCACGGTCTCGCCGATCATCAAAGACGACAGGATCACCGGGTATTTGTCGCTGAGGAAGAAACCCACCAGCGCCGAAATCGTTTCGGCCGAAGCCTTGTACAAATCAGGTCAGCCTCCATCCCGGAACTTTTCCATCCGCACCTGGATTCGCAATCTGTCATTGCAAATCAAGCTGCAAATAGTGATCCAGCCTTTTCTTCTGCTTCTGTTCAGCATTGCAACCCTTGCACTTTCCAATTCCATCAAAAGCATCATGATCGACTCGGTGCAGCAACGTGCCGAAGGCATTGCCAACGAGGTGATCGACGGCGCCAATATGCTGATGGTGACCGGCAAGATCGGCGAAGTCGAATCCCGTCAGTTACTGATCAAGAAAATTGCCGCCTCGGGCAATATCGTGGGGCTGCGCCTGGCGCGATCCGAACCGGTCATCAAACAATTCGGTCCCGGCTTGCCCGAAGAGCAGGTTCAGGACGAAACGGAACGCCAGGCCATCGCCACCAAACAATCCTCATACGGCCTGCAAGTTCGGGGAGGGGTCACCGTTTTCCGTGCGGTGACGCCATATCTTGCCAGCCATGACTTCCACGGCACAGACTGCACGACTTGCCACAGCACCGAGGAAGGCACAGTGATGGGGCTTTCGAATATTGAAATCGACATGACGAAGGATTTCAACAAATTTCATGCCACGATTCTGGGCCTCGTGATAGGGCAAATGCTGCTGCAGCTCTCGCTTTTCTTCATCATTCGCTGGGTGGTAAAGCAATTCGTCGTCAAGTCCGTAGGCGAGATCAACGGACACCTCAACGACATGGTCAATGGTGACATGGCCCAGTTGGTGGATATTTCAAGGCAGGACGAGATGGGCAAGGTGCTTTGCGCCGTGCAATCCACCATGGTTCTGTTGGGCTCGATCGTTGACCAGATTGCCTCCGTTTCAAAAAACATCGATGGGCGGGCCAAGCACCTGACCAGGAACATGTCGCATGTTGAAGAGGGCTCTCATCTCCAATCGGAAGCGGCATCGGGCATTGCCGCTGCCGTAGAAGAAACGAGCGTCAGCATCGATCGGATAGTGGACAACACGGGCGAGGTTAAACGAATTTCCGAACACTCAAAGAACCTGGCAGATCAAGGCATGAAGGTGGTGCAGCAAGTGGTGGATGGGATGTCTGACATTACTCAAGCCATGCTGGCTACAGCGCATACGATCCGCGAACTGGGGACGAAATCTGACCAGATTCAGAACATAGTCACCTCAATCAAGGAAATTGCGGATCAGACCAATCTGCTGGCCCTGAATGCGGCGATTGAGGCTGCACGCGCGGGAGAACAAGGACGCGGCTTTGCCGTGGTGGCCGACGAAGTGCGAAATTTGGCTGAAAAGACCCGCATGTCCACACAGGACATAGCCACGATGACAGACGAGATCCGCGATAGCGCCAGACTTGCCGTAACCGATGCCGACAGTACGGCAGACCGGGTCAAGTCGGGTTCAGCGCTGGCCGGAAAAGCCGGGGAAACCATCGTTGAGATCAATGACGGCGCGCTCAAGGTGCTCAACGGCGTCGAGGATATTTCCTCGTCGATCAGGGAACAAAGCCAGGCCAGCAGGGATATTGCAGTCAATGTGGAAAAAGTGGCCCAGATGTCCGAGAGAACCATCGTTGCAGTCAGTGAGATCGCAGAGACCGTGAAGAAGCTTGAACAGCTTGCCGATATGCTGGAGGACGTTGTAGGCCATTTCCATATTTAGAAGTTCACAAGAAAAAACCGGGGGCATGGTGCAAAATCAGTCACATCGGGGCAAGACGCAGGACCCCTCTCCGGGATGGCACACGGGGTATCTGCTATTGCTGGGCGAGCTCGCCACGATACTGTATGTCGGCTGCATAACAAAGGCGGTCGTCGTTACCGGGCTCTCGGCCCTGCTGTTTCCAGAGCTTGCCGCACTGTCCTACGATGTTTTTACGCGCCCCCGAGGAACCTGGGCGCAAGCGCCGTTTCTGCTGGTGCTAACACCAGCCCTTGCCGCAGTGGCCGGCGTGCTGATCGAACAGCATCTGGATTACGGTTACCTGTCAGTCCTCCTGGGCATCGCCATCGCATTGCTAATCATCGGCCTTCTGAAGTCTCCGATTGCCCCGGCCATCTCCGCCGGCCTTCTTCCCATCGTGATTGGGGAAGGAAGCTGGTGGTATCCGGCAACGGTCCTGGTGAGCGTTGCGATGCTGTCATCCTTGCTGCTCGTCTTCAGGAAGGTGTTTTACAAACCTGCGGCTGCGACCCCCATTTCTCTGGATGACATTCTGGATGATGCCGTTGAACGGCCGCCACGGCATTACCGGTGGGTACTATTTTTTGTGGTATTTCTGCTTGCAGAATTGTGGGTGGTCAATGCAACCGGCCTGCGATTCATCCTGTTTCCGCCTCTGGTCGTGATCGGGTACGAAATGTTCTCGCATCCCTTGAGTTGTTCGTGGGCTGATCGTCCCATTGCGCTGATTTTTGCGTGCATGTTGACGGCTTTCGCAGGCACTGCTTTCGTTTTTTGGCTGGGGGCCGGTGCGCTTGCCGCAATACTCGCGGTGGTGATGGGAACTCTCGTATGCCGCATATTCAGGCTCCACGTTCCACCGGTCCTGGCAATAGGGCTCTTGCCGATGGTCATGCCGCACCCTGACTACAGGTTTCCGCTGGCCGTGGGAAGCGGCACGTTCGTTCTTTCCATGACATTCATGAGCTATCGCTACTTATCAGCACGGAAACCCGTACTTCGAAGTTAAGCCATAGCCCCCATGCCGCGGACAATCATCAGGGGCATTTTTAAACATTACAGTCCCTTTTGCCAGAAAGATCTGGGGCATCGGAAAACTTTACACTTCGTGACCTGCCCGATTAATGGAAAGAATATAAATATCCCCATAAAAATAGTTAGTTACACAAGTCTCGCTTCATATAAGGGGGTCGATAATTTTTACATCCGCAGGCGAATTAATTAGGAATCGTTTTCAATTTGGCCTGTAAAGCCCGGAATCAAGGGGCTTGGGGGCGAAGAACATGCTTTGGCGTGAAATTTGCGTGCATATCGGGTTGAGCTCAGCATTCGGGGCCTACAAAGAGCTTGGGGGAGAGCATTGCAATTTGTACTCAAGAATCGTTGCTGATGGGGGGTTATTGTATGAAACTCAATCAATTTGTAATGCTCGCTCTGATCGGGCTCGCGTTTCCGATTCATGCTTTTGCTTTGATGATTACATATACATCCAACTACGAAATTACGGCAAAAGACGTGTTCGGCGACGTAATCAGCGGATCCATCATTACGAATGGACAAGTTGGACCGTTGGGGGTCAACGCCTCCACTGGAACAGACAACGGCATACTGCGGAGTTACAACCTCACCGGGACGGGCATTTTGTTCGGCAATGGAACCAACGTGAGCGGAACGGTGAGCATGGTGGGCACGGGTAGCTTAGTGTATTACTCAGGGCTAGGAACGGTATGTGAGCTACCTGGAGGTAGCATCGGGCAATGCGATTTATCCAGCGCACAATCTTTCAACCAAACGATTTTTAACTTTCCTGGCAGCAATCCGAGCACGTATTCGAATGTCGCGTTCACATTTTGGAACCCATATCCGAGTACGAATTTGCCGACTTGGACCGCCATGTATTCGGATCCCAACACCCTAACGACAAATCAGCCGTTGTTCACATCCTTTACTTCAACGGAGGTGTTACCAACCTCCGTGCCCGAACCCTCCACCTGGCCGATGATGCTGGCCGGCTTAGGACTGCTGGTGCCTTTCTACCGCTGGTATCGCAAAGCGGAGCATGGAACTGACCGCGCGTGAAGTCGTTTAACGCACCACAACGCCAGCGCTGCCCGCATCCGGCGTAGGTCCAAAACCAGGACCACCACGTTGAGGCGGCTCATTGGTTTGGTCTGTTGTTCTTAAAGTTGAAGTCTGCGCCATTAATGAACCAGCCGAAAATTTTCCTGATTGGAACAGAACTTGACCTTCCAGTAGCTGGACAACGCTAAAGCGTGGCCCAGGTCCGGGAGTATCTGGACGCCTTGAATCTGATTGCGGATGAGGGCAGCCGGATCAATGCCAACCTGGAGATGCTGTTCAGGGAAAAGTCGGAGTCCCTTCAAAGTCCCCACGGAAAGGAAAACGGGCTAGACCATTTCTGATCTAACCCGTTGATGTTGTGGCGCGCCCGGCAGGATTCGAACCCACGACCCCTTGGTTCGTAGCCAAGTACTCTATCCAACTGAGCTACGGGCGCATCCGTGAGATTGTAACACGATAATCTGCTTTTTGCTTCTAGGGCGTCACCCTGACCGCCAGCC
>DAIBBI010000026.1:0-37085 GCA_027442615.1 Ferrovaceae bacterium | reverse complement strand
GGGTTTCGTGACAACAGGAAGCAATGGCAAATGCTGGCAAATAATTGGAGGTTTGCTCCAGTGGGGTTTCAAGCGCTGTCCGGGCACAGGCAGGCAGCTGCTGGCCCAGGGTGGCGAGAAGGCGCTGGCCCGCAGTCTGTCCCAGGGGGACGAGTTTTACCGCGGCCATCACCTGGTTCTCGAGCCAGGCCCAGAGATATCCCGTCATGGCCGCTTCCGGGGAAATGGACCAGGCATTGGCGGCAAAACTCCAGACCAGGGGGTAACCGGGCTCGTCAAATCGTCCCAGAACCTCGGTGGAAAACGCCCCCAGGTCGCGCAGCAGACGCGCCAGGGAATGCCCCATCTGGAGGGTTTCCGCGCGCAGTTCTGCGGTTTCCCGGCTTGCCAGAAATTCCGCATCGAGCGCCAGGGCCTGGTCGGCATGCCCCATCTGCCAGGCCCGCAGCATCTGTCCAAGATAGACGGCCTCAAGGCGCGCAGCACCAAATTCGAGGCAATCCCCGATCCACACCTGCGCCGAGGCCTCGCTTTGCACCGTCCCGGCCTGCACGGCCCATTCCAGGCCCTGCGAATAGGTGTAGGCACCCACCGGCAGGACGGGGCTGACGAGCTGCATCAGGCGGATCAGCGCCAGGCTCATTTTCCTGCCGCCCGCGCGCTCATGTCATGGATCCGCGCCCCGCGACCTTCACCGTCCGCGCTATGCCCGTGGACATGCCCGGCGTGGCCGCCGTAGGCCCCGCTCTCGGGCTCGAAGGGCGCGCGCCGTTCCGTGACGTGAAGCCCCAGACCCTGGACCATTTCCTGGAGGACATGGTCCCTGGCAAAGCGCAACAGGCCGGGCTGGAGTTCCACCGCCACATGCCGGTTGCCGAGGTGGTACGCCACCCGCGCCAGGGCCAGCGCATCGGGACTGGTCACCTCCAGCAGGGCTTCGGGCGCCGCGATCACCCCAACGATGCGGCCATCCTGGGCCAGCAGTCGGTCACCACCGCGCAGCACCGTGCCGCGCGGCAGAAACAATCCAACCTCCTCGCCGCTTTCAAGGCGGGTGCGCAGGCGATTCTTGCAGCGCAGTTCGAAGGACAACTGCAGCCACTCGCCGGGTTGGGCCGTGGACGACATCCGGGTTTCGATGAGCAGCATGGCTAGAACAGGAAGTAGCGCTGCGCCATGGGCAGCACCGAGGCCGGTTCGCACACCAGAAGTTCGCCGTCGGCGTGCACCGCATAGGTTTCGGGGTCCACGTCGATGTGGGGCATGGCGTCATTCAACACCATCTGGCGCTTGGTCACCCCGCGGGTATTGCGCACAGCCACCAGGGGTTTGCGCAACCCCAGGCGCAACACGGCTTCATTGCCCAGTGCCGCCTGGGACACGAAGGTGATCGAGGTGTTCAGGGCCGCTCCATAACTGCCGAACATGGGACGATAATGCACGGGCTGCGGGGTGGGAATGGACGCATTGGGGTCCCCCATGGCGGCCGTGGCGATCATGCCCCCTTTCAGGACGAGGCTGGGCTTCACCCCGAAAAACGCCGGTTTCCACACCACGAGGTCGGCCAGCTTGCCGGGTTCGATGGAGCCCACTTCATGGCTGATGCCGTGGGTGATGGCGGGATTGATGGTGTATTTGGCGATATAGCGCTTGACCCGAAAATTGTCGTGGCGCGCGTTATCCTCCTTCAAGGCACCGCGCTGCACCTTCATCTTGTGGGCCGTCTGCCAGGTCCGGATCACCACCTCTCCCACCCGCCCCATGGCCTGCGAATCGGACGACATCATGGAAAAGGCCCCACGGTCATGCAGAAGGTCTTCCGCAGCGATGGTCTCGCGCCGGATGCGCGACTCGGCAAAGGCGATGTCCTCCGCAATGGCCGCATCCAGATGATGGCAGACCATCAGCATGTCGAGATGCTCGTCGATGGTGTTTACGGTGTAAGGCCGGGTGGGATTGGTGGAGGACGGCAGCACGTTGGGCGCGCCCACGGCCCGGATGATGTCCGGCGCATGGCCACCCCCTGCCCCTTCCGTATGGAAGGTGTGGATGGTGCGGCCCTTGAATGCGGCGAGGGTGGTTTCCACAAAGCCCGATTCGTTGAGGGTGTCCGTATGGATGGCCACCTGTACATCCATCTCCTCGGCCACGGTCAGGCAGTTGTCGATGGCTGCCGGCGTGCTGCCCCAGTCCTCGTGGAGTTTGAGGCCAATGGCGCCCGCCTCGATCTGCTCCCGCGCGGGGGTGGGCATCGACACGTTGCCTTTGCCCATGAACCCCAGATTCATGGGAAATGCTTCGGCCGCCTGGAGCATGGCATGGATGTGCCAGGGCCCCGGGGTGCAGGTGGTGGCAAAGGTTCCGGTGGCCGGCCCCGTGCCGCCGCCCAGCATGGTGGTCACCCCCGAGGTGAGGGCTTCCTCGATTTGCTGGGGGCAGATGAAGTGAATATGGCTGTCGATGCCACCGGCGGTGACGATCATGCCTTCACCGGCAATGATTTCCGTGGCGGCCCCGATGGGGAGCGTCACCCCCGGTTGGATGTCTGGGTTGCCCGCCTTGCCGATGCCCCAGATGCGGCCATTCTTGATGCCGATATCGGCCTTGATGATGCCGCACACGGCATCCACGATGAGCGCACTGGTGATGACGGTATCGGCCACCTGCGCGGCATGGCGCTGGCTCTGCCCCATGCCGTCCCGGATGACCTTGCCGCCTCCGAATTTGACCTCTTCGCCGTGGATGGTGAAATCCCGCTCCACCTCGATCCAGAGCTCCGTATCCGCAAGCCGCACGCGATCTCCCACGGTAGGTCCGTACATTTCCCCATAGGCCCGGCGTGAAATTCTGGCAGCCATGGCGTCAGGCCCAGAACAGGGAGAGGGTCAGTGTCGCAAGGGCAGCGCCCAGCCATCGCTCCCGCTTCGTGTGTTGGGCAAGATGTCCCAGCCCCACCCCCAGGGCCAAAAGCAATGCGGTGGCCGCAAGAAAGCCCGCCGCATAGGCGCCGGGCGAGGCCAGCGCAGGGATCTCCGCGCCGTGGGCAAGCCCGTGGGAGAGCGCGAAAATTGCGGCCATGGCAGCCTTGGCCGCAAGGGGCAGGCGTGCGGCCAGGGTAGCCAGCAGCACCGAAGCCGCCACCGTGGCCAGCATGGCGGACTCCAGGTAAGGAGGCACGAAGCCGTCGAAGCCGAGGAGGGCTCCGCCCATCATGCCTCCCAGAAAGGCCGCCGGCACAATCCAGCGCCCCCAGCCGTCGTTGCGCGCGGCCCAGATGCCGATGGCCAGCATCCCCAGCACATGGTCCAGCCCGCTGAAGGGATGTGCCAGTCCTCCCAGAAGCCCCGCTTCATCGTGACCCGGATGGGCCCACACGAGGGAAGGGAGCAACAGGGCCCCAGCCAGGAAAATTTTGTTTACCTTTCTCATAATGCCCCCATAACAAGACCCTGAAACCCATAGATCCGCCTGTCGCCGGCCATCTCCACCAGATCGACGGTGCGGGTCTGACCCGGCTCGAAACGCACCGCCGTCCCTGCAGCGATATCAAGGCGCATGCCGCGCGCCGCATCGCGCTCAAAAACCAGGGCTGCGTTGGTTTCGAAAAAATGATAGTGGGAACCCACCTGGATGGGCCGATCGCCGCTATTGGCGATCACGAGCCTGACCGTCCGGCGTCCCGCGTTGAGTTCGATTTCTCCTGCCTCAGTGATCATTTCGCCCGGTATCATCGGGTACCTCACACAATGGGGTGGTGTACGGTGACGAGTTTTGTGCCGTCAGGAAAAGTGGCTTCCACCTGAATGTCCGGGATCATCTCGGGCACCCCTTCCATCACCTCCGCGCGGGTGAGCAGCGTGCTTCCATAACTCATCAACTGGGCCACGGTCATGCCATCCCGCGCCCCTTCCAGTACCGCGGCGCTGATCAGCGCCACGGCCTCGGGGTAGTTCAGTTTCAGGCCGCGCGCACGGCGGCGCTCGGCCAGCAGTCCCGCCGTGAAGATGAGCAGTTTGTCTTTCTCCCGGGGCGTCAGCTCCATGGTTTCTCCCTCAAGTACTCCAGATTCTCGGCAATACCCCTTCCCGTTCCAGAAGGGTCGGCCGCAGGCAGCGCCACAAGGCGATGCACCAATTCCGTGCATCCTCGGCGGAATGGCCCAAATAGCGTGCCACCAGCAGCTCTGGAAACCGCGTCACCCCAAAGCGGGCCTCCGCTTCCTGGGGGCGAACGGCACGACAGGCCGCAAGATCGGCGCCCTCCACGCGGGCATGCACGGCATAAAGGCTTGCACTGACGCTAAAACCCGCCCATCCCGCCGGGGATTGCAGCAACCGTCCGCCCCCTTCCAGCTGGCCGCGTTCCACCCAGAGGGGCCGCCCCTCGCGTTCGATGCGCGTCGCGAGGTTCAGGACCCCGGTATCAAATTGCTCCCCCGAGGCGCGGCGCCCCAGGCAGATGATCTCCCAGCCCAGAAAACAGGCGTCCGCAGCCAGGGCCACGCGGGTTTCCATTCGGGCCCGCGCACCGTTGAACACGATGGCCTCCTGGGGAAACCATTCCAGAACGCCGCCTGGCGCAACCTCCATCCGCACCCGTTGCGTGGAGAGCGCCCCCGGGCTGCGATACCACTTGCCGGCCCCGGGCGTCGTGATGAAGGCATGGGCGCCAGTTCCTGCGACAACGTCCATTTCCAGGTCATCACCCCCGGCAATGCCTCCGGGCGGATGAAGCAAAACCCCGTGACAGATCGCCGGACCCTCGGGATACAGGGGCTTCTGAATCCGCAGGGGCCCCAGATGCTCGCGCCTGGAAAGCACCGTCGTGCCGCCCCTGCCCTCGAAGGTCAGCGCAAGTCGGGCCTGCCAACCCCTCGCAGGGACATCACATGCAAGGGGCATGCCAGAAGCGCTATGAAGTTTTTGGATTGGGGATTCCGTCAATGGGACATTCCTCGGTCCCCACCATGGGGCGTGTCAGGGCTTCCACGCGCTTGCGGGTCGCTTCGGGATCGTTCACCCATTGGGTGTAGAAATCGTAAGGACAGGGTGCAACGCCTTGATGACCTTCGCCTGAATTGATGAGCCCCGTATAACCCCGGTGCAGGAGTTTGAACAGATGGTTTTCCGATTGCCCGTTTCGACGAAAGTCACGAATCAGGCTCGTGGACAGGGCCGCATACTGAATGCCCATTTCTTCCTCGCCGCATTCCCCCAGGGTCCGGCCATCAAACCCGATGAGCGCCGAATGTCCAAAGTAGGAATAAACCCCATCAAATCCTGCCGCATTGGCCACCGCCACATAGGTGTTATTGGCAAACGCCATGGCCTTGGAGATCAGGATCTGCTGTTCCTTGGCAGGATACATGTAGCCCTGGCAGCGCACAATCAACTCGGCGCCTTTCATGGCGCAGTCGCGCCAGATCTCGGGATAATTGCCATCGTCACAGATGATGAGGCTGACCTTGAGGCCCTTGGGACCCTCGGATACATAAGTGGTATTTCCCGGGTACCAGCCCTCGATGGGCACCCAGGGCATGATCTTGCGGTATTTCTGGACGATCTCTCCCTGGTCGTTCATGAGGATCAGGGTGTTGTAGGGGGCCTTGTGGGGATGCATTTCATGGCGTTCGCCCGTGAGGGAAAACACGCCCCACACCCGGGCCTTGCGGCAAGCCGCCGCAAAAATTGCCGTTTCCTCGCCGGGCACGGTGGCTGCCGTGTCATACATTTCCTGGGTGTCATACATGATCCCGTGGGTGCTGTATTCCGGAAAAATCACGAGATCAAGGCCAGGCAGTCCCAGCTTCATGCCTTCCACCATGCGGGCAATGGCCCGGGCATTGTCCAGCACCTCGGCCCTGGTATGCAGCCTTGGCATTTTGTAATTGACCACCGCCACACCGACGGTGTCCTTGCTGCTTGAAATATCTCCGTGAATCATGGTGTTCCTCTCAGTGGCTGATCATCCAGGGTCGTTTGTTGGCAAAGGAGCGTGGCCCGCTGGAGGCGGCCGGCTTCCGTGCTCCGCAGCCACAACCCGCGTGGTGGCGATGATTCGATGACAGTTTCGGCTCGTGCCGGGCACGCTCGTTGGTGGCCATGGCCAGACGCACGTCACCGGACATGTCAGCCAGGGCAGGTGCTGCCACCAGCACGCGCCCTGCCGGTGTGCCGCACTCCGGACAGGGCACCCGCTGATCGCGCTGGGCAATGGCCTGACGGGCTTCGAAGCCCCCGCAATCGGGGCAGTGATAGTCGTAGGTGGGCATGGTTACACCACATCCTGCGAAATGGGCATGTCCACGCCCCCCGTGACACATTGGGTGGGACCCGCAGCATTGGGACGGATGTCAAAATCGAAAATCTGCGTTGGCACCCACAAGGTGGCACAGGAATTGGGAATGTCCACTACCCCGCTGATATGGCCCTGCACCGGTGCAGTCCCCAGGATGGAATACGCCTGGGCCGGGCTGTAGCCAAACTTGGTGAGGTATTCGATGGCATTGAGGCAGGCCTGCCGGTAGGCAACATTCACGTCCAGGTAATACTGCTTGCCCGATTCATCCACGGAAATGCCTTCAAAGATGAGGTAGTCGTTGTAATTGGGCGTGATGGGGCTGGGCTTGAAAACGGGATTCCGGATGCCGTACTTGGCCATGCCGCCCTTGATCAGGTCCACTTTCATGTGGACCCAGCCGGCCATTTCGATGGCGCCGCAGAAAGTGATCTCGCCGTCGCCCTGGCTGAAATGCAGGTCTCCCACGGACAGTCCGGCACCATCCACGTAGACCGGAAAGTAGATCTTGGAGCCCCGGGAGAGATCCTTGATGTCACAGTTGCCACCATGCTCGCGGGGCGGCACCGTGCGCGCCCCCGTGGCTGCAGCCGCCGCCTTGGCCGCACCCGTGAGCTTGCCCATGTGGGCCGTGGACGGAAAGGGCGGATTGGCAAGAGGCGGCACCCGATCCGGGTCCGTGGCGATCAGACCGACTTCACGCTCGTTCCATTTGGACAACAGGGCGGGATCGGGCAGGCAGCCGATCAGGCCGGGATGGATCAGGCCGGCATAGTTCACACCGGGCACATGGCGGCTTTTGGTGAACATGCCCTGGATGTCCCAGATGGATTTCTGAGCCAGGGGAAAATGATCCGTGAGAAATCCCCCACCGTTCTTTTTGGAAAAGAATCCATTGAAACCCCACAGGCTGTCCGGTTTGGCACCGATGTCGAGGAGGTCCACCACCAGCAAGTCGCCCGGCTCGGCCCCGCGCACGCCCACCGGCCCGGACAGGAAGTGCACGATGGACAGGTCGATATCGCGGACATCATCGGCGCTGTCGTCGTTCTTGATGAAGCCCCCCGTCCAGTCATAGGTTTCGAGCATGAAGTCATCGCCGGGCTTGACCCAGCAGGCCATGGGGATGTCCGGGTGCCAGCGGTTATGCACCATCTCGTTCTGATAGGGGGACTGCTTCAGATCTACTTTGATGAGTGTTTCAGCCATGGTGCGCTCCTTGAAATGTAGGGTTGTGACTAGATGGACAGATACTGGTTGATGGTTTTTTCATTCACGTTGGCACGCACGTCCTCGTAGAGCAGGCGTCCCTTGTCGATGACAAAAAACCGGTCGGCAATGTCCAGGGTGAAGCTCAGGACCTGTTCCGAGACCACGATGGTCAGATCCCGAAGGCTGCGGATTTCCTTCAGGGATTTGGCAATGTCCTTGATGATGGAGGGCTGGATGCCCTCCGTGGGCTCATCCAGCAGCAGCACCTTGGGGTTGGTGGCCAGGGCACGGGCAATGGCCAGTTGCTGTTGCTGGCCACCGGACAGATTGCCCCCCTTGCGCGCACGCATGTCGAAGAGCACTGGAAAAAGGGCATACAGCTCTTCCGGGACAATGCCCCGGGCGCTGGCGGGAAGACCGGTCTGGATGTTCTCGAGCACCGTCATGTTGGAAAAGATCATGCGCCCCTGGGGCACATAGGCCAGGCCGCGCTCGACACGCTGATAGGGTTCCAGGCCCTCCAGTTGGGCTCCATCCACGGCGATCCTGCCTCCCATGGAGGGAATGATGCCCATCAGGGTCTTGAACAGCGTGGTTTTGCCCATGCCGTTACGCCCCATGATGGCGACAATTTCCTTCTTCTGGATGCCCAGGTTGAGCTTGTGAATCACCTTGCTCTGGCCGTAGCCGGAATCCAGGTCTGACACGCTAAACAGATGGTTTGACATACGTCCTCTCAATGGCCCAGGTAGACCTCGATGACTTTCGGGTTGTTCTGCACCGATTCCATGTTTCCTTCGGCAAGCAGCTTGCCCTGATGCAGCACGGTGACCTTATGGGCAATCCGCTTGACGAATTCCATGTCGTGCTCGATCACGATGACGGAACGGCCCTGGCAGATCCTGTTCAACAAATCGGCGGTCTTCTCGCGCTCGGAGACGCTCATGCCTGCCACGGGTTCATCCAGCATCAGAAGTTCCGGGTCCTGGATGAGCAGCATGCCGATTTCCAGCCACTGCTTCTGGCCGTGACTCAGAAGCCCGGACTGGGTGTTCAGAAAGTCCGTGAGGAAAATGGTGTCCGCCACCTCCAGAATCCTTTGGGTCACCTGCTCGGTCCGTTTGAACATGAGTGAACCGAACACACCGCGTCCTTCGGGGTATGAGATTTCCAGGTTTTCCAGAACGGTCAGGTTTTCGTAGATCGAGGGGGTCTGAAATTTTCGCCCCACGCCCAGCTGCACGATCCTGTGCTCGGGATAGCGCGTAAGCTCGGTCCCGTTGAAATTGATGGAGCCGCTGGTGGCCCGGGTCTTGCCGCAGATGAGGTCGAGCACCGTGGTCTTGCCGGCGCCGTTGGGGCCGATGATCACCCGCAGCTCATTTTTTTCCACGTAGAGGCTCAGCTTGTCCACCGCCTTGAAGCCGTCGAACGAGACCGTCAGGTCTTCAATGGAAAGGGCTATTTTCTCGCTCATGATCAGGACTCCGCCTTGACGACCTTCAGTTGATCGGAGGGCTTGACCTTCCTGACCCGGCTCAGCAAGAGATCGATCCGGTCCTTGAGATAGCTTTGATACAGTCCGGCCATGCCGTTGGGAAACACCATGACCACCCCGATGAACATGGCCCCCATGAACAGCAGCCACAGGGAGGGAAAGGATTCTGAAAACGCGGTCTTTCCGTAATTCACGATGAGGGTGCCGTAGACTGCGCCCACCAGGGACATGCGCCCGCCGATGGCCGCGAAGATCACCATCTCGATGGAGGGCACGATGCCGATGATGGAGGGCGACATGAAGCCCACCTGCAGGGTAAACATGGCGCCACCGATGGCCGAGATGACGGCGCCCAGACAGAAGATGAATATCTTGAAGTTGGCCACGTCGTAGCCCGAAAACCGGACCCTGTCCTCCTTGTCCCGCAGGGCCAGAAGCAGGCGTCCCAGCTTGGAGGAAAGCACGAGGTTGCACACCATGATCACACCGATGAGCAGCGCCCCGTTGACGAAGAACAGAAGGTACTTGGCGCTGTCGGTGTTGATGTTCCAGCCGTTCAGGGTCTTGAGGTCGGTGATCCCGTTGATCCCTCCGGTCATGCCCTGTTGCCCCACCACCAGGATGGTCAGGATGGCTGCGATGGCCTGGGTGATGATGGAGAAATACACGCCTCCCACCCGCCTTTTGAACATGGCAGCCGAGATGACGTATGAAATCAGCAGGGGCACCGCAATGATGGCAAATACGGTGAAGGCAAAGCTGTGAAACGGTTGCCAGAACAGGGGCAACTGGG
Organism: Ferrovaceae bacterium; assembly: GCA_027442615.1. Lineage (GTDB taxonomy): Bacteria > Pseudomonadota > Gammaproteobacteria > Burkholderiales > Ferrovaceae > JAJZRV01. Next base: position 27,285 of record DAIBBI010000026.1, on the reverse strand, counting down.
TCACCTGGTTCCAGTCCATGAAATCCGGAATCCCGGGGGTGGTCTGGTGGGCCGTGCTGGTGAGGTCCGAAGCCTCGAGCTTGAGGAACATGGCCATGCAGTATCCGCCGAAGCCGAAGAACACCCCCTGCCCCAGGCTCAGGATGCCGCCATAGCCCCACACCATCACCAGGCCCACGGCCGCGAAGGCGTAGGTCATGTATTTGCCCACCAGATTCAGGCGGAAGATGTCCAGGGCCAGGGGCATGATCAGGAAAATGATCACCGCCAGCACAGCCAGTCCGATGGCTCCGTTTCTTTCACCCAATGCTCTGTTCAGTAATGCGTTCATGATGTCTCCCTTACCTTCTCACTTTGCTGCGGAACAATCCTTCGGGCCGCATCATCAGGATGGTGATGATGGTCATCAGGGTGACCACCTTGCCCATGGCATTGGTGAGGAAGAAGGTCAGGATCGACTGGGCCTGGGCAATGGAGAAGGCAGATGCCACCGTGCCGAAAAGGCTTGCCGAACCGCCAAACACCACCACCAGGAAGGTATCCACGATATACAGCGAACCGCTGGTGGGCCCCGTGGAAGCGATGGTGGTGAAACAAGCCCCGGCCACGCCTGCAATGCCACACCCGATGGCGAAGGTCACGCGATCGATCTTTCGCGTATTGATCCCCACCGCTCCCGCCATGACCCTGTTCTGCGTGGTGGCACGCACCTTGAGGCCCCAGTTGGAGCGGAACAGGAAGAGCACGACCGCACCCGTCACGAGAATCGACATGACCATCACGAAGATGCCGTTGAGGGGAATGTCAATGTCCGGCGTGGGCTTCCATGAACCCATCAGCCAGTCAGGCAGGGTCGCGCTCACCTCGCGCGCACCAAAGGCCGAACGAAACAACTGCTGCATGATGAGGCTGAGTCCCCAGGTGGCCAGCAGGGTATCGAGGGGGCGCTTATAGAGGTGACGGATCAGCGTGAACTCCACCAGATAGCCCACCAGAAAGGCAATCAGGAATGCCCCCAGGATGGCCACGATGAAGTAGTAGGGCATGAGGGTCGGGAAGTAGGTTTCCGTCAATTTCGAAAACGAATAGATGGTGTAGGCGCCAATGGTCATGAACTCTCCATGGGCCATGTTGATGACGCCCATCTGTCCAAAAATAATGGCAAGTCCCAGGGCCATCAGCAGCAATACGCTGAACAGGCTCAAGCCGGAAAACCCCTGCATGACCAGAATCGACCATAAATCTGATAGTGAGTAAGCATCCATTGCGCTAGCACTCCAAAAACATTTCTGAGGCACGGACTTCCCGGAACGCCCGCCCCACGAGGGCAGGCGTCCGGAGCACGATCAATAGCCCTTGGGGAAGGGGTTTGGATCGATGTAGTCCGAGGTGAAAACAATGTCGGCCTGTCCATCGGCACGCCATTCGCCAATGCGCAGACGGGTCTTCAGGTGATGATTGGGCTCGAGATACACCATGCCTTCAGGTGCATCGAAGGTGATGGTGCCGCTTTCTTCGGCCTTCACCACCTTGTCCGTTTCAAAGCTGCCGGCTTTTTCCACGGCGGCCTTCCACAGCCAGGGTCCTTCGTAGGCGGCCTGGGTCACATCGCCGATGGGCGCTGTGGGACCCCACTTGGCCTTGAACTGGCTCACGAATTCCTTGTTTTTGGGAGTGTTGAGGGACTGGAAATATTTCATCGCCGAGTAGAAACCCAGCAGGTTCTCGCCGCCAATGCCCTTGGCTTCGTCTTCGGTCACGGACAGGGTCAACAGGGTCTGGCTCTTGCCGGTAATCCCCGCAGCTTTCAACTGCTTGAACCAGGAGACGTTCGAACCGCCCACCACCGCGGCGTAGATGACGTCCGGTTTTTTCAGGCGGATCTTGTTGATGGTGGAGCCAAATTCCGTGCTGCCCAGGGCCGCATATTCTTCACCCACCACGGTGCCATGAAGCACAGTCTCGATGTACTTGCGTGCAAGTTTCATGGTGGTCCGCGGCCAGATGTAATCCGAGCCGATCAGGTAGAAGGTTTTGGCGTGCTTGGTCTTGGCCACCCAATCGAGGCCTGCAAACACCTGCTGCGTGGCCTCCTGGCCGGTATAGACCACGTTCTTGGATTGTTCCAGACCTTCATAGAACGTGGGGTAGTAGAGCAGGCCATTGTCGCGCTCCAGAACGGGCAGCACGGCCTTGCGAGAAGCCGAGGTCCAGCAGCCAAAAATTGCCGCCACATGATCCGATTCCAGAAGCTTCTTGGCCTTCTCGGCAAAGGTCGGCCAGTCGGATGCGCCATCTTCCTGAATCACCTTGATCTTGTGCCCCAGCACACCGCCCATGGCGTTGATCTGACTGATGGCCAGCTGTTCCGCCTCGATGGCGCCAGTTTCCGAAATCGCCATGGTGCCCGTGGAGGAATGCAGCTGTCCGACGGTGACTTCCTTGTCGGTGACTGCAAGGGCTGAAGCACCGAATGCCGTGCCCGCAACCCCCAGAATCAGGGCACCTGCCAGTGCGACCACGAGGCCTTTGCGCGGGTGCAGCGGAACCTCCTGGTTGGCTCGATGGTTTGCAGAAGGTTGATGCGTTTTACGTGACATGAGTATGACTCCTTGGTTGATGTGTATCGATCGTAAACAGCGCCGGGTTTTCAGAATTCCCAATCACGATTCCACGATATGAGTTTCAACCGAAGCCATGAATACGCTTTCTTACTTATGCATACGCATGGGCATGACAGAGCACGGCGTGGTGCTGTCGCATTGATGTGGGCGTAAGCAATTTTGCGTATGCGATTTTTCGAGGAACGACCTGAATTCGTAATTGTGCGTATTTCAACGCCACCTGCGTTGCACATAACCTCATCTCAACATCAAGCGCTGGACAGGATTTGAGTGGTCATCAATTTTTTAATAAGGAGCCTGGCATGAAACAGAAACGGAATTCTCGTCTTTTAACTGGCAGCGGACTTGTCATGGCGTGCATGAGCGCGATCACCGCCCATGCAGGAGCGACCATCAATTTTGGCGATGATCAGTCCGCATCCATCGGTCTGGGGTTGAGAACCTCTTACGACAGCAACGGCGGCAATGACCAGCCCAGCGGCCAGTCATTCAACGTGGATAATCTGCGCCTCTACACCAACTTCAGTTTTTCGAAGGAGCTCAAGGCCACATTCAACACGGAATACAACAGCAGCCTGAATTCCGTCAGCCTGCTGGATGCCTATGCCCAGTTCGAACCCTCCCAGAGCTTCAATGTCTGGCTGGGCCGCCTGCTGCCCGGTGCGGATCGTGCCGATATGGAAGGTCCGTTCTATATCACTTCATGGAGTTATCCCGGCGTGGCTTCCGTGTACAAGGAACAGTATCTTGACGGTCGCGACCAGGGTGCCACCGTGTGGGGCGTGGTGGCCGACGACCGCCTGACTTATGCCGTGGGTGCCTATCAGGGTCGGGGCCACAATTCGGGAATCAGCAACCAGTACCAGGGCGGGGGAGGCAGTTCAGACCTCATGTACACCGGTCGCCTCAACTACAACTTCTGGGACACCAAGGTGGATCCCGCCTACTTTGCAAGCAGCAGCTACTACGGGACCAAGGACGTGCTGGCGCTGGGCCTGGCCGGAATGACGCAGAAGAACGGCGTGACTTCGGCAAGCGGCGTCACAGCCGACTACAAGGCGTGGAACATCGACTTCCTGATGGAAAAGAAGGTCATGGAAGGTGGAGCCTTCACGCTCAGTGGTGCGTATTACAAGGTGGACACCCAGGGCGTTCTGGACAGTTACTGCCAGGCAGGATCGCCCGGCTGCTGGGGCGGGCCCGCCTATCAGGGCACAGCGTATCTGGGCACGGTGGCCTTTCTGTTTCCCCAGAAGCTGGGCTACGGCAAATTCCAGCCCTACTACCAGCACCAGAACTTCAGTCCGGACAGCGTAGACACCGGAATCCTGGCGGGTCAGACCGTGCAAACCAAGAAGGATGATTTTGGCCTGAACTACATCGTCAAGGGTTACGACGCCAAATTCACCGCCGCCTACGAACGCACCAGCATCGTGAATGCGCCTTCGGCCAACAGCCTCATCCTGGGTGCGCAGTTGCAGTTCTAGCCTTAACTGACGCTGTTATCCGGTGGGTGGTCCATGACTCTCCCTCACGGCCATCTGCCGGATGTCAGTTACCGCCTGGAGGGGACAGACCTCAAAAGAAAGGGACAGACCCCAAATTGGGGTCTGTCCCTTTCTTTTGAGGTCTGTCCCCCTTTTTGCGACTACTCGTCCGTCACGGCACCCCGGCTGGCGGTGCTTACCAGCTTCAGGTATTTGGCCAGGACGCCGCGCGAAACACGCGGTGCGGGCTGCTTCCAGGCGGCGCGCCGGCGGGCCAGCTCATCGTCGGAAATATTGAGCTGCAACAGGCGCGCCGGCGCGTCGATGGTGATGGCGTCCCCTTCATGCACCAGGGCAATGGTGCCCCCCACATAGGCTTCGGGGGCCACATGGCCCACCACCATGCCGTAGGTTCCGCCGGAAAAACGCCCATCCGTGATCAGTCCCACGGAGTCGCCCAATCCGGCGCCAATGATGGCCGAGGTGGGCGAGAGCATTTCGCGCATGCCAGGCCCCCCCTTAGGTCCTTCAAAGCGGATGACCAGAATGTCGCCAGCCCGGATCTGACCCTTGAGGATGGCATCCATGGCCGCCTCTTCAGAATCGAACACGCGCGCGGGGCCCGTGATCTGCGGGTTCTTGACCCCCGTGATCTTGGCCACGGCCCCTTCGGTGGCGAGGTTGCCCTTGAGGATGGCCAGGTGACCCTGCGCATACACGGGGTTGTCCCACTGGCGAATGACCTCCTGATCCCTGGCGGGATCGGCCGGAACATCCTTCAGGTTTTCTGCCACGGTCTTGCCCGTAATGGTCATGCACTCGCCGTGCAGCAGGCCGCGCGTGAGCAACATTTTCATCACCTGCGGGATGCCGCCCACACGATGCAGGTCGGTGGCCACATAGCGGCCCGAAGGCTTGAGATCGCACAGCACCGGAATCCTGCCGCGAATCTCCTCAAAATCCTCCAGGCGCAGCGGCACTTCGGCGGCGTGGGCGATGGCCAGCAGATGCAGCACCGCATTGGTGGAACCGCCCACCGCCATGGTGACGGCAATGGCGTTCTCGAAGGCCTTGCGGGTCATGATCTGGCGCGGCAGCAGCTGATTGTGGATGGCCTGCACCAGGGTGCGCGCGCTCTCTTCCGCACTTACCGCCTTCTCCTCGTCCTCGGCAGCCTGGGTGGATGAATAAGGCAGTGCCATGCCCATCACCTCGATGGCCGAGGACATGGTGTTGGCGGTGTACATGCCGCCACAGGACCCCTTGCCGGGGCAGGCACGCTTCTCGATCTCGATGAAATCGGTTTCCGACATCTTGCCTGCCGTGAATTGGCCCACGGCCTCGAACGGGCTCACCACCGTCAGGTCCTGGCCGTGGTAGTGGCCGGGCTTGATGGTACCGCCATAAACGTAGATGGCCGGAATGTTCATGCGCGCAATGGCGATCATGCCGCCGGGCATGTTTTTGTCGCAGCCGCCCACCACCAGCACGCCATCCATGCTCTGGGCGCTGGTGGCCGTCTCGATGGCATCGGCAATCACCTCGCGCGACACCAGCGAATACTTCATGCCCTGGGTGCCCATGGAAATGCCGTCGGAGACGGTGATGGTGCCAAAGGTTTGCGGCATGGCCCCGGCATCATGCAGCGCAATCTCGGCGCGTGCGGACAGTTCGCCCAGCCCGGCATTGCACGGCGTGATGGTGCTATGGCCATTGGCGATGCCCACGATGGGCTTGTTGAAGTCTCCATCCCCAAACCCCACGGCGCGCAGCATGGCGCGATTGGGCGAGCGTTGAACGCCTTCGGTGATGGTCCGGCTGCGGCGGTTATCTGCCATGGGAAATCTCCTGCAACATTGGGTCGGTATAATCGTCCATTTTATCCTAAGGCAATGCACCCATGCTGATTCATCCCGATTTTGATCCTGTGGCCCTGCATCTGGGCCCGCTTGCCGTGCGCTGGTATGGCCTCATGTATCTCGTCGGGTTTCTCGCCGGAGCCTGGGCGGCGCGCTGGCGCATCCGCACGCAGCCCTGGCTGAAGTGGACTGTGGAAGAGGCGGACAACTTCCTCACCTACGTGGTGCTGGGCGTGATTCTGGGTGGGCGCCTGGGGTATGTCCTGTTCTACAAGCCGGACTATTATCTGGCCCACCCCTTCGACATCGTTGCCGTATGGCAGGGGGGCATGTCCTTTCATGGCGGCTTTCTGGGCGTGATCCTGGGGGGCTGGCTGTTTGCCCGACGCCACGGCCGCCGCTGGCTGGACGTCACCGATTTCGTGGCCCCCCTCGTCACCTTTGGCCTGGGCTTTGGGCGCATTGGCAACTTCATCAACGGCGAACTCCCAGGCCGCGTCACCAGCGTCTCCTGGGGCATGGTCTTCCCCCATGTGGACGCCTTTCCGCGCCATCCCTCACAATTGTACGAAGCCGTGCTGGAAGGGCTCGTTCTGGGGGCATTGCTGCTGGGCTTCAGTCGCCGGCAACGCCCCACCGGGCAGATTTCCGCCCTCTTCCTGATGGGCTACGGCACCTTCCGCTTTCTGGTGGAATTTACCCGCGAACCCGATGACTTTCTCGGCCTGCTCACCTTTGGCATGAGCATGGGACAGTGGCTCAGCCTGCCCATGATCCTGCTCGGGCTGTACTTGTGGAGATGGTCTAAAAAATCGGCTATCATGCCCAGTGAGAAAACATGAGGGCATAGCCCCAAAGCGAAGATAGGGGACAGACCTCATCTTCGGATTCAGGAGACAGCGACAACAGGTGTAAAGAAACGATGGGGGTCTGTCCCCCGCAGCTTGTCATTCCCTACATTTGGAGAAATTGCACATGAAATCCCTGAAAATTGCTTTGATCGCAGCCGGCTTGCTGACCGTGGGTACCACCGTCATGGCTGAAGATGGCCTGGCGCTGGCCAAGAAAAACGGTTGTCTTGCCTGCCACGCCGAAGACAAAAAAGTGCTTGGCCCCTCCTACAAGGATGTTGCGGCCAAATACAAAGGCCAGCCAGATGCCGAAGCCAAGCTCGTGGCCAAGGTCAAAAATGGCGGCGGCGGCGTCTGGGGCCCCATGCCCATGCCTGCCAATGCAAAGGTTTCCGATGCAGATCTGCACAGCCTGGTGAAGTGGGTTCTGTCCCACTAAGCTGCCATGCGCCTTGCTCTGAACGGGGCGCATGCCCCACTGCTGGCGGTAGCGCTGGTTCTGGCAGGATGCGGCAAGGCGCCGTCTCCTGCCTCCAGTAGCGACGTCCTGACCGTCCGGATCGGATCGGTTGCCCCGCTCACCGGACCCCAATCCCATCTGGGCCACGACAACGAGAACGGCGCGCGCCTCGCCATTGCAGACGCCAATGCGCAGAACATCGTCATCGGCGGAAAGAAAGCCCACTTTGAACTGGTGGGTGAAGACGATGCGGCGGACCCGAAAACCGGGACCATCGTTGCCCAAAAGCTGGCAGACGCCAAAGTCAATGGTGTGGTGGGGCACCTCAATTCAGGCACCACCATTCCCGCGTCGAAAGTCTATTTCGACGCCGGCATCGTTCAGGTTTCCCCTTCGGCTACCAATCCCAAGTACACGCATCAGGGCTTCAAGACGGCATTCCGCGTCATGGCCAATGACGAGCAGCAGGGCCGCGTGCTGGGACAATTCGTCACGGGAACACTCAAGGCCAAAACCGTGGCTGTCATCGACGATGCCACAGCCTACGGCCAGGGCCTTGCCGACGAGTTTGAAAAATCCGTCATCGCAGCCGGTGGCAAAGTGGTGGCTCGCGAGCATACCGACGACCACAGCACGGATTTTTCGTCCATTCTCACCCGCATCAAATCCCGTTCGCCCGACCTGATCTTTTATGGCGGGATGGATGCCCAGAGCGGCCCCATGGCCAAACAGATCAAAACCCTCAAGATCACTTCGGCCTTTCTTACCGGCGATGGCGGCTGCTCACACGAGTTTGCCCAACTGGCAGGTGATGCCGCGGAAGGGGTGTACTGCAGCCTGCCGGGCGTTCCCCTGGAAAAAATGCCCAAGGGCGCTGATTTCAAAACGCGTTTCAATGCCCAGTATGGCGAAATCCAGGACTATGCGCCTTACAGCTACGATGCCGTGGGCGTGCTGATCGCCGCCATGAAGGCCGCCAACTCGGCGGATCCCGCCAAATACCTGACTGCGATGGGCAGCCTCAATTACCCTGGCGTCACCGCCAACATCCAGTTTGATGCCAACGGCGACCTCAAGGGCGGCGAAGTCACGCTGTATCAGTGGAAGAAGGGCATCAAGACGCCGCTGTAACGAAGGAAAAAAGGGGACAGAAAAAAGGGGACAGACCTCATTTTCATCGAAAATGAGGTCTGTCCCCTTTTTTCTGTCCCCTTTTTTCCTTTTCCCGCCCCCTTATTCCCCCAGATACGCCGCCCGCACCAATGGGTTGTCGAGGCACCGGGCCGCACTGTCAGTCAGCACGATGCGCCCCGACTCCATGACATAAGCGCGGTCGCAGACCTCCAGTGCAAGGCGGGCATTTTGCTCCACCAGCAACAGCGTCACGCCCTCTGCCGCAATGTTGCGGATCACCTCAAAAACCTTTTCCACCATCAAGGGGGCCAGCCCCATGCTGGGTTCATCCAGCATCAACAGGCGCGGCTTGGCCATCAGCGCCCGCCCGATCGCCAGCATCTGCTGCTCGCCCCCGGAAAGCGTGCCCGCAGCTTGGTGGCGACGCTCGTGCAAGCGCGTCAACAGCCCGTAGACGCGATCGAGCTCCCGCGAAAGTTGCGGCACCCTGCCACGGTGGTAGGCGCCCATCAAGAGGTTTTCCTCGATGGTCAGGCGGCTGAACACGCCGCGTCCTTCAGGCACCAGGCACAAGCCCCGCCCCACCCGCTGCCAGGCGGGCAACGCGGCCATATCGGTGCCATCATATCGAACTGAACCGGCGCTAAGCGCCACCAGTCCGGCAAGCGCCTTGAGCGTGCTGCTCTTTCCCGCACCGTTGGCGCCAATGAGCGTCACCCGCTCGCCCTGCCGTACTTCAAGGTCAAGATTCGCCACCGCCTCGATGCCGCCATAATGCACACCGAGCCCCTGGACCTGCAGCAACGCCGTCACGTGGCCCCCATGCCGAGGTAAGCTTCAACCACCTTGGGGTTGCGCTGCACTTCTTGCGGCGTACCTTCAGCTATGCATTCACCGTAATCCAGTACCGAAACCCGGTCGCACAGCTGCATGACCCATTTGACGTCGTGCTCGATCAACAGCACCGCCGTGCCATCCGCACGAATCCGCCGGATGAGGTCGCCCAGCCGTGCGCGCTCGCTGGCATTCATGCCAGCCGCAGGCTCGTCCAGCGCCAGCAGGCGCGGGTCCGTGGCCAGTGCCCGGGCAATCTCCAGGCGTCGCTGATCGCCATAGGACAGGGTGCTGGCAATGCGGCCGGCCTGCGCACCAATGCCCACATAGTCCAGCAGTTCACGGGCCCGCGCGGCAATGGCCGCTTCCTCGCGACGCATCGCGGCCGTATGCAGCAGGGCACCCAACACGCCGGAGTGGGTGCGCACATGCCGCCCCACCATGACGTTTTCCACGACGCTCATGTTGGCAAACAGGCGAATGTTCTGAAACGTGCGCGCAATGCCGCGTGCCGCGACGGCGTGCGGCCGCCCTGCCGGCAGCGCCTGCCCGTCAAATTGCAACGTGCCCTCATCAGGACTGTAGATTCCGGTCAGCACATTGAAAAAGGTGGTCTTGCCAGCCCCGTTGGGGCCTATCAATCCGGTGATGGAGCCGGGGGCAAGGCGTAGCGACACCCCGCTCAAAGCGCGCAGCCCGCCGAAGCGCTTGCCGATGCCTGCAGCCTCCAGCAATGGGGGACAGACCTCCGTCATAGGGGACAGACCCCGGTTCGGGGTCTGTCCCCTATGACGGAGGTCTGTCCCCCATGGCGCCGGCTAACCATGCAGCTCACGCTGTCGCGCCCGCGCCGGCAGCAGTCCTTCCGGGCGAAGCAGCATCATCAGCACCAGCGCCAGGCCGAAAAGCAGCATGCGCAGGTTGGAGGGATCCACCCAAACATGCCCCAACAGGTCTTGCTGCAGGCTTCCCGCAGCGCGCAAGGCTTCGGGCAACACGGACAGGAGAATGGCACCCAGCACCACGCCCGCGATGTTGCCCATCCCGCCCAGCACCACCATGCACAGGATCATCACGGATTCCTGCAGGGTAAAGCTTTCTGGACTGACAAAGCCCTGAAAGCCCGCAAAGAGTCCACCGGACAATCCGCCGAAACTCGCCCCCATGGCAAAAGCCAGCAGTTTGAGGTTGCGCGTGTGCAGCCCCATGCTGGCCGCAGCGATCTCATCCTCGCGAATTGCGGCCCAGGCCCGACCGATGCGCGAACGTTCAAGGCGACGCGACAGCACGACGGCAAGGAGCACGCCCAGCAGAAATAGAAAATAAACGTTCACCACCACGGGAACGTCGAATCCGCCAAGATGGTGGACCTGCCCCAGGGACCAGGGACCGATGCGCAGGGGGTCAATCAGGCTCACCCCCTGTGGACCATTGGTGATGTTGACCGGAGTATTGAGGTTGTTGAGAAAAATGCGAATGATCTCGCCAAAACCCAGTGTGACGATGGCGAGGTAATCGCCGCGCAGCCCCAGCGTGGGCGTTCCCAGCAACACGCCAAAGCTTGCAGCGAGCATGGCGCCCATGGGCAGCAGCACCCACAGGGGCCAATGCAGGTCGAAGTGCGGCGAGGCCAGCAGGCCATAGCAATACGCGCCCACCGCAAAAAACGCCACATAGCCCAGATCCAGCAAGCCGGCATAGCCGACCACAATGTTGAGTCCCAGGGCCAGCAGCACGTAGAGCAGCGCAAAATCGAGAATGCGCACCCAACTGTGCCCCAGGGCCGCGTCGGTGACGAAGGGCAGCGCCAGCAGCATAATGGCCACGACAGCAAGCCCCAGCGAGCGCGAACGCCCCATCACACCTTCTCCTGGGCGCGACTGCCCAGAAGTCCGTTGGGGTGGAACACCAGCACGCCGATCAGCACCATGAAGGCAAACACATCCTTGTAGTTGCTGCCGAAAAAGCCCCCCGTCAGATCCCCGATGTAGCCTGCGCCCAGCGCTTCCACCACCCCTAGCAACAGCCCACCCAGCATGGCCCCGGGAAGGTTGCCGATGCCACCCAGCACTGCCGCGGTGAAGGCCTTGAGCCCCAGCATGAACCCCATGGTGTAGTGGCCCACGTTGTAATAGGACACCACCATCACGCCCGCCACCGCTGCAAGCGCCGAACCCAGCACGAAGGTGAGCGCGATGACGCGATCGGTATTCACCCCCATCAGCTGTGCCACGGCCGGGTTCTGCGCCGTGGCCCGCATGGCGCGGCCCAGCGCCGTCTTCTGCACAAGAACCAGCAGGCCCGCCATGATGAGCCCCGCCAGCACGATGATGACGCCCTGGATGGCCGTGATGATGACCCCGCCCCAGACGATGCTGGCGGACGGTAGCACGGGGGGAAAGGAAAGATAGCCGCGCCCCCAGATCAATGCGGCGAGCTGTTGCAACACGATGGACAACCCGATGGCGGTAATCAGCGGTGCCAGTTTGGGCGCGCGGCGCAAGGGGCGATAAGCCACGCGCTCGATCACGAACCCCAGCGTCATGCAGAGGACCATGGCCGCCAGTATGCCTGCCAGCACGGCAAGCGGCACCGGCCAGCCCAAACCGCTCAACCCCTGGATCACCGTGAGTGCCACCAGCGCTCCCACCATCACCACTTCGCCGTGGGCAAAATTGATGAGTTCCATGATGCCGTACACCATGGTGTACCCCAGGGCCACCAGGGCATAGATGCTTCCCAGGGTGAGACCGTTGACGAGCTGCTGCAGGAAAATGTCCATTACACCCAGTCGCGGCCGTTGATGAACTCCTTGAGCAGGCCGTCTTCCCGACTGCCGGGTTCGGGATGCCAGTCGTAACGCCAACGCACGATGGGCGGCAGGGACATCAGGATGGATTCGGTGCGTCCACCGGATTGCAGCCCGAACAGGGTCCCCCGGTCGTACACCAGGTTGAACTCCACATAGCGACCGCGCCGGTAGGCCTGAAAATCCCGTTCACGCTCGCCGTAGGGCATGCTGCGCCGACGCTCCATCAACGGCATGTAGGCCGGCAGGAAATGGTCGCCCACGCTCTGCCACAGGGCTTGCGCCTGCGCCAGAGGCAAGGTGTTGAAATCGTCAAAGAAGATGCCGCCCACGCCGCGCGGCTCCTGGCGATGTTTGAGGAAGAAGTACTCATCGCACCATTTCTTGAAACGCGGATGGTACTCCGCACCGAAGGGATCGAGTGCATGCTTGCAGGTGCGATGAAAGTGTTGCGCATCCTCCACGAAGCCGTAGTAGGGCGTAAGGTCCATGCCGCCGCCAAACCACCAGATGGGTTCCCTGCCTTCGTCAAAGGCCGCAAAGAATCGCACGTTCATGTGCACCGTGGGCGCATAGGGATTGCGCGGATGAAGCACCAGCGACACGCCCAGCGCCTCGTAGTTGCGCCCCGCAAGCTCGGGGCGATGCGCCGTGGCCGAAGGAGGCAGGCCGCTGCCCATCACGTGGGAAAAGTTGACCCCGCCGCGTTCGAAGAGATTTCCCTCTTCCACCAGGGCGCTAATGCCCCCTCCACCGCCAGGGCGCTCCCAGGTGTCGCGGCGGAAGGTCTTGCCGTCCAGGGTTTCGAGTGCGGTGACGATGCGGTTTTGCAGGTCGAGCAGATAGGTTTTGATTTCGGAGGTGTTCATGAAGACCCTGACTCAGGCTTTTTGAGCAGCGCGGTGAATGGCCGCGCGGATGCGGTTGTAGGTGCCGCAGCGGCACAGATTGCCGCTCATCGCCGCGTCGATGTCAGCGTCGGAGGGATGCGGGTTATGCGCCAGCAAGGCGGCCGCACTCATGATCTGTCCGGATTGACAGTAACCGCACTGGGCCACTTCCAGGGCCACCCAGGCCTTCTGGACCGGATGCTCGCCGTTCGGGGACAACCCCTCGATGGTGGTGACTTTTTTTCCCGCAGCACTCGCCAGCGGCGTGATGCAGGAGCGCACCGGCTCGCCATCCAGATGCACGGTACAGGCGCCACACAGGCCGGCGCCACAGGAAAACTTGGTGCCACTCAATCCCACTTCGTCGCGAATCACCCACAGCAGCGGTGTGTCCGGGTCGGCCTTGAGCGCAAGCGTCTTGCCGTTGAGCGTTAGCGTGGTACTCATGATGTTTCGGTGGTTTCCTCAAGTTCTGCCATAATTGCGCGCATGACTGATCGTTCGCAAAAATTGCTGCTGCTGGTGGACGGTTCGTCCTACCTGTATCGCGCCTTCCACGCCCTGCCCGACCTGCGCAACCGCCTGGGAGAACCCACCGGCGCCATTTTCGGGGTGCTCAACATGCTGCGCAGGTTGATGGCGGATTATAAGCCGGATTACGCAGCCTGCGTATTCGATGCCAAGGGCCCCACCTTTCGCGACGCGTGGTACCCGGACTACAAGGCCCACCGCTCGCCCATGCCCCCTGATCTGGTGGTCCAGGTGGAGCCCCTGCAACAGGCCGTGCGCGCCCTGGGCTGGCCACTGCTCATCGTGGACGGCGTCGAAGCAGACGACGTCATTGGCACGCTGGCACGCCAGGCCCATCAGGCCGACATCCGAACGGTCATTTCCACCGGCGACAAGGACATGGTGCAGCTGCTCGATGCCGAGGTCAGCCTGGTCAATACCCTCAGCAACGAGCGCCTGGATGCCGCATCGGCCACCGAAAAATACGGCATTCGCCCCGAGCAGTTCATCGATTATCTGACGCTGATCGGCGATGCCGTGGACAACGTGCCCGGTGTCGCCAAAGTCGGCCCCAAGACCGCCGTCAAATGGCTGCAGCAATACAGCTCGCTCGATGCGCTCCTCGCGCATGCAGACGAGGTTCCTGGCGTGGTGGGCAACAACCTGCGCGCAGTGCGCGACTGGTTGCCCCAGGCACGACGCCTGCTGACCATTCGTTGCGACGTACCGCTGCCGCAAGGTCCCGAACAACTGCTCGTTACCCCCGTGGACCAGGACACCCTGAAAACCCTGGCCGAACGCTACGACCTGCGCAGCTGGATGGCACCGAAGGCCGATGCGCCGGCAACCGCATCCGCCCCCCTGCCCCCCCCCTTGGGGACAGACCTCGGCCCCGTTGCCCCGCCACCCGACACCTGCTACGAGACCGTACTGACCACGGCACAGCTGGACGCGTGGCTTGCCCGAATCGAATCCGCCGAACTGACGGCGCTCGACACGGAAACCACCTCGCTCGATCCGCTCGAAGCGCGCCTGGTGGGTCTGTCGCTTTGCGTCACGGCGGGCGAGGCGGCCTATATTCCCCTGGGGCATCGCGGCCCCGACAGCGGGGCACAGCTCGACTTTGCGCAAACCCTGGCCCGCCTCAAGGCCTGGCTGGAAAATCCCGCAGCGCCCAAGGTGGGCCAGCACCTCAAATACGACCAGCATGTGCTGGCCAACGAAGGTATCGCGCTGCGCGGCATCGTGCATGACACGCTGCTGCAGTCCTATGTGCTGGAGGCGCATCAACCGCATAACCTGGAAAGCCTGGCGCGTCGCCATTTGCTGCGCGACACGCTGTCCTATGAAACCGTTACCGGCAAGGGCGTTCATGCCATCGGGTTTGAACAGGTGGCGCTGGACCGGGCCACCGAGTATGCCGCCGAGGATGCCGACATCACGCTCCAGGTGCACCAGGCGCTCTATCCGCAAATTGCCGCAAGCAACGCCCTGACCTCCCTCTACCGCGATCTCGAACTGCCGCTGCAGCAGGTGTTGTGGCGCATGGAACGCAATGGCGTTTTGTTGGACGCGCGCGAGCTGGAACGCCAGAGTGGCGAACTGGGCACCCAGTTGCTGGCGCTGGAGGCGCGCGCCCACGCGGCGGCCGGCCATCCCTTCAACCTCAATTCGCCCAAGCAGATCCAGGCCGTGCTGTTTGACGAACAGGGCCTGCCGGTGCGCAAGAAAACACCCGGCGGCGTGCCTTCCACCGACGAGGACGTGATGCAGCAGCTGGCGCTGGATTACCCCATTCCCAAGCTGATCCTGGAGTACCGCAGCCTCGCCAAGCTCAAGTCCACCTACACCGACGCCCTGCCGCGCCGGGTCAATGCGCGCACCGGCCGGGTCCACACCCATTACGCCCAGGCCGTGGCCGTCACCGGACGCCTTTCCAGCAGCGACCCCAACCTGCAGAACATTCCCGTGCGCACGCCCGAGGGCCGGCGCATCCGTGCCGCCTTCATCGCTCCGCCCGGTCGCGTGCTGATCTCGGCCGACTACTCCCAGATCGAGCTGCGCATCATGGCCCATCTCTCCCAGGATGCGGGCCTGCTGGCAGCGTTTGGTGCAGGACAGGACGTCCATCGGGCCACCGCGGCGGAAATTTTCGGGGTCCGTCCCCAGGACGTAAGCGCCGACCAGCGGCGTGCGGCCAAGACCATCAACTTTGGCCTGATCTACGGCATGTCGGCCTTTGGCCTGGCTTCCCAACTGGGCATCGAGCGCGCCGCCGCGCAGGCCTACATGGAGCGCTATTTCCATCGCTACCCCGGGGTGGCCGCCTACATGGAGCGCACCCGCGAAACGGCACACCGGCAGGGTTATGTGGAAACCCTGTTGGGCCGCCGCCTGTGGCTGCCCGAACTGCGTCATGGTGCCGCCGGTCGCCGACAGGGTGCGGAACGGGCGGCCATCAATGCGCCGCTGCAGGGCACCGCCGCCGACCTCGTCAAACGGGCCATGATTGCGGTGCAGGACTGGCTGGACCGGATGCAAATGGCATCGCTGCTGATTCTGCAGGTGCACGACGAACTGGTGCTGGAGGTACCGGAGGACGAACGCGCCGCCGTGCTGCAAACCCTGCCGGTCTTGATGGAAGGGGTGGCCCAACTGGCGGTGCCGCTGCTGGTGGAAGTGGGCGTTGGCCCGCACTGGGATGCCGCGCACTAGGGTTTCGGCGCCCCCCCATTCGGCGGTATAATCCCCCCCTTATCGTTCCTGCCTTCGGTTTGCACCATGCAGATTGGTCCGTACCGCCTCAAAAACAACCTGATGGTGGCCCCCATGGCGGGCGTTACCGACCGGCCCTTCCGCCAGCTGTGCAAGGTCATGGGGGCCGGCATGGCCGTCTCCGAGATGGTCTCTTCAAATTCCCTGTTGTGGGGTTCTGAAAAAACGCGCCGGCGCGCCAACCACGACGGTGAAGTGGAACCCAAATCCGTGCAGATCGCCGGTGCCGATCCCGCCATGATGGCCGAGGCCGCCCGCTACAACGTGGACCAGGGGGCGCAGATCATCGACATCAACATGGGTTGCCCCGCCAAGAAGGTGTGCAACGTCATGGCGGGATCCGCCCTGCTGCAGAACGAAGCGCTGGTGCAGCGCATCGTGGAAGCCGTGGTGGCAGCAGTTCCCGTACCCGTCACGCTCAAGATCCGTACCGGCTGGGACCGCTCGCACCGCAATGCCCTGAACGTGGCGCATATCGCCGAAAACGCCGGCATCCAGTCTCTGGCCATTCATGGCAGAACCCGCGCCTGCGGCTATACGGGCGATGCCGAATACGAGACGATTGCCGCAGTCAAGGCCGCGGTGCGCATTCCCGTGGTGGCCAACGGCGACATCACTTCGCCGCAAAAGGCGCGCCACGTGCTGGAGGTCACCGGTGCCGACGGCCTCATGATCGGGCGCGCGGCCCAGGGACGTCCCTGGATTTTTCGGGAAATCGAACATTACCTCACCCACGGCACCCTGCTGCCCGCTCCTGAAGTTGGCGAAATCCACACGGTACTCAATCACCATCTGGAAGACCTCTACACGTTCTATGGCCTGGAAACGGGGGTACGGGTGGCACGCAAGCACATCAGCTGGTACACCCGCGGCCTCAAGGGGTCTGCGGCCTTCCGCCACGCCATGAACCAGTTGCAATCGGTGGCTGAACAACGCGCAGCCGTGCAGGATTTCTTCAACCTGCTGCACAGCCAGGGCCAACGCCTGCAATACGACATCGAAACATCTAGCGAGGCGCTGGCCGCATGAGCAAATCCGAATCCGAACTGTCTGCCTGCGTGCGGCGCCTCGTCACCGATTACTTCGGTCATCTGGATGGCGAAAAATGCAGCGGGGTGCATGACATGGTCATCAGCAGCGTGGAAAAGCCGCTGCTTGAAGTGGTCCTGAACCACACCGAAGGCAACCAGACCCGCGCTTCCGAAATCCTGGGGATCAACCGCAACACCTTGCGTAAAAAAATGCAGCACTACGGCGTGAAATGACCCTACAGCGAGCACTCATCAGCGTTTCAAACAAACAGGGGGCGGTTGAACTGGCGCGTGCGCTGCACGCCCTGAAAATCGAGATTCTCTCCACCGGCGGCACCGCCTTGTTGCTGCGCGATGCCGGCATTCCCGTCATCGAGGTGGCCAACTTCACCGGCTTTCCGGAAATGCTCGACGGTCGGGTCAAGACCCTGCATCCCAAGATTCATGGCGGCATCCTGGGGCGGCGCGACCTGCGCAGCCACACCGACGCCATGGCCATGCACGGCATCTCGCCCATCGATCTCGTGGTGGTCAATCTCTATCCGTTTCGGGAAACCATCGCCAACCCGGAATGCACCCTGGAAGACGCCATCGAAAACATCGACATCGGCGGCCCGGCCATGGTGCGCTCGGCGGCCAAAAACCATCGGCATGTGGCCGTCCTGACCGATCCGGCCGACTACAAGCCGATGCTCGCGGAGTTGAAAAAGAACAAGGGAACCCTGTCCGACGCCACGCGCTTTCGCCTTGCCGTCAAGGCCTTCTCGCATACCGCCGAATACGACGGGGCCATCGCCAACTACCTGTCGGGCATCGAGGCAGGCGCCGGGTTTGACGGCTATCCCGAACGCCTGCATCTTGCCTTCACCAAGCATCAGGGGCTGCGCTACGGCGAGAACCCCCACCAGTCCGGGGCGTTTTACCGCGAACTGCGCATGGGTGAGGGCGTGTTGTCGCAGTACCGGCAACTGCAGGGCAAGGAACTGTCGTACAACAACATCGCCGACAGCGATGCGGCCTGGGATTGCGTGCGCGGCCTGAACGCTTGCGCCTGCGTCATCGTCAAGCATGCCAACCCCTGCGGCGTGGCCCTCGGCACCGACCCGCTGCAGGCCTACCAGGGCGCCTTCGCCACCGATCCCACTTCGGCCTTTGGCGGCATCATCGCCTTCAACCGTACCGTGGACGATGCCGTGGTTGCCGCGCTGCTGGGACAGTTTGTGGAAGTATTGATCGCCCCATCGTTCACGCCCGCAGCACTCAAGGCGCTGGCGGCCAAGGGCAACGTCCGCGTCCTCCAGGTGCCGCTGGGCCAGGGCCACAACGGCTGGGACATGAAGCGGGTGGGCGGCGGTTTGCTGGTGCAAACGCCCGACACGCTGACCCTCGACGAAGCGGCGTTGCGCGTGGTCACCCATGTGCAACCCACGACGCAACAGTTGAACGACCTGCGCCTCGCCTTTCATGTGGCGCATTACGTCAAATCCAATGCCATCGTCTTCTGTGGCCAGGGACGGACCCTGGGCATCGGCGCAGGACAGATGAGCCGGGTGGACAGCACCCGCATCGCATGCCGCAAGGCTGAAGATGGAGGTCTGTCCCTGAAAGGCAGCGTGGCCGCTTCAGACGCCTTCTTTCCGTTCCGCGACGGCCTGGACGTCATCGCCGAAGCGGGCGTCAGCGCCATCATTCAACCAGGCGGCAGCCTGAAGGACAACGAGGTCATCGCAGCAGCCGACGAGCACGGCCTTGCCATGGTCTTCACCGGCATCCGCCATTTCCGCCACTGAGTCTTCCATGAAAGTTCTGGTCATCGGTTCTGGTGGACGCGAACACGCCCTGGCTTGGCGTCTTGCCCAATCCCCCAGGGTGTCCCGCGTCTATGTCGCTCCTGGCAATGCAGGAACTGCGCAGGAGGAAGGGGTCTACAACGCGCCCGTGCAGGGGGTGGACGCCTGGCTTGATTTCGCCCAGCGCGAGGCCATCGGTTTGACCGTGGTGGGTCCCGAGGCCCCGCTCTCCGAAGGCGTCGTGGATGCCTTTCGCGCCGCAGGACTGCCTGTTTTCGGCCCAACCCGGGCTGCCGCCCAACTCGAAGGGTCGAAGGATTTTGCCAAGCGCTTCATGGTGCGTCACGGCATTCCCACCGCGGCCTACCAGACCTTTGACGACACCCCTTCGGCCCATGCCCATCTGGATCGGGTGGGTGCACCCATCGTCATCAAGGCCGATGGCCTGGCGGCCGGCAAGGGGGTCGTGGTGGCGCAGACCCTGGAGGAAGCCCATCGCGCCGTGGACGACATCATGGGCGGCGCCCTGGGCGGGGCCGGGCACCGCGTGGTCATCGAGGAATGCCTGCAAGGCGAGGAAGCCAGCTTCATCGTACTGGTGGATGGAGAGCATGTCCTGGCACTTGCCACCAGCCAGGATCACAAGCGGCTTCTGGATGGGGATGCCGGACCCAATACGGGCGGCATGGGGGCCTATTCGCCAGCCCCCCTCGTCACCCCGGCCATCCATGGTCGCGTGATGCGCGAAATCATTCTGCCCACGGTCCAGGGCATGAAGCAGGAGGGCATGCCCTATACCGGATTTCTCTACGCGGGACTGATGATCGACGCCGCGGGTACGGTCAAGACACTGGAGTTCAACTGCCGCATGGGAGACCCCGAGACCCAGCCCATCATGATGCGGCTGAAAAGCGACCTCCTCTCCCTGCTGGAACACGGCGTGGCAGGAACCCTGGATCAGGTGGAAGCCGAGTGGGACCGACGCCCCGCCATCGGGGTGGTTCTGGCGGCCGAAGGTTATCCCGCGGCACCCCGCCGCGGTGATGCCATTACCGGCCTCGGCACGGATGACGCCGAGTGCCACGTCTTTCATGCAGGCACCGCGCGCCATGGCGATACTCTGGTCACGGCAGGAGGACGCGTCCTGTGCGTGACGGCCCTGGGCGACACCTTACGCATGGCCCGGCAAAAAGCTTACGCCCGGGCCAGGGACATCCGTTTCGAGGGCATGCAGTTGCGCACCGACATTGCCTGGCGCGGACTCAAGACCTGAGCACCTGATCACTCAGCAGATCTGCAACGGTGGAAGGCCGGCAATGCGCCTTCACCCTGCCTGGCAACACCCTCACCCGACCTCCAAACTGGCGCTGGCAGGCACGCGCGCTCTTCAGCGGCCGTTGTCCCGCCCGGTTGGCACTGGTGGAGACCAGGGCCATTTTAAGGCGGCGGCACAGCGCCACGGCGTCGGGATGCGCATCCACCCGCAAGGCAATGCGCGGCACCTGCCCGGCCCGCCGGTGCCGCCCCCGCAGCGCCACCGGAAAGCGCGCCGCGGCCGGCATCAGCCAGGTATGGGCGCCGGGCCAGCGACTCTGGGCGCGCAGCTGTTGCGAGGGCGTCAGGGGCTGGTGGAATCGCGCCAGGCGCTCCTGGCGGTCGGCAATCACGATCAGTCCCTTATGTGCCGGTCGGCGCTTCAATGCCAGGAGGCGCCGCAGGCCGCGCGGGCTCCGGGGATCGCAGCCCAGCCCGAACACGGCCTGGGTGGCATAGGCAATCAATCCGCCACGGCGCAGGAAGGCACGCAAGGCACGAGGATCATCATGGGTTGGTTGCATGGTTCTAGTGTACCGAATAGGGGCCAGACTGTTAGAATCAGGACATGAGATTCTACATGCGCCCCCTGGTTTTGATGCTGGCCGCCTTGCCGCTTCTGGTCCTGGCCGCCCGTCCCGACAATCTTGAACCCCTGCCTGACGATGCGCCGCCGCCACCCCAGGTGGGTGCCGACGCGCCCACGGCCGAGCCGGAAGTGACCATCGTCGAGCATGACAGCACCACTTTCGAGGAGTACCGCATCAACGGACGCCTCTACAAGATCAAGGTGATTCCGAAAGTCGGCCCGCCCTACTACCTGATCGACGATCAGGGCGCCAACATCTGGCGCCGCTACGACGGTCTTGATACCGGCTTGCAGGTGCCCCACTGGGTCATCATGGAGTTTTAAGTCCCCGATCCATGGCTGTATTTACCCCCGTATCCCGCGAAGACCTGTCCCGATGGCTCGCCCAGTATTCTGTCGGCGCCCTGCACGAGCAAACGGCCATCGCTGCCGGCATCGAAAATACCAATTATTTTGTGACGACCGACCAGGGCCGTTTTGTCCTGACCCTGTTTGAAAAGCTGCAACCCGCAGAACTGCCCTACTACCTGAATCTGATGGATCATCTGGCGCAACGTGGCGTACCCTGCCCGCGCCCGATTCCAAACCGGCAGGGGCAATTTTTTGGCATGTTGTGTGGAAAGCCGGCAAGCCTCGTCACCCGCCTGTCGGGCCAATCGCAAATGGCCCCCAACGCAAACCATTGCCGCATTTTTGGAGACCAGGTGGCGCGCCTGCACCAGGCTGCGGCAGACTATCCGGCCAACGCCCCCAATCCCCGCGGCCCCTCATGGTGGCTTGCCACGGCGGCCAAGGTCAGGCCCTTTCTGGATGCCGCCCAAAATGACCTGCTCACCCGCGAGCTGGCCTTTCAAACGGCGCATCGTTTCGATGCGTTGCCGCGCGGCGCCATCCACGCCGATTTGTTCCGGGACAACGTGCTGTTTGACGACGAGCGCGTGGGCGGCGTCATCGACTTCTATTTTGCAGGCACGGATGCCTGGCTGTACGATCTTGCCATCGTGGTCAACGACTGGTGCATGACGCAAGAGGCCATGCTGGACCCCCTGCGCGTTGAAGCCCTCGTGGGCGCCTACCGGGCGCGGCGCACGGTATCCGCCGTGGAACAGGCCGCCTGGCCGGTGATGCTGCGTGCCGGCGCGCTGCGCTTCTGGCTGTCCCGCTTGTTTGATCTGCACCTGCCCCGTCCGGGCGAGATCATCCATCCTCACGATCCCACCTGGTTTGAGCGTATCCTGCATCATCACATCGAAAACCCAAGCCCCTGGCCCCTATGATGACCTCACCCCGCCGCGTTCCCTTCATTCGTGGGTTTTACTGGATTTCCGAAGGCTTCCAGCTGGTCTTTCAAAGCCCGTTTGGCTGGATGAAGGTCATCACGCTGTGGTTTGCCTTCACCCTGCTATGCAGCATGATCATCGCCATCGGCCCCATCCTGTTCTCGCTCATGCTGCCCATCCTGTTTGCCGGGCTGATGGTGGGTTGCAGGGCCATCGAAAACGGCCAGTCCATGACAGCCGGCCACCTCTTTGCCGGTTTTCGCAACAAGCCGGCGCGCCTCATCACGCTGGGCGGCATCAACGTGCTGGGCGAACTCATCCTGACCACGATTTTGCTGATCTGGGGCGGCCAGCGCATGATTGAGCTGCAGACCCTGTCCATGGATGGCACGGGCAACCTGGAGCAGCTGCAGGTGCTGGTCTCCGATCTCACGCCCATGTTCATCACGCTGGCACTGATCCAGGTGGTCCTGCTCATGCTGGGCTGGTTTGCCCCGGCGCTTCTGGTGTTCAGCGACATGACCACGGCACGGGCCCTATCCCTCAGCGGCAAGGCCTGCCTCATCAACACGCTACCCTTCCTGGCTTATACCGTGGGCATGGGGGCGCTGCTGATGGCGCTCGTCACCACGGCGTTTGCCGTGCCGATGCTGGGCATACTGCTGTTCATGATGGGCATTCCCACCATCATTGCCGCAGTCTATGCCTCGTACAGGGACATCTTCAGCGAAGTCATCGACCTAGAGGACAGCCGCTGGACACGGGTGGAGTAAGGCCCTTCAGCGCGCCATGATGGCTGCGGTGTCGTGCGCCATCCGGGGCGCTTCCAGGGGTAATTGAAATACGGCGCGCAAGCTGCCGTCGGGGGCGATCAAAAAGAACGAGCTGGTGTGGTCCACGCTATAACTGCCGCTGCTCCCCTCCGGCGTTTCGTCCACGTTGCGTACGAAATAAACTCCGAGATCGCGGGTCAGCGGCCCGAGCGCCGCATCGCTGCCCGTTGCCCCGATGAAGGACGGATCGAAGGCGGGAACGTACCTTTTCAGGAGTGCGATGCTGTCACGCGGCGCATCCACCGAGACAAACACCACCTGGGGGGGCACCATTTTTCCCTGCAGCTGGCGCGTCACTTCCGCAAGGAGTGCAAGGCTTGTGGGGCAGACGTCGGGGCAGTGCGTATAACCAAACAGCACGAAGGTCCAATGCCCCTGCAACGTGGCATTGGAAAACTCTCCCCGGGTGGAAGGCAGATGAAACTCGGGCAGGGGACGCCCGTCATCGAGCAGGTTGACCGTGGGGCCGAGGGCCGGAGTTGGCCCCCGGAGGCCGTGAGACATCCAGAACGCCCCCGCCAACAACAGCAGCACCGCCCCTGCGGTCAGTGCCAGGAGGGGGTTACGCTTCACAAACTGCGTGCAAGTCGAAAGCCGATGCTGTGGACGCGCACGGAAGGGTCGTCCGCACTACGGCGCACAACGATGAGGTCGGTTGCTGAATTCTGCCAGGATCCGCCGCGCACCACGCGCGACAGGCAGGTTTGCGTGAACTGGGGGTAAGGATTTTCCAGCCATGCCGCACCATTGGCCGGAGCCCCGTGCAGATTGTCGTGATAGCAGTCCTCCACCCATTCCCAGACGTTGCCGCTCATGTCGTACAGACCCCAGGCGTTGGCCTTCCTGGTGGCCACGGGATGCGTGCTGTTGCCGCTGTTCCCCTCATACCAGGCCACTTCGTCAAGGTCGTTGCCCCCGCAATAGGTGGCCAGCGCAGCCGCCTTGCAAGCGTATTCCCATTCGGCTTCGGTGGGTAACCGGTAATGCTTTCCCGTCCTGGCATTCAGGCGCAGGATGAAAATCTGCACATCGTCCCAGCTGACGTTTTCCACCGGGCATTTGCTGCCACAATTGACGAACTCGCTGGGGTTCTTGCCCATGATCGCCTGCCACTGGCCCTGCGTCACCGGTGTGGCCGCCATGGCAAAAGCTTTTGCAAAGGTCACCTTATGGCTGTCCTTTTCTCCCTCGCCCATCATGAAACTGCCCGCTGGCAGCGCGACCATATCGGGGCATTCGGGGCAATCGTGCAGCACACTGGCCGCGTGTACCCCGCCAGAAACCATTCCAATCCCCAACCCCGCCAGCAATGCCAACACTCTTAGCATGTTCCCTCCTCCCCTTTTGTAATGTGATTTTCGTGGGTGCCCCAGTGTAGCCCAGCAGCGGGGTTTGCTCAATCTCTGCGCTTTTGGTACCATGGCTTGCCCACTTGAGGGGGGGATGGTGGGCGTGACTTTGAAAAACACTACAAATCGAGGGGGGTTGTAATGGAAGTTAAAGACATTATGGATCAGGGCTACATGATTATCCCGATCATCCTGTTCGTTGGTGGCATTCTGGTTTCCTGGAATCTGGGCAGCATGGGGCTGAGCCTCGTCGAGAAAAACAGCAAGCAATAAGCTATCCCGAAACCGCCGGGCCGTTTGTGCAAACGACCCGGTGGCGCATCCCGGAAAAATCCTGCCAAGGTGGAACGGTCCACGCAGTTGGGTGGTCTGGAGTCCTGTGTTTCATGAAAACGCTGCCCCTCATTTGATCTGACCCCCCATGCCCACCTCTGACAACCGCTCCCTGGTCAAATTTCTGCTGGTTTCCGCACTGTCCCTGTTCATTGGGGCCATGCACGGCATGCTGCAGGTCTTTCCCCCCATTCGTGCCTGGCTGGATTCCATTGGCAGCCCATACGGTGGACCCGGTCACATGATCGACCCGTTGGCACATGCCCACATGAATCTGGTGGGAGGCGTGGTCATGCTGGCCATGGGGGTGACTTATTACCTGCTGCCCATCCTCAGCGGCAAGGCCGTCTATTCGCAGCGCCTGGTACAGCACTCGTTTTGGTGGATGGCCGTCGGGGTCTATGGCTTTTACACGACCCAGATGGTGTTTGGCTCGTGGGAAGGGTACCTGATGCTGCATGACCGGGTGGCCATGACCGCAGCGCACCACTGGTACGGGCCCATCGTGGCCGTGGCAGGCACCTGCATGGCGGTGGGCTTCATGGTGTATTTCTCCAACGTCGTCCTGACGCTGACCACCGCTTCAAAACCCCTCAACGACCGCCAAGGTTAAGAGGAAAACGCAATACCGTTTCCTGGTCGTTGCGCCGAAGCCGCACTTGCAGCACGGAACGCTCGCCTGGCGCCACCATGGCTGCCCTGCGAAACACGCCTTCCCGCCCGTCCTGGATGGCCTGTTTCCATGGATCCCCGTCGGCCGAGCGTACTTCCACCAGGTAATCCCATCCAGGCTGTCCGCGGCGATCGGTCATGATCACCAGAAATTCGTTCATGCCGGGTGCTGGCGGACTTGGCCGGCTTTCCACGCGGACCTCCAGCCCCTGCCACTGCTGTGGCACGCTATCGGGCGCGCGATCACCACTACATCCCCCCAACAGGGCCAGCATCCCAAGCAGGACGAGGGCAAGCCTGCGCCGCACCCCGTTCATGCTCAGGAACGCTCCGGCGGGGGCCCCACCGGGGAGCGGGACTGATGTGCCTCGGGATCGGAATCCAGTCGACCCGCTGCCGCCGAACCATACATGCGCACCATGAAGTACACGAAGGATCCCGCACCGGCAATATAAACCAGGGCCACCGCAAACCCCCAGTCCAGCCAGCTGCGCTCCTGACCCGGGCGCACCCCCCAGAAGGGAAAGGCAAGCCCCACGCCCACCAGCAGGACGACCACGATCACGGCAAAAAACCAGTAGGGTACCGGCTTTTGCGATTCCGGAATCTTCTCCACCAGTTCCCAGTCTTCCAGACCGCGCTTGGCCTTGCGCTCCTCGTCCGAACCGTAACCAAAATGGTCCGCGTCCTGTGCTCCCCATTCGGAATGCACCGTACCCAGCGCCTTGGCGGGCTCTTGCTGTTCTGACATGATCTATCTCCCCTGGTGCTGCTCAGAAAAATGCTGGATTGGAAAACGGCTTTGCCAGCCATCGGGTGAGGTGGCCACGACCGTAAAGGCGTGCACCCCATGAGGCATCTGGTCGGAAAGCGAGAGCGTTGCGGAAGTGCGCCCGGCAGCGGCCACCTCCACCGTGGATTCAGAAAGATGATAGTCGCCCGGGGCCAGTCCCTCGACGGACAAATGGACCGTTCCGGGCCGGTAGCGCTTGTTGGTGAGCGCCACCCGATAATCCAGGTTATCGCGGGAGGCTTGCACCTCGGCACGGTACGCCGCCAGGTGATAGGGCTCCCAGGTCCACATGCCCCACAGGAACATGCTGGCCCCCAGCGCTGCAATCACGGTCATCCAGCTGCCCCGCGAATGGAGCGATACCATGTTGTTGCGAAAATGAATCCGCGTTTCCTTTTGTTCCTTGCGCTCGCCCACTTCAAAGCGCAGCAGCCCGGAAACCTGTTTTTTGGCATGTAGCCGGTTGCACGCATCGATACATTCGCCACAGTTGATGCAACTGTCGTAAATGGCCGTCTTGCGCGGATCGATATCGATAAAGCAGGAAGTCACGCAATAATTGCACTTCTCGCAATCGCTGGAACGACTGGCATCGTAAGTGACATGCAGCGTCTCGCGCGTGCGGAAACTGTGCTGCCAGACGCGGTAGACGCAGGCAAAGCGGCACCAGAAATGTCGGATCACCGCCACATCAATGAAAATGATCAACACGAAGACCGCATAGATCCAATGCAGAGAGCCTGCCAGTTTGGGGTCGGCACGCCAGGTGATGAAAGACCAGACGGTAGCGGGCGGATAAAAATAGAACAGGGGGATGAGACCAAACAACAGGGAGGCCCCAAGAAACGCCAGACCCAGCATGGTCCAGTTCACGACCTTGTTCTTGGCTGATGCGACAATCGGTGCGTCACCTTCCAGGCTGACCTCGGCGCGTTTTCCCAGCAGTTTGTGGGTCATGAAATTGGCCCATTCCGCCAGGATGTTCTGGGGACAGACCCAGCCACAGAAAACGGTTCCTGCTGTGGAGTAGAGCATGACGAGCGCACTCAAGAGCAGGATCCAAAGCCC
>DAIBBI010000020.1:0-22898 GCA_027442615.1 Ferrovaceae bacterium | reverse complement strand
CGGACTGTCCGTGGACGAAGTTGAGGATATGTACCAGACCATGGCCATTGCCAATTACGAAGACCGCTTCGTGATTCCCACCGCCCATCGTGAATATGCCGAGAATGCTTTCGATCTGCGCGGTGGATGCGGATTTTCTTTTGGCAACGGCTGCTCTGATGGCGAATCAGGGCAGAGCCTGTTTGGTGGAAAAAAACGCCGAACGATCCCCATCAAGTCCATTGTTTAGGAGATGTGCATGAACAATCCAATGACACTAAGGGTTCTGGCGCGCCTGCTGTCCTATCCTGATGCCGAACTTGTGGCGCATCGTGAGGATCTGGGAGAAATTCTCCAGGCTGAAAAGACTTTCAGCCTAGAGGCATGGCGTGGGCTCGAGGTCTTGCTGTAGTGGCTGGGAACTGCAGACTGCTATGAAGTTGAAGAGGCTTATGTGGAATGCTTTGATCGGGGGCGGTCCTCCTCGCTGCATCTTTTCGAACATGTCCATGGGGACTCTCGTGATCGGGGCCAGGCCATGGTCGATCTGCTTGACACTTACCGCATGGGCGGAATGGTTCTCGCGGCACGGGAATTGCCAGACCATTTGGCAGTGCTGTTGGAGTTTGCCTCTACCCAGCCGGTTGGGTCAGCGAAGGACCTGTTGGCCGAAGTGGCGCATATCCTCAATTCCATTCACACCGCCCTGGTGCGGCGCGGCAGCCGTCATGCGCCACTGCTGGCAGCGGTTCTTGAACTTTCTGGGGAACCCATCAAGCGGGTCCCCCTCGAAACCGAGCAATCCGTGGATGAAGCCTGGGAAGAGCCTCCCGCATTTGGAGGATGCCCATCCCAGGGCCAGTCTGGCCCAGGACAGGAGCAGGCCATTCATTTTTCACCGCGCCAGCGTACAACCTCAGGAGCAAGGCCATGAACATCCTGGACACTTTCTGGTTTGGTCTTTATCCCTACATTTGCCTGTCAGTATTTTTCATTGGCAGCCTGATACGCTATGACCGTGACCAATACACCTGGAAAAGCGATTCAAGCCAGTTGCTGCGCCATGGCCAGCTACGCCTGGGGAGCAACCTGTTTCACGTGGGTGTGCTGTTTCTCTTCTTTGGGCACCTGATCGGTCTGCTAACACCACACTTTTTGTATGAATCCATCTTGAGCGCCGGTGACAAGCAATTGCTCGCCATGGTGAGCGGCGGCATTGCAGGGGTGCTGGCTTTCATCGGCATCACGGTGCTGTTGTACCGTCGCCTGGGAGACGAGCGCATCCGAATCAACTCAAAACCCAGCGACATCGCTCTGCTGGTCATTCTCTGGGTTCAGCTTGCGTTGGGGCTGGCCACCATTCCCCTCTCCGCACAGCATCTTGACGGATCTGTGATGCTGTTGCTCGCCGATTGGGCGCAGCGCGTCGTGACCTTCCGTGCGGGCGGTGTCGATCTTGTGGCGAATTTAAGCTGGGTCTATCGCGTACACATGGTCCTTGGAATGACGATTTTCCTGATATTTCCATTTACCCGGCTGGTA
The DNA here is from genome assembly GCA_027442615.1 of Ferrovaceae bacterium. Classification (GTDB taxonomy): domain Bacteria; phylum Pseudomonadota; class Gammaproteobacteria; order Burkholderiales; family Ferrovaceae; genus JAJZRV01. Next base: position 21,377 of record DAIBBI010000020.1, on the reverse strand, counting down.
CACATCTGGAGCGGCTTTGCGTCGGTAGTCTACCTGCCGCGCGCCTATCAGCTGGTGCGTAGCCGGCGTATTGGAATCAGGCCACGATAAAACGGTTCTAGCCACCTGGCCGCAGGTCGTCCAGGGTCAATGGGTTCTTGTGGTTTGAGGAGGTGCGGGCGTAAAATCGATTCGTGTAAATAACACTATACGGAAAAATAGAATGAGATGCTGAGCGAAAAACGAGGGAAACTCGTAATTTTCGGGGTGAGCAATATGCTTTCAGATGTGTTCGATTGCGCGCTCGCCAATGGGCTGACACTTGGTAAAGTCATCATTCATCTGCCGGAAGTTGCTGGAGACCGCGGTCGTACGCTTGCAGACCGGCTGGTCGCGCTGAAAGGCCTTTGCAAGCCTCCAACGGTGCAATTGCTGGATGATTTCGTTCCCTGCGCTGATCATGAACTCTATCTGCTGGGCCCAACAACGCCCACCCGTGCAGAGCTGGCGGCCGAAGTGAAACATCGCTTCAATCTGGTTTTTCATACGATGGTTCACCCTTCTGCCTATGTTTCACCCTTGGCGAATCTCGGAGAAGGTGTCTTTATTGGCGCAAGGTCCGTTATCGGTTCGGGTGCCGATTTAAGTGAGCATGTGTTCGTTAATCGTGGCGTCACGATTGGTCACGATACCCGCATCGGGGCCTTTTCGCGCATCCAGGCAGGAAGCAATATCGGGGGGCTAAGCCACCTGGGGATTGGTGTGACGGTAGCCCTGGGCTCAACGCTGATCGAGCGTTTGGTGGTAGGCGATCACGCATTCATCGCCGGCGGGGCGGTGGTGATTTCCGATGTCGAGGCCAACACGCTGGTTGCTGGCGTTCCCGCAGTTTTCAAGAAGTTATTGAGTTAGCGCGCAGCTGGTGGCGCTCCAGCGCAAGTTCACAGGCTGCCAGCAGGGAAGCGCCAGACTTCTGGAGATCGAGTCTTTGTGAGAATATCCTCCGCATTTCCATTCCCTCTTGCTTGCGCAAGTCCGAATTGTGCAAAAGCAATTCCAGTCGTGAAAAATAATCGGCATCACGCGTCACAGCTGCGGCACCCATCTTGTCTCCGCCGTCGGAATGGGCGTACGAAACAACGGGAAGTCCTTCGGCCATGGCCTCCGCCACACTGAACCCGCCGCCCATTCGCGGAGGGTTGATGTAAATGTCGCTGCATCTGAGAAGGCCTTGAATCGCGTCTTGGTTGGGTATCAAGCGCAGCTGCTCCTGCGCAACTTCAGCAAGTGCTGGTGGCAAAAGGCCTTCCCCGCCCACCAGTAGCCACACAATATCGGGGTGGGCCCTGAGTAGCTGTTCCATTTGCCTGGCCCAGCTTCCAGTGATTTCTCGCGGCAGCCGATAACCCGCGGTAATGAGTACAAGCGCATCCTTCGGCAAACCGGGGTCAATTTGTACCAGACGCTCGGGGGTTGCCTTAAGGGCAACCCGGTAGGGATGATGGAAAGCCCAGGCCCCGGGAAGGGCGGGCCCCCATGTGTGACTGATCTGGTTGGATAATTCGGCGCGGGAAGTCAGCCAGACATCAACTGGCGCCATCGGCTGGACGGAATGCACGTTCAGGCCAAGTACGGGCCGTGCCTGATACAGGGGGGTCATCAATGGAGAGAATAGACCAACAAAAAACACCAGGTCAGGATCATATGCCGAGATCAGCTTCAGCATCCCGGCCCATCTTTCCATCAACGAAAAATGTTCGATGCTGAAAGTCACTGTGAGCTTGTCGGGAATATGGTTCCTCAATTCACTGACATCCGGCGGCGTTACAACAATGGTGCCCTTGTTTCCCAGATATTCGTGCATCTGCGCAGGCCTTGAATCCTGTGCAGAAAATATGTGTACGTCAAGGCCAAGGCCAATTAACAGGCGTGCGTGGTTCAGCGCTGTTGTAGTTGGGGTATGGCTCGAATTGCTGATGTAAGGGGTTACCATTGCGACCCTGCCCACACGGCCAGGTGTACGCAGGACCGGACGATCCGAAACTTGATTGGCCAGGTGCTCGCCGGCCTGCGAAACAATTTCTGGCAGGGAGGCTTGCCGCAAATTCCGGACGAATCCGGTACGGTCCATCTGGGTGCGCACTGCAACGGCCCATTGATAGACAAGAAAACTGACCGACCTTTCGGCATCGAATGGTTCAATGGTTTGTACAATCCGACCCGCTTCGGCAACATAAGCGGTATTCCCTGTGAGCCCTGCCAGAAATGTTGCACAAAAGAACCTTGCTACACCTCCATCAGGAATGTGTTTTTCCAGAAATTCCTGTATTGAAGTGCGAACCGCCTGGTCGGCATCACTGCAGAGATCGAAGAGTCCATGCCAACAGTGGGTTGCCGTTGGGGTGGCGACAATCTGGCCCAATGCATCGGCCAGAAACGGGGGGAGTGGAGGGCTCATTAAAATCGCGACCAGGCACTTCGCCAAACCGCACTTATTCCAGAAGAGACCAGCCCAGAGTATAGCGTACGCGCCCCTTGCCGATGTAAATGGGCCATAACTTTTCCGTAGTACCGTGTAAAATGGTCTGGTGATGCAACTTGTATTGCAAGTCTGGGCGGGAAAGCGCGTGGGTTGAGATTTGAGTCCTTCGCGGGTCACTACGCAACATGTTGATATTTCTGAACATTGCCTGCTTCGGTTGTTCCTGTCCGAGTCCTGAATGAATTTCCTGAGCCTGCAGGTCTAGATGATTACCCTTAAAAATGTTGTGTTGCGCCGCGGCGCCAAAGTCCTGCTGGACGGTGCATCCGTTTCGATCAAGCCTGGCGAAAAGGTGGGCCTGGTGGGACGCAACGGCGCGGGGAAATCCTCGCTCTTTGCCCTGCTCAATGGTTCGCTTCATGAGGATGGCGGCGAATATGCCATTCCTCCCCAATGGCGCATGGCCCAGGTGGCACAGGACATGCCTGAAACGGCACAGAGCGCCACCCGTTTTGTGGTGGAAGGTGATGTCACGTTGCATGCGGCACAAACCGAGGTGGCGGCAGCCGAAGACAGCGGCGACGGTGAGCGCATGGCACTGGCCTACATGCATTTGCATGACGCAGGCGCGCACGATGCCGAGGCTCGCGCCCAGGCCCTGATTCTCGGGCTGGGCTTCAAGATCGGCGAACTCAACCAACCCGTCAACAGTTTCTCGGGGGGATGGCGCATGCGCCTGCAGCTGGCGCGAGCCCTGATGTGCCCCTCCGACCTGCTGCTGCTGGATGAACCCACCAATCACCTCGATCTGGACGCTCTGGTCTGGCTGGAAGCCTGGCTCAAACGCTACAACGGCACCCTGCTCGTGATCAGCCACGATCGCGAGTTTCTTGACGCGGTCACCACGGTGACGGTACATATCGAAAATGCCAAATTGGCGCGTTACGGAGGCAACTACAGTACCTTCGAAGACCTGCGCGCCGAGCAGATGGCGCTGCAGCAAAGCGCCTACGCCAAACAGCAGGAAAAAATCGCGCATCTGCAGAAATTCATTACCCGCTTCAAGGCCAAGGCCAGCAAGGCCAAGCAGGCCCAAAGCCGGGTCAAGGCGCTGGACCGCATGGAAAAGATCGCGCCGCTACTCTCCGAAGCCGACTTTACTTTCGAGTTCAAGGAGCCATTCCATTTGCCCAACCCCATGCTGACCATGCACCAGGTCAGCTTTGGCTACCCCGCGCCCGCTGATGCGCCTGCCGGGACGCCGCCCACGGTGATTGTGCGCGACGTCAGCAAGACCGTGCTGGCAGGCCAGCGCATCGGCATCCTGGGCGCCAACGGCCAGGGAAAGTCCACTGTGGTCAAAACCGTGGCGCGCGCGCTGGCTCCCCTCGACGGCGAAATGACCGAGGGCAAGGGGCTGAACATCGGTTATTTTGCGCAGCAGGAAATGGACGTGCTGCAGCCTGCCGACACGCCGCTGGAGCACATGATCCGCCTCGCAAAAACGGTGACTGCGGCGGGCAAGATCAGTGGCCAGAGTACGCGCGAGCAGGATTTGCGAACCTTTCTGGGCACCTTCAATTTTAGCGGTGACATGATCAAGCAGGCGGTAGGTTCCATGAGCGGCGGCGAAAAGGCGCGCCTCGTGCTGTGCATGATCGTCTGGCAGCGCCCCAATTTGCTGCTCCTGGACGAGCCCACCAACCATCTCGATCTCGCCACGCGCGAAGCGCTTTCCATGGCGCTCAATGAGTTTGAAGGCACAGTGATGCTGGTCAGCCATGACCGCGCCCTGCTGCGGGCCGTATGCGACGAGTTCTGGATGGTGTCACGAGGCGGGGTGTCGCCCTTCGACGGTGACCTTGACGACTATCAGCGCTATCTGCTCGATGAAGCAAAGCGCCAGCGCGAAGATGCCAAAAAGCCGGCTCCCGCAACTGCTGCACCCGTGGCTGCTGCGGCAAGCCCGGCCAGGGCCACCAAATCACTGCGCCGCGAACTGGACAAAATCGATGCCGAGATTGCATCACTCAGCAACGAGCAGGTCCAGTTGCAAGGCCTCATGGCCAAGCCCCAGTCTGCCGCAGAGATCGCCAGGGCGGGCAAGCGCCTGAAGGCAATCGAAAACGACCTGGGCCTTCTGGAAGAACGCTGGCTTGCGCTGACCGAAGAGATTGAGGCGGCGTCAACACATGCAAAGCTTTAAACTGTGGGATCGTCGATTGATGAGTGACTGACAGGAGTGCGTTGACATGGCCCGACAGCAGATTCCCCTAGGCAGCATCCTGGGTATTCCGGTAGGCCTGGATTATTCCTGGTTTCTCATCTTTGCATTGCTTACCGCGCTTCTGGCAAACAGCTATTACCCTGCCGAATTTTCCGCGTGGCCCCAGCCGTTGTACTGGTTCATGGGCGCGGTGACGGCGTTGCTTTTTTTTGCCAGCGTGCTGCTGCACGAGTTGGGACATTCCCTGATTGCGCTCATGCATCGCATCCGGGTGCGCAGCATCACGCTGCATATCTTTGGCGGGATTGCCGAAATTGCCGACGAACCCCCCAGCGCGGCTGTGGAGTTTCAGGTGGCAATGGCAGGACCCCTCACGAGCTTCATCCTGGCGGGAATTTTTTATGCACTGAAGCCTCTCCTGACCTCGGTGCAACCCTTGCTGGGCCTTGCCGAGTATCTGGCCTACATCAACCTGAGCCTTGCGCTGTTCAATCTGGTGCCAGGTTATCCACTGGACGGCGGTCGCGTGTTTCGGTCGCTGGTATGGGCAGTCACCGGCAGCATGCGGCGCGCCACGGTGATCGCGGCGAATGTGGGACGCGGCTTTGCCTTTCTGTTCATTTTTCTGGGACTCTGGCAGTTCTTCTCGGGCAATCCTGGCGGGGGACTCTGGATTGCCTTCATTGGCTGGTTTCTCAACACCGAGGCACGTGCCGAACTGATGCGCTGTACGGTGAACCGCTAAAATGCAGCATGGCGCACACCTATAAAATCCTGTTGAGCAACCTCGGATATGCCCGCGGCATCAGCGGGAAGTTCTCGCACCATGTGCGCTACCTGCATCGCCATTTCTACTGTTCGCCGACGGTCCAAAAAAATGCCCTGCGGCAACTGGGCACTCTCATCACCCGTGAAGATCCCGATTTGTGCTGTTTTGTGGAAATCGACAAGGGCTCCTTCACATCGGGGGGGTACAACCAACTGCATGCCCTGATGGATGCGAAGTATCCCCATTTCGATATCGAAAACAAATATGGCCCCACCAGCCAACTGCGTTCCTTCTTCGTCACCCGTGGCAAAAGCAATGGGTTCATGGCCAAACATGATTTTCCGCACGAAAGAATCTACTTTCGCCATGGCACCAAGCGCCTGGTTTACAAGATTACCCTTGCTCCACGGTTGTTCCTTTTTTTTTCCCACCTCTCGCTCAACAGATCAGTGCGACGCGCGCAACTCCTCGAGGTGCGTGAACTGATGGACGGTGTTTCGGGGGAGGTCGTTTTTCTTGGGGATTTCAACATTTTGTCAGGCCTCTCCGAACTCTCCGCGCTGTTGGAACACCCGGGCATCGTTCTGCTCAATCAGGAAGACGTGCCCACGTTCACCTTCCACAAACGCGAGCTGTTGCTGGATCTGTGCTTTTGTTCCGTCGGGCTTGCTGCATCCTCACGCCTGACCGTCGTGCCCCAGGCTTATTCAGATCACGCGGCCCTGGTGCTTGAAGTGACTGTGCCGGAGGAGGGCGCATGACGGCGGCGATCAGCGCACTTGTGGCCTCCTACGGCTACCTTGCCGTCTTTCTGGGCACGCTGCTGGAAGGGGAGACGATCCTCCTGGCGGCGGGATATGCGGCACAGCGGGGGTTGCTGCACTGGCCCGCGGTCATTGCCATTGCCATCGTGGGGGGAACCCTGGGAGATCAGATCGCTTTCATGGTGGGACGCTGGAAGGGAGCCGTTTTGATTGCCAGGTTTCCCAGCCTGGCGCACCGTGTGCCGCAGGTCCATCGCCTGCTGGAGCGCTATCATGTGGTTCTGATTCTGGTGATCCGCTTTCTCTATGGTCTGCGCATCGCTGGCCCGATCATTCTGGGCACCAGCAATGTGCCCTTTTTCCGGTTTGCCGTTCTCAACTTCGTGGGCGCCGTCCTGTGGGCGCTCATAGTGTCCGGTGCAGGCTATTATTTCGGCGTGGCGCTGGAGGTCTGGGTTGCAGACATAGAGCATGTGGAGCTGTTCATTCTTTTGGGCATCCTGCTGGCGGGGTTCATTGCTGCACTCTGGCTGTACCGGCGCTCGGTACACTATGAGGACGATTCAAACAAACCTGGGTGAGGTTTTTCTCAATGCAGTGGGCCACCTTCATTCATGAGCTTTCCTATCCTGTCCTGGCGCTGGAGCATAGCGCCCTGGTGCTGGCAGGTTTGTTGACCTACTTTCTGCTGACCAAAATCGGGCAGCAGCGACGCCCTCCCGCTTCGGCCATTGCCTGGGTGATGGTCATCGGACTGTTTCCCTATCTGGGCATTCCGCTGTTCCTGCTGTTTGGCATGCGCAAGTTTCCGCGGCCGCGGCGCCTGCCAGGTCGCAGGCAAACCTCTGCATCCCAAGCGGGAGAGCCGCCGTGGGCCACGAGCCTGCTCACGGCAATGGATATGCCGCCCGCCTGCAGTAATCATGAAGTCGTTTTTCACGAGGATGGTGCGGCTTCGAAGGCATCGCTGCTCGCCCTGGTCGAGGGGGCCACGGCGCAGATTGAATGTTGCAGCTTCATCCTTGCCCCGGATGAAGTGGGTCGCGAAGTGGTGGCGGCACTGGGCCGCGCCGCCACACGCGGCGTGAAAGTGCGCGTGTTGCTCGATGCCGTGGGTGGGCTGCAAAAATCGCGACGCCATATCCCGCTTTTACGCGCTGAGGGAGTGACCGTGCGCTGGTTCATGCCGCTATTGCATAACCCCCTGAAGGGCAGCAGCAACCTGCGCAATCACCGCAAAATGCTGATTGCCGACGGGGGCCGATTGTGGAGCGGCGGACGCAATCTGGCTGCGGAGTATTTCATTGATCGCCCCGGGTGCCCTGCCTGGACGGATTTGAGCTTTGAAGTGCGCGGGCCCCTGGCCAAACAGGCGCAGGGTTTGTTTGAGCGCGACTGGAAAATGCCCGGCGGAATCGGACAGGCCAGGAATGCAGATGCTGACGATGTGACTGGCGCGATGGGTGCAAGAGCACAACTCGTGCCCAGTGGTCCCGATCTTGCAGATGATACCGTATACGACCTGCTGCTGACCTCGGCCTATCAGGCCAGGCGACGCGTTGTCGCCGTCACCCCATACTTTGTGCCCGATGAGGCGCTGCTCCTTGCCTTGTGCATGGCCTGTCGACGCGGCGTGGCGCTTACGCTGTTGTTGCCACGCCGCTCCAATCACATGCTGGCCGATCTGGCCCGTGAGCAGGCCTTGCGAGAGCTGGTGCATGCGGGGGCTGAAGTGATGCTGTACCCCGACATGATTCACGCCAAGGCGGTCATCGTCGATGACGATATGGCCTTGTGCGGATCGGCCAATCTCGATGCGCGCAGCCTGTTCCTGAACTTCGAACTGATGACGGCATTTTATGGGGCGGCTGAAATTGGCTGGTTGTCGGACTGGGTGGCACGGCAGCTGAAGCTGTCAAGACACTACAGGCCCCGTATGCCCACCTGGAGGCGGGATATCATCGAAGGCTTGGCGCGGACGGTTGCTTTTCAGCTCTAGGGCGACCGCCTAGAACTGCAGCGCAACTTTCCTGAGCGCCTCAAAGCAGGTGCGATCAATGGCGCTGTCCAGATTTTTGGACATGATGTCAAGGGTTTGTGGCACCGGGATGGCGCCCCGATAAGGGCGTTCTGCAGTGATGGCATCGAAAATGTCGGCAATGGTAATGATGCGGGTCTCCAGGGCAATCTCCTCTGCCTTGAGGCCCATGGGATAACCTGTTCCATCGAGGCGCTCGTGATGCGCGCTCGACACGCCTGCCAGTTCCCTGAAAATGCTGATGCGCCCCAGGATGGCGCCGGTGAATGCGGCATGCTGCTTGACGGATTCCCACTCGTGGTCATCGAGTTTTCCGGGTTTGTCCAGGATGGCGTTGCTCACCCCAAGCTTGCCCACGTCGTGCAGCAGTGCACCGCGTCTTAGCCAGCGGCGACGGGATTCCGAAAGGTCAAGCTCCTGCGCCACCAGTTCGGCATACAGGGCTACCCGAACGCTGTGCCCCTGCGTGTAGGGACTTTTGGCATCCACGATCTGTCCGAACCCCGCTGCGATTTCGTCCAGATAGGCCTCATCGACCGGGGCTTCATACCGCCCTGGGGCGAGCTCGAAGACGGATTGGTGAAGCGCCGGCGAGCTTAGCATGGCCCAGAACTCGGGGCGGTCAGCCAGCGACTCCAGCACGCTGACCAGTTCGGGGTCAAACCAGGAGCCTGCACGATGGCGGGCTTCCCGCAGGGCTCCTTCAGCTCCCGCGACGGTGTGGAACACGTCCACCACTTGGGACAGCAAGGCAATGCGCGAATAAACGGGAATGGCGCCTCCCGACAGGCCATCCGGGCGGCCGGCCCCGTCCCAGTGTTCGTCCAGGGCGTGGATGCCCAGTGCCACCGCTTCGTTGAAGCGCAGCTGACGCGCAATGTCCGCGCCGCGCTGGCAGCGTGTCTGGATCAGTTCCTGCGCCATTTCGTCACCATGACGCACCACGTTGAGGAGCTTGCGGAAACGATCCGCGAGGCCGGCCTGCAGCCCGGTATGGTTGAGTACGAAACTCAGGGCTTGGTTGAGGCTGCCGTCCAGCAGTTTGTAATCCCGTTTGAAGGCAAGATCGTCGGTGATGTAGAGTTCGCAGATGCGCGCTGCGTTACTGCTGCATCCAAGATCCTTGAGGAGCAGGGTGTAGTAGAGTTCCCACAACGACTGTTCGGATAGCCCCAGAGACTGGCCCACATGCATGCCGATCCAGCAGCAACGCACGCAATGACCTGCGGGCTGTCCTTCAGTCATGTCGAGGGCATGGCTCAGGGAAGCGATGAGTTCGGAGAGTTTGAGTCCGCCGAGGGGCATAGGGCAATTCAGGGATTCAATGTTTACGAATATAACTGAAGGCAGGATCGCTGGTACACTTTTCTGTCGCAACGTCATTTCAATTCGGGAGGTTCCATGAATACGATCCGTCCATTGATCCAGGGGTCACGCGTCCTCGCGGCGGCCACCTTGCTATACCTCGCCGCGTCAGCGCTTGCCGCACCCATGGCCGATCCGCAGCTGGAAAAAGCCGTCCAGCAAGGCAAGGAGTTATTCACCCACAACACCTTCAACGGCAATGGCCGGGTGTGTCAAACCTGCCATTTGAGCGGCGGCCTGGCCCCGGGCAAGCTGCCCGATGGCAAGGCCATTCCCAGTCTCGCCAACGCAGCGGCGGTGTTTCCGCTCTTCAAGCCACGCCAGGGTAAGGTGGTGACCCTGCCGGACCAGATCAGGAACTGCGTCGGAGGCGCGCTGGAGGGACAGGTCCCTGCCTACGGCAGCGACGAGCTCAATGCGCTGGTGGTTTATGTGACCTCGCTCTCCCAGGGGAAGGCCATCGACATGGGTGGAAAGCCCCAATGATCCAATTGACTTGTCCTCACTGCCAGGCGGTCAACCGCGTTCCGCCCGAGCGGTTGGCCGAGCAGCCTACCTGCGGGGCCTGTAAAAAGCCCTTGCTTGCGGGTGTCCATGCCCTTCAGACTCACACCATCGAAGGGGTGCTGCAGCAATCAGCGTTGCCGGTGATCGTTGATTTCTGGGCCCCCTGTTGTGGCCCTTGCCGCAGCTTTGCCCCGACTTTTGCCGCGGCTGCCCAAAAACACGGCGGGCGTCTGGTTTTTGCCAAAGTGGACACCGAGTCCGAACAGGCGCTGGGGGCACGCTTCAACATCCGTTCCATTCCCACCCTGGGCGTATTTCATGGCGGGCAGGAATTGGGCCGGGTTTCCGGCGCGCTGCCGCCAGCCCAGCTCGAAGCCCTGATTGGCGAGGTTTTGAAGCAATCCAGCGTTTGAAATCCAGAGGAAAAAAATCGTGAGTGATGAACCCCAGGTGGTCCTGGAACAGCAGGAGGACTATCGTTTTGCAATCCATTGGACGCCCCATCGGGGACAGACCCCCGCAGGGGGTCTGTCCCCTTCCATCGCCCCCCTCGTCGCCGACGAAAGTCCGCCGCTGGGTGGCGGTGCCGGACCCACGCCGGGACAACTGTTGGTGGCCGCCGTGGCCAACTGCATGAGTGATTCCCTGCTGTTTGCCCTGCGCAAATTCAAGCAGCGCCCCGAACCGCTGCGCACCGAGGGGCGTGCCGAGGTGGGTCGCAACGAAGCGGGGCGGATGCGGGTTTTGAGCATTCACATCACGCTTCAACTGGGCGTGCCGGCCGCGAGCCTGGAGCACCTGGAGCGGGTGCTGGATCAATTTGAAGGATTCTGCACCGTAGGGCAGAGTGTCGCCCAGGGGATTCCAGTGCATGTTTCCGTGATGGACAGTCTGGGCGCAACCCTCAAGGCGCCCCCGGGGCTTGCCGCTTAAACGCGGGTCAGGAGGACTGCCAGTTCCCTCCAGCCCGTGGGGTGGGGTATGGCAGGGTGGGGTGGTTCCGGCCACAGCCAGAGCGGGCTGGGGAAGAGGGCCTGCATGGCCGTCATGTCGCAATGGTAGGGCGGCCCCAGCACGCGGCCTTCCGTTTCGGCTTCGGGGCGCCGCACCTGCATGAACAGGGCCCACAGGTTGCCGCCCGGGCGCAACCATTGTCGCAGCTGTTGGGCATAGGTCGTCCAGAAAGCGGGATGAATGGCGCACAGGCAGGTTTGCTCGTACACCGCATCCAGCGGCCGATCCGGTTGCCACTGCAGGACGTCAGCCTGAACGATGGGAGGGTGCAGCCCCTGTGCCGCGAGCAGGGCGCGCACCCGGGCCACTGCAGCGGCGGTGTAATCGATGCCCACCACCTCAAAACCGCGTCGTGCCAGTTCAGCCACTTCCCAACCCGACCCGCAACCGGGTACTGCAATGCGGCAGGGTTTGAGCGCGCCAGAATCCAGCCAGGCCAGCAGTTGCGGACTGGGTCCACCGCGATCCCAGGCGATCTGCCCCGAGAGAAAGCGCTCTTGCCAGAATGCCGGGTTGGGCCCGGGGGGCGTCACGCCAGCGGCCTCGCGGGTACGGGCCCGGCACGCAGTAGTTGGCTGGGCACGGTGCGCCCCACCAGCCGCTCCAGCAGCGCGGCGCTCTCCAGCACCAGCGGCAAATTCATGCCGGTGTCGTAACCCATCAAGTCCAGCATGTGCACCAGTTCCTCCGTGCAGATGTTGCCCGTGGCACCCGGTGCGTAAGGGCAGCCCCCCAACCCTCCAAGTGAGGCATCGAAATGGCGAATGCCGGCCTGCAGGGCTGCCACCACGTTGGCCAGGCCCATGCCGCGGGTGTTGTGAAAGTGCGCGGTAATCTGCAGCTGCGGGAATGCGTCCACGGCACGCGTGCACAGGGTGCTCACGGCTGCCGGGTCAGCCATGCCGGTGGTGTCGCACAGCGAAATGCCCCGCACGCCAAGATCGGCAAAGCGCCGGGCCCAGCGCATCACTTCGTTCGGGTCCACCCATCCGGCAAGCGAGCAGCCAAAACTGGTGGAAAGCGATACGTTGACGGGGGTCTGGTGTGCCGCTGCAAGGGCGATGACTTCCTGCAGTTGCACAAAGGATTGTTCACGGCTCATGCGCAGGTTGGCCTGATTGTGGGCCTCGCTGATGGACATCACCAGGTTGAAGGCGTCCGCCCGGGCCGCCAGCGCCCGCTCGGCACCGCGCAGGTTGGGGACGAGGGCAAGGTATTCCACGGCTGGGCTGCGGGCAATGCCGGCAAACACGGCATCGGCATCGGCCAGCATGGGGATGGCCTTGGGGCTGGTAAAGGAGCTGACCTCAATGGCGGCGTAACCTGCCCTGCTCATGCGGTCGATGAGGGCAATTTTGTCTGCAGTGGGGATGAACTGCGCTTCGGACTGGAAGCCGTCGCGCGTCACCACTTCGGCGATATGGACATGCCCTGTGCGGGGTGCGGCGCTCATGCGATGACTCCGGCGTCGCGCAAGGCCTGAAGGGCCTTGGCGTCGTAGCCCAGTTCTGCCAAAAGGCAGTCCGTATCTTCCCCCAGTACCGGGGCACGCATGCGGATGCTCCCGGGCGTGCGCGACAGTTTGGGGACGATGCCGGGCACTTCCAGTCGCAGCCCCTGCGCCGTTTCGCTCTCAAGGATCATGTCGCGGGCGCGGTAGTGGGGGTCCGCGGCAATGTCCGCCACAGTGTAAATGCGCCCACCCGGGACGTTGGCCCGCTGCAGCACCTGCAGAACCTGGGCAATGGACAGGGTCTGGGTCCAGGTACCGATGGCGGCGTCGATTTCGGCAGCGCGATTGCTGCGCCCGTCGTTGTGGGCGAGTTCGGGATCCTGCGCGAGATCCGTGCGTTCGATGGCTTCCATGAGGCGCCTGAAAATGCTGTCGCCATTGCCTGCCACCAAGACCCAGCCGTCGAGGCATGGGTAGGCATTGCTGGGTGTGATGCCGGGCAGGGCGCTTCCCGCCGGTTCGCGCACGGCGCCAAAGGCGCTGTACTCCGGCAACAGGCTTTCCATGCAATTGAACACGGCTTCGTAGAGGGCAATGTCCACCACCTGCCCCCGGCCGCCATTGCGCGCGCGTTCGTGCAATGCGGCAAGCACGCCGATGGTGCCGTGCAGGGCAGCGAGGGTGTCGCCAATGCTCACTCCAACCCGCACCGGAACCTCTCCGGGCTGTCCGGTGAGGTGGCGCAATCCCCCCATGGCTTCTCCCACCACGCCAAAGCCTGGCTGGTCGCGATAGGGTCCTGTTTGCCCAAAGCCTGAAATGCGCAGCAGAATGAGGCCTGGGTTTTCGGCGGCAAGTTCGTCATAGGACATCCCCCAGCCTTCCAGCGTGCCGGGACGAAAATTTTCCACCAGGATGTCCACGCGCGCTGCGAGGGCCTTGACGATCTGCTGCCCTTCGGGGCGGCGCAGGTCAATGGCCACGGATTGCTTGTTGCGGGACTGGACTTCCCACCACACCGAGGTTCCCTCGTGCAGCATGCGCCATTGGCGCAGCGGGTCGCCTGTGCCTGGAGGCTCGATCTTGATGATTTCTGCACCCAGGTCGCCCAGCGTTTTCGTGGTGAAAGGCCCGGCAATCAACTGGCCCAATTCCAGAACGCGCAGGCCTGTCAGGGGGCCAGCAGATTGGATGTTCTCCATCGAAGGGTCTTCGTCCTTGTGAATGACGCAACGGCGATAACGCTCGAAGCGGATGCCGAATAATGCTACCCTAATTCGCCTTATTCTGCGGCATTCAAAATCCAATAAGGGCGCCGCCCCCCTGACTGAGGAGAGCACTGATGAGCACAGCGTCCTGGCGCGATGGTTTGACGCCGCAGCACTGGAAGGTACTGACGGGAAGTTTTTTGGGATGGGTGTTTGACGGCTACGAGGCCTACGCGCTGGTGGTGGTCCTGCCCATGGCCCTGAAGATGCTGCTGCTGCCTGATCAGTTGGCCTCGCATGCCATTTACGCCGGCGTGGCCATCGGCATCACCCTGCTGGGGTGGGGCATCGGTGGTTTGGCGGGCGGTGTTCTGGCGGATTACCTGGGGCGCAAGCGGGTCATGCTCTGGTCGGTGTTCCTGTATGCCCTGTTTTCCGGACTGACGGCGTTGGTGTCCGATTTCAATCAGCTGGCCTTGCTGCGTTTTGTGACGGGACTGGCCATGGGCAGTGAGTGGGCCACGGGCGTCTCCCTGCTGGCAGAAACCTGGCCAAACAAGGCGCGCCCCAAGGGGGCCGGATTCCTCCAATCGGGCTTTGGCTGGGGCACCTTTCTTGCTGCGCTGATCTGGTTTTATCTTTCCACCGCCCTGCCGCTGGGAGCGGACAGCTGGCGCCTGATGTTTGTGGTGGGAGCCATCCCTGCACTGTTCGTGCTGTACATCAGGCGCACCCTGGACGAGTCGCAGAAATGGAAGGATGCCATCGTGGCCAGGCGCTGGTCGGCCACCGCGGACGGGAAGACGGCAGCCGGTGCCAGGCGGCCCTTCACCCTGTTCCAGTTGTTTCGCGAACCCGAAGCCCTGCGCCGCACGCTCATCGCCCTCGCCCTGTCGGTGACCACCACCACGGGTTGGTGGGCCATTTCCAGCTGGCTGCCGGTCTACACGATCGGCCTTGCCAAAGCGGCGGGCATCGAAAGTCCGGTGGCATGGGGGGCGCGCATTGCGCTCATCTACACGGCGGGTGCCATTGCGGCCTACCTGCTGGCCGGCTTCATCATTGACCGTATCGGCCGGCGCTGGTTTCTGTTCCTGACCTATCTGGGCAGCCTCGTGATGACCTGGGTCACCTACCAGTGGGTGACGGATGTCGCCACCATGGCCTGGGTGGCCCCCATCAACGGGTTCTTCACGCTGGGTTGCGCCTATGTGTGGATGGCCATTTATCCCCCCGAACTCTTCGCCACCTCGGTGCGCGCCACCGCGGCCAGCGTCATCTTCAACGCGGCGCGATTGATCGCCTGGGTGTTTCCGATCATCGCCGGCAACCTGATCAAATCTTTCGGCGGCGTGTCCCATGCCGCCATGATGATTGGTTTGATCTACCTGTTGGGCCTGGTCCTGCCCTGGTTTCTTCCGGAAACCACGGGCAAGGATTTGCCGGACTGAAGCAAACTCCACAGAAGCATCCCCTGGAGGCTCAAAGCGGCCTATAATGCTGCATTGCAGTATTTATTAATGGATTGTTTTGAAAGGGAAGTGATGAGACTAGGGGACAAGATCGCGGTGATTACAGGGGCAGCCAACGGAATTGGCCTCGCCACGGCAAGAAAGTTCGCGGCGGAGGGGGCCACCGTCATGGTGTGCGACCTCAACCTGGATCAGGTGCACCATGCCGTGGGTGACATTGAGGCCACCGGGGGTCGGGCCGAGGGATTCCAGTTGAATGTCACGAACCGGCCGCAGGTGGACGCCGTCATGGCCCAAGTGGTGCAAAAGTACGGGCGCATCGACATTCTCATCAATAACGCCGGCATCACCAAGGACGCGCGTCTCGTCAAAATGACCGAGCAGCAGTTTGACGACGTCATCGACGTCAACCTCAAGGGCGTGTTTCACTGCACCCAGTCTGCGGTGCCCTATATGCTGAACCAGGGAAAGGGAGCCATCGTCAGCGCCTCCAGCGTGGTGGGACTGTATGGCAATTTTGGCCAGACCAATTACGCGGCCACCAAATTTGGCGTGATCGGGTTTACAAAAACCTGGGCACGCGAACTGGGGGGCAAGGGCATCCGCGTCAACGCGGTCTGCCCCGGGTTCATCGCCACCCAAATCCTGTCCACCATTCCGGAAAACGTCCTGGACACCATGCGCGAGCGGTCCTGGATGCATCGCCTGGGCACTCCTGAGGAAATGGCCAACGTGTATGCGTTTCTGGCCAGCGATGAAGCCAGCTACATCAATGGCGTAGCCCTCGAGGCGAGCGGGGGCATTTCGCTCTAGGGCAACCCTGCGCCGTGGACAGCACGGGGGGTTGGGTGGACAATGCCCGTATGTCCCTGATCAATAAAATCGGGTTGGGCATCGCAGGCGTTGTCGCGTTGCTGGCGGCGCTGGCCTATTTTGTGTTGCCGGGCTTCCTCCTGTCCCAGGCCGAACAGAAAGTCGCTGATTTCACTCATCGGCGACTGATCCTGCAGAAAGTGGAAATCAACCCGTTGGCCCTGTCCCTGACGGTGCGCGGGTTGAGCCTGTATGAGCCCGACGGGAAAACGGTCTTCGCCGCATTCGATGAGTTGCAGGTCAAGGCGTCCCTGGGCTCCCTGCTCCATTTCGCTCCGGTGATCCGGGAAGTGCGTCTGGTTCGCCCCAACCTCCATCTTGTTTTGCTCTCCCCTCATCACTACAATTTTGACGACCTGCTGCAGCTTGCCCTGAAACCAGCTCCTGCCCCGGCAGCCACTGGTCCCGCACGGTTCGCCATTCACAACATCCAGATCGAGGAAGGCGCACTCACCTTTGAGGATCGCCCCCGTAAATTGACCCACGAAGTCAGCCGGCTGAAGTTGGGCATTCCCTTCGTTTCAACCCTGCCCTCCCATGAGGAGGTTTTTGTGGAGCCGGTCCTGAGCGCACGCATTGACGGCACCGACATGCAGCTCCAGGGAAAGGTGCTGCCCTTCGCGGTTCAACCCCAGGCCAGTGTGCATATGGACCTGGAAGGCGTGGACCTGCCGCACTATCTGGATTACCTGCCGGCACCATTGCCCATGGGCCTCGTGCAGGGGCGGCTCGACGTCCATCTGGACGCCCGCTTTCAAACCCGGGCCAAAGAACCGGCCACGCTGGGGCTTGATGGACAGCTGCGCCTGCATGGCTTGAATCTGTCCGGCAGTAATGGCGCGCCCAAGCTGGCTTTCCTGATGGATGAGGGCACGGTGGACCTGCACGGCGCCACCTTCAATCTGGGAGACCAGTCCCTTGACATTGCCAGGCTCGAACTTTCCGTCCCCTCGGCGCGGATCGAGGACAAAGGCCCCCGTCGGCCCATCACCACCATGCTCTCCGCACTGACGCTGGCGCTTCGGGATGTTTCCACGGCATCCGGAAAAACGGGCATGGTGGACCTGGCTGCGCAGGTTAACGACACGGGGCAGATCCATCTTGCCGGGGTTGTGGGTTTGACCCCCGCGAACGCTTCGCTCGACGTGGATGTTCGGAAACTGGACCTGCTGCCGCTGCAGACTTACCTCACCGCGCATACCAACCTGCTTTTGGCGCGAGGAAAACTGACCACGCAGGGCAAACTCAATCTGACCCAGGGGGGCGGTGGAAAAATTCAGGGTGGGTTCCAGGGACAACTGGCGCTCACCGACCTCGTCACCCTCGACCGGATGAGCGCACGTGAACTGCTTCGCTGGAAATCCCTGTTCCTCGAAGGTATTGATGTTCGCCTGGTGCCGCTTGCCATCTCCATCCGCCAGGTGGCGCTCAATGACTTTTTTGCCCGGGTCAGCATCAACCCGGACGGGCGCATCAATCTCCAGGACCTCCTGCGTAGCGAATCCGCCGCAGGCCCCCCGGCCCGGTCCACAGCTGCCCCGCCAGAAACGGCTGCCAGCGCGACGGCACCGGCAGGCTATTCCGTCAGGATCGGCAAGGTGTCATTGCAGGGCGGAGCAGTGCACTTTAGCGACAATTACATCAAGCCTCACTATAGCGCTGACCTGGAAGCGCTGGGTGGGGTCATCAGCGGCCTCTCTTCGGCCCAGGCGAGTGCTGCCAGCGTTGACCTGCGCGGGCAGGTCAACGATGCGCCGCTTTCGATTGCAGGGAAAATCAACCCGTTGCGCGGCAATCTCTTCCTGGATATCCGGGCTGACGTCAACGGCATGGACATGGTTTCCTTCAGCCCCTACTCCGGAAAATACATGGGGTATGACATCGAAAAGGGCAAGCTCTCCTTCGAGGCCAATTACCAGGTGCTGGACCATGCCCTGACGGCACAGAATCACCTGGTGCTGGACCAACTGACTTTTGGAAACAAGGTGGAAAGCCCGGATGCCACCCAGCTGCCGGTGCAGCTTGCGATTGCCCTGCTCAAGGATCGCAACGGCACCATTGACGTCGATTTGCCGGTGGAAGGCTCGCTTAACGATCCACAGTTCTCGGTGGGCGGAATCATCTTCAAGATGGTGATCAACCTCATTACCAAGGCGGTCACTGCGCCGTTCTCGATGATCGCCTCCTTTTTTGAACACGGGGCATCCGCTTCCTTCATGACCTTTGCACCGGGGCGGGAGGTCATCGATACGGCGGGAGCGGCACAGCTGCGGTCCCTGGCACGGGCCCTGACGGAACGTCCTGCCCTGAAACTGGACATTGCCGGGCACGCGGATCGCGTCACCGATGCCGAAGGGTTGCGGCGCGCCGGCATCGATCAGAAGGTGAGGGCCCTGTGGATGAGGCAGAAAATCGCCCGGGGCGAATCGGTCAGTCCGGATGCCGTGGAGGTGCCTCCAGGGGACTACCCCGCCTTGCTGGCACGGGTGTATCACAATGAAAATTTCCCCAAGCCGCGCAACATGATCGGACTGGAAAAATCCCTGCCGGTGCCGGAAATGGAAAAACTCCTGATGGCTAATACAGTGGTGACGGACGATGATCTCGCGGCGCTGGCAAACCGTCGCGCAGAGGCGGTGCGCGATTGGCTGGTACATCAGGGGAAAATGCCCCGCGAGCGGTTGTTTATTGTCGGGGGTGCTGCGGGGCCGGCGCCAACTGCAGATCAGGCCAGTCCGGCCAGGGTGGATTTTTCGCTGAAGTAAGTCGCGCCTGTCTCAAATTACCAGGTTATGGGTGATGGCGTAGTGGATCAGTTCCGCATTGGTTTTGAGATTCATCTTTTCCAGCAGACGGGCGCGGTAGACGCTTACTGTTTTGGCGCTCAAGGACATGGTCTCCGCAATCTCACTCAGTTTTTTCCCCGAGGCAATCAGGCATAGCGTTTGATATTCCCGATGGGACAGTATTTGATGCGGAAGTTCCACGTGGCCATGGGACAGATTGTCGGCCAACTGCATGGCAAGCTCGTTGCTGATGTACTTTTTACCGCCCGCCACCTGGCGGATGGCCGCGACCAGTTGCGCCAGGGCGCCCTGTTTGTTGATGTAGCCCGAGGCCCCTGCCTTGAGGGAGCGCACGGCGTACTGCTCCTCCGGGTACATGCTCAGGATCATGACGGGCAGTTTTGGGCGTATGCCCTTGATTTGCTTTAACACGTCTATGCCGTGCTCTCCGGGCATGCTGATGTCCAGCAAAACCACGTCGTAATCGTGTTCCCGGATCAATTGCAGGGCATCTGCGCCATTTTCGGCCTCGCCGGTAACGCGCATGTCCTGCGTGTCCTGAAGCAGTTGGATGATGCCCTTCCTTATGATGGAATGGTCGTCAACTACCAGTACGTTGATCATTGCCCGCTACGATCCTTCGGTTAAGTTTCATGGATTGGTGAAAAGTGTCAAGGATTGTAACGGACTATGGGGGGTTCTGACCATCTAAAACGTGTAACTGGCGCTGACGCCAATCAATCCGTTACGTCCTGGCGCCGGTTCGTAGAATCGGCCAAAGGCATCGCCGATGATCACGCTCCCCACATAGGTTCGGTCAAACAGGTTGTCCACCCGGGCAAATTCTTTCAGCTTCCATCCTGAAACCTCCTGGTGCAGCAGCAGCCGCCACGAGACAATGGCATAACCCGGGGCGGGCATTTCTGTATTGCTGTCCTCCACGAACATGCGTCCGCGCGCAGTGAATTCAGCTGCGGTGCTCAACCCGGGAAGCGGATCCCAGGCCAGTTCGGCATAGGCGTATTTTTCGGCAACACCCGGAAGGGTGTTGCCTGCAGCCACGGGCAGGCTGCTGGCCGCAGGGCCGACCACGGTGGTGGTGGCACCAGGGTTGGTGAAGAAGGCGTGCAGCAGGGTGATGGACAGTTTGCTGCTGACGGTGGGCGAGAGTTTGCTGTCGAGACTCCATTCGGCACCGTCGCGTTCTGTTTGCGCATTTTTATACGCCGCGGCCCCATTGACGTTGATGTCCACCACGGCTTCGTTGTCCACGCGCACGTGATAAACGGCAAAAGTGGCTTCCGTGTCCGCGCTGAGCATGGATTTGACGCCTGCTTCCAGAGCATGGACGGTGGCGGCTTTCAGCCCGAAATTAAAGACGTCGGCCACGTTAGCTCCGTTGCGGGAATAAAACATTTCATTGAGGGTGGGGGTTTCAAATCCCTGCGAGCCGCTGACGTACAGATTGGTGGCGTTGTTGAGCCGATACAGCGCGGAGAGCACCGGGGTGGTATGGGTGAAGGTAACGTCGCCACTTGCGGCTCCCGTGGCCTGGCTGGAGGTAAGGCCGTTGGAGAGCGAATTGTTGACGTTGAAATTGACGCGGCTGTAGCGAAGTCCACCACTCAGAACCCAGGTTTGAAGGTCCCATTCGGCCTGGAAATACGGATCAGTGCTGCGTACGGTATCCATTTCCTGTCGCTTTTGGTTGCCGAACACGCCACAGGTGGCATTGGAGCCGCACACCAGCGTGCCGCTGGTTTCAGTTGTCGTGAAATTGGTAAAGCCCTTGCGATTGTCCTGGAACTGGTCGTTGTCCATGCCGGCTGTGAGCGTGAGCAATCCGTGATCACCGAGGGAACGCACCCGGGTCCAGCGCACATCGGCGCCGTAAAAGTCGCGGGCGTAGTCGATTACGCCGCTATTGCTGCTGAAGGAGGCCATGGCCGACTGGAATTGCGTGACGTGACGGTTGCCCGAGTAGAGCGTGGTTTGCAGGTGGTCTTCGCCGAAGGCCTGATCATAGGTCACCCCCCCCTGCAGATGGTTGATGCTTTTGCGTGTGCCATATGCTGCAGCAAGGTCAGGATAAGTAGTACCCCCCTGGCGGGCTGCCAGGGGGCCAAAGGGATTTTGCAGGTAGGCCGCACGGGTTAGCCCCAGAGGATCCTGCGTGTCGTGTTGCTGGTTGGCGTTGGCCACCACCGTCAGTTTTCCGCCCTCCGTGGGGGAGATCGAAAACTTGGCCATCTGCTGATCACGATTGGCCTGGCTGTCGGGACGGTAGCCATCCGTATGAAAATGGGAGCTGTCCAGAAGGTAGCTTACTCCCCCCTCCGAGCCCAGCGCAGCAAGATCCCGTTTCCACAGGCCAAAGCTGCCAAACACCATGGAGGCCTCCGTAGTGGGAGGGCCATGCCCCTCCCGCGTAAAGAGCTGG
>DAIBBI010000065.1:0-14373 GCA_027442615.1 Ferrovaceae bacterium | reverse complement strand
GTGGATGTGGTCAGTGCAGAAGAGCAAATCTTCTCGGGCAACGCCGAGTTTGTTGTTCTGCCTGGTGAAATGGGCGAGCTCGGAATCTACCCGCGGCATACCCCCCTGATTACGCGCATCCGCCCCGGAACGGTTCGCCTCCGGGTACCCGGACAGGGCCAGGAAGAGCTGATATTCGTCTCGGGTGGCATCCTGGAAGTTCAGCCGGACAGTGTGACTGTATTGGCAGATTCCGCAATTCGGGGCCATGATCTGGACGAAGCCAAGGCGCTGGAAGCCAAGCAGTTGGCTGAAGAAGCCCTTCGTGATCGTTCCGCAGAAATCGATTACGCCAAGGCAACCGCCGAGCTTGCGGACGCCATGGCGCAGCTCGCAGCCATACAGAGGTTGCGCAAGGGCTCGCACTGAACGCGTTACCCCTTAACGTCGTCATTCTTGCCGCGGGTCAGGGCAAGCGGATGAATTCGGCCCTGCCCAAAGTACTGCATCGGCTTGCTGCAAAGCCGCTGCTGCAGCACGTTGTGGATACGGCACAAGCACTTTCCCCCCAAAGCATCACGGTGGTTCACGGTCATAACGCAGAGACCGTCAGGGCGGGCACAACATCGGCGGGCCAACCGCTCCATTGGGCCCTGCAGGAGCCCCAACACGGTACGGGCCATGCCGTGATGCAGGCCTTACCTCACCTCCCCCAAGAAGGTATCGTCCTCGTGCTGTATGGTGACGTTCCCCTCCTTCAAGCCGAAACGCTACGCCAATTGACGGCTTTGACGGCCGGGCACCACTTGGCGTTGCTGGTACAGCGTATGAATGAGCCGACGGGCTATGGCCGGATTGTGCGCGATGTGCAGGGGCGTGTTGTGGCCATTCGTGAAGAACGGGATGCCTCACCCGAAGAAAAAGCCATTACTGAAGTGAATACCGGCATCATGGCGATTCCGGCAGCGCGTCTCACCCAGTGGCTGTCGCGGATCTCCTGCCAAAATGCCCAGAACGAGTATTATCTGACCGATGTGGTTGCTCTGGCCGTGCAGGATGGCGTGCCCATCGAGACGACCATGCCCGTCAGCCCATGGGAGGCCCTGGGAGTGAACAGCAAAAAACAACTCGCCGAACTGGAGCGTATTCGCCAGCGGGAAACGGCAGAACGGCTTCTGGAAGCTGGAGTGACCCTGTTTGATCCAGCGCGCCTTGACGTTCGTGGCACGTTGGACTGTGGCAGGGATGTCGAGATCGACATCAATTGCGTTTTCGAAGGCAAGGTGATCCTGGGCGACGGGGTCCGTATCGGGGCCCACTGCGTGCTGGGCGATTGCCGAATTGATGAAGGGACCGTCATCCTCGCGTTCAGTCACCTGGAAGGGGCTCACGTTGGCAAGAACAACCGCATCGGGCCCTATGCCCGACTGCGCCCGGGTGCCCACACGGCCCAGGACGTACATATCGGCAATTTTGTAGAGATCAAAAACAGCACGCTGGGCGATGGAACCAAGGTCAACCATCTTTCCTACGTTGGGGACAGTACCGTTGGGATGCGTGTCAACGTCGGTGCAGGAACGATTACCTGCAATTACGATGGCGCCAACAAACACCGCACGATCATTGAAGACGATGTCTTCATTGGATCGGACACCCAGCTTGTCGCACCGGTCACCGTGGGCAAGGGGGCCACGATCGGTGCCGGCTCAACCATTGTCAGCGCAGTGCCTCCAGACCAACTGACCCTGTCACGCGCAAGGCAGGTCAGTTTGTTGCACTGGAAGCGCCCACTCAAGAAAACCTGAAATAGCCTACAACCCTCTTGCCTTGATTTCCTGGCGGATCAAATCGTCCAGGACCGGAAAAAGGGCGCCATTGCCACCCGCCATGCTGGGCGAGGTGCGAAATTTTCCATCAATGATGATTGTCGGGACGGCATCAACGCCATACTCAATGGCCTTCTGGTCGCCACGTTGCACCTTGCTCTGGACGGCAAAAGAATTGAATGCGTCGATGAATTTCTGACGATTGATCCCCTGCTTTTCAATCCAGTCGAACAGGGTGTCTTGCGCAGAGAGGTTAATGCCTTCCGTATGTAGGGCAGCAAAAATCTTGAGGTGCGCCCGATCCACCTCATTGATGGCTTCCAGCGCATAGTAGGCCTTGGCCAGGGTAGTCCATTGCGAGCGTCCAAAACTGACGGGAATGCGTTTGAAGACCACGTTAGGCGGGAGCTTTTTGGCCCAGGGTTCGATCATCGGGCCCAGGGAATTGCAATGGGGGCAGGCATAGGAGAATACCTCCACCACCTCCACTTTCTTTCCTGAGTCGGTGGGCCGTGCAGGAACCACAAGCGCGTAGTCCCGATCAACAACGGCGGCAAATGAGGCGGTTGAAGCCAGCAATCCGGCAATGATGAGGGTTTTGCATGCTCTGAAAAGCCATTTCATGATGATTCCGTCTCCAGTTAGCGGGATGGTACGTCTTTGGGTTTGACCGAGTTCACTTTGATAATGTTCGTGGAGATGCCATTGTTTTTCAGCGTGGCCACCAGGGTGCGGACCTCATCCACAGAAACGATGGGGCCAACGCGTACGCGATAGAGCGATTTGCCACCGGCCTCAGGGGACAACACGGCAGCATCGACGCCCATCAAGGCAAGGTTGGCCCTTTGATTTTCTGCCTCAGACTCCTTGGCAAAGGCGCCCGTTTGAACAAAGTAGGTCACGGTAGAAGTGTCGGGCAGTTTGGGCGGTGCAACGGCTTCAGTGACAGGGGGCGCCGCAACCGCTTGGGCAGGAGGCTGGTCATTTGCTGGAGGGGAAGCGGATTCGCCCGAAGCAGGCGCCTGGGGCATGGAACTTGCCGATCCAGCGATTACCGGTCCCGGATTCATCAGTCCCTGTCGTGAAATATCGGGCATTTCTGCGGGGGGTCTGTCCGGAGCCGTAGAGGATTGTGTGGAATGGGTCACGAAGGGGCTGGGCATGTGAGACACATAAAGAGCCACGGCTGCGGAGAGTGCCACCCCCAGGATAAGACCGACCAAAAGCCCTTTCAGAAAGGGCATGCCATCAGGGGCTGAAGCTGGCTTTGATCGTCGTTCGGAAGAGCGTTGTGTCATCAGCTGCGTTTCCTTACATTGATTCTGGAGCACTGACGCCCAGGAGCGCCAGCCCGTCGCGAAGCACCGCAGCCACTGCAAAAATCAAAGCCAGCCGCGCCAGTTTCAATGGCTCGTCATCCACCAGAAATTGAACCGCATTGTAATAGCTATGCAGGACTGCTGCGAGTTCCTTCAGGTAGAAGGCCACCATGTGGGGCGCATATTCCCGCGCAGCCAGGTCGATGGTCTCAGGGTACTCCCTCAGCCATTGCATCAAGGCAAACTCTTGCGGGCTATCGAGCGGGGCTAGCGTCACATGTACCAGCAGGTCGGGATTGCCGCCCCATTTTGCAAGGACACTGTGAATTCGCGCGTGTGCGTACTGCACATAATATACCGGGTTGTCGCTGCTTTCAGACTTGGCGAGATCAAGGTCAAAATCGAGGTGCTGGTCAGATTTGCGCAGCACATAGAAGAATCGGGCAGCATCCCGCCCCACTTCGGTGCGAAGTTCGCGCAGGGTTACAAATTGCCCCTTGCGGGTAGACATCTGTGCTTTTGTGCCGTGGCGGTAGAGGCTGACGAACTGGACCAGTGGCACATGCAGCCGTTCGGCCTGAAGTCCAAGGGCCATCAGAGCGGCTCTGACGCGGGGGATGTACCCATGATGATCAGCGCCCCAGACATCCACGACGAGATCAAATCCACGGGCCAGTTTATTGGCATGGTAGGCAATGTCTGAGGCAAAGTAAGTGAAAATGCCATTTTCACGCTGGACCACGCGATCTTTTTCATCCCCAAAGGCACTGGAACGAAACCAGCGTGCACCGTCCTGCTCATAAACATGGCCCGCTGCCGCGAGTTGTTCCACGACTCGGGCTACTGAACCATCGTCGTAAAGAGATTGCTCGGAAAACCATTCGTCAAAAACCACGCCAAATTCTTCCAGGTCGCTGCGGCAATCGGCGAGCTGCTCGTGCAGTGCGAGCTGGTGCACCACGCGGTAGTCCTCCCCCAACAGGGACCTCGCGTTGGCGATCAAAACGTCCATATGGGCTTCATTTTGATCATCTGCGGCCTGGTCTACATCAGCCTGCTTGACGGCAACGCCGGGCGCGCCGCGCAGTACCGCTTCGTCAGACCGGACGAGGCGCGCGCTTTCGACCTTGCGCAGGCGCTGCGCCATGTCGCTGACATAGGCTCCCTGGTAGCCGTTGGGGGGAAAAGTGATCTGTGAGCCAAAACCTGCCAGATAACGCAACCAGGTTGAAACCGCCAGAATGTCCATCTGGCGCCCGGCATCGTTGACGTAATATTCACGTTGAACGCGATAGCCCGCCTTGTCCAGAATATTGGCCAGGGACGCGCCAAAGGCTGCCCCACGACCATGTCCCACATGCAACGGACCTGTGGGATTGCTGGATACGAATTCCACCTGGATGCGGCGCTGGTGGCCCAGATCTACCTGGCCCCATGAGCTGTTTGAGCGCAGCACGTCCACGACCACGGACTGCTTGGCTGCGGCCGTCAGGAAGACATTAATGAACCCGGGACCGGCCACCTCGACTTTTTCAACCAGATCCGAGGGCGGCATGGCCGCCACAAGGGCTTGGGCCAGCTCACGAGGGGGCCGGCGTGTGGTCTTGGCCAGTTGCAGGGCCAGAGTGCAGGCAAACTCACCATGGTCGGCCTGACGCGGCCGTTCCAGAAGGATTTCGGCTTCACTGTCCGGGGCCACCGTACGGACGGCGTTGCGAAGCAGGGCGACGATGCGCGCGTGCAGGGTCAGAGCGTGAGATTCAGTCATCAGGATCGTCTTTTCAATGGGTCATTATAAAGGGCTTGGTGCCGACGCTCATAATTCCAGGGGGTCCACATCCAGAACCCAGCTGACACGGGAGCGCGCCATGGCGAACAAATGGGCTTGCCATGTAGTCAGAAAGGCCTGAAGGCGGCCACGATGGCTGCATTGCGCCAACAGTTGCAGGCGGGTTTTACCCGCCAGTCGGGCCATCGGTGCTGGCACCGGGTCATAAATTTCGATGCCATCCGCAAGGGGTTGGGCCCATCGCACCGCTTCGGCCATGAAGGATTCCACATGGCTGGGGTTTTCGGCAGCAGCGCGAAGAATGGCCTGATACATGAAAGGAGGGAATCCTGCCAGGCGTCTTTGCTCCAGCTCTTGCTGCGCAAAGGTATCATAATCATGCTGCAGCAGCGCGCCGAACAATGGGTGGTCAGGAAAAGCCGTCTGGATCATCACCTCACCCGGCCGGTCTGCACGCCCTGCGCGGCCAGCCACCTGAACCAGTTGGGAAAAAAGGCGCTCGCTGCCCCGGAAATCGCTGCTGAAGAGCGCGCCATCCACGTTGAGCGCTGCCACCAGCGTGATTTTTGGAAAATCATGTCCTTTGACCATGATTTGGGTCCCCACGATGATGTCCACCCTCCCTTCCTCTATGGCCGCTGCAGTCTCCGCCCAGGCATCGCGCCGCGACAGCGTGTCGCTGTCCACGCGCAGGATCCGTGCGGCGGGGAATTGTTCGCGAAGCAGCGCTTCGATTTTCTGTGTTCCCTCACCGGTGGATTCCAGGCAGGCATTGCCGCATTCCGGGCAGTGCGAGGGAATGGGTCGCTGATCGCCACAATGATGGCAGCGCAAATGACGCGCACGCAGGTGTACCACCATGCGTGCGCTGCACCGGCTGCACTCGCAGACCCAGCCGCATTGACCGCAAAGCAGCACTGGGGCATATCCGCGCCGGTTGATAAAGACCAGGCTTTGATCTGCGCGCGCCAACCGTTGTCCAAGTGCCTCCAATATGGGTTTCGAGATCGTTTGGGGCGCATGTCTGGGCGGGGCGGCAACGAGCTCGATCAGCGGCAGGCGTGCCCTGGGGAGTGCCCGTTGCGACAATTTGAGCAGGTGATAGCGACCGGACTGACTATTCCACCAGGATTCCAGTGCAGGTGTAGCAGATCCCAAAACCACCGGGATCTGCAGCATTTGGGCGCGAACGATGGCAAGATCGCGCGCCGAGTAGCGCAATCCTTCCTGTTGCTTGTACGAGGCGTCATGTTCCTCGTCCACCACGATGAGTCCCAAGCGGGGAATGGGACATAGCACCGCGAGACGCGTGCCCAGAATGACCGAAGCTTCGCCGCGCTGTGCCCTGAGCCAGCGCGTCACGCGTTCCTTCTCTCCCAGATTGCTATGCAGGCTCACCATTGAAATGTCGGGCAATCGCTGACGGAAGCGCAACTCAAACTGGGGCGTGAGGTTGATCTCGGGTGTCAGCACCAGAACCTGCCTGCCCTGCTGCACCCAATGCTGGATGGCATTGAGGTAAACCTCTGTTTTGCCACTTCCCGTGATGCCCTTGAGCAAAAAGGGCCGAAAGCCGGCACCTTGCGCACGAATGGCCGCCACCGCATTGCATTGATCCGGCGTCAGCGTGGGAAAGGCTACTGCTTCCGGTATGGCGGTCTTTGCCTGTCGCTTGGGGGGAGTCCAGCCCGAGATCCTGCGTAGTCCGGGTGGGAGCGCATTCAGGATGACCTGCCCCAGGGGGTGGTGGTAGTAGTCACTGCAAAATCGCAAAAAATGGAGGTCTGACGCTGACAAGGCGGGCACATCCCGCCACAGCATCCTGACGGGCTTGATCTGTTCCACAGGGTGTTCAGAACCTGTGTTGACGGCCAGAATGACCCCGACCTTTTCTTCCTGGCCGAAAGGGACCAGCACGCGCCGGCCCACATCATCTGCCGTGGCCGTTGGCGCTTCGTAATCAAAGAGGCGATTGAGGGGGATGTCTAGTGCGACCTGGACAATCGGCATGGGTTGCGGGTTTTCAGCGTTTTTTGGCTGGGAATGCTGGTCTGGCCGGGCTGTGGATAACTCTGTTCATAACTCCCTGCCAAGCTGAAAATTGTGATCCATTTGCGGAGGATGCGTCTTGAGGCAATGAACCGCGAAATGAAATATTCCTTCAAAATCAATAATTTATTCTAAAGCACGCGCTAAGTGGCTTGATTTTTATGCGTTTGTTTCCAGGGCATTACAATTGTGCATAAGCACAATGGAACAATGCAGTAAATCGGCCCGTTGTCAACGGGATTCGCGACTTAATGAATGCACGGCTTCCACCATGGCAGCGACATTTTCAGGGTCGGTAAAGCGCGAAATGCCGTGCCCCAGATTAAAAACATGCCCCGCCCCAGGGCCGAAGCCCTCAAGAATGCGGGCCACTTCGCGGCGAATGACCTCAGGGGTGCCAAACAGGACGGAAGGATCCATGTTGCCCTGCAGCGCAACACGATCGCCAATCCGATGACGGGCCGTGGCAATATCCGTGGTCCAGTCCAGGCCTACGGCATCAAATCCGGCTTCTGCGATGGCTTCAAGCCATAAGCCGCCGCCCTTGGTAAACACAATGGTGGGAACGCGTCGTCCTTCCGCATGGCGGGTCAAGCCGGCTGCGATGCGGGACAAATAAGCCAGGGAAAATTCATGGTACGCCGGCGTGGTCAGGGTTCCGCCCCAGGTATCGAACACCATCACGGCCTGGGCCCCTGCAGCGATCTGCGCGTTCAGGTAAAGAATGACGGCTTCAGTGGTGGTTTCCAGGATATGGTGCAACAAATCGGGGCGCCGATAAAGCATGCCCTTGATGTGCCTGAAGTCTTCGGAACCACCGCCTTCCACCATGTAGCAGGCCAGGGTAAAGGGGCTACCGGAAAATCCAATCAGGGGTACGGATCCGCCCAAGGCTCTCTTGATCTGGGTCACGGCATCCAGGACATAGCGCAGGTGCTCGGTGGGGTCGGGAGCCGTCAGGTTGCGAACTTCCCATTCGTCGCGAAGCGGACGCTCCAGTTTTGGGCCTTCGCCTTCCGCAAAGTAAAGCCCCAGTCCCATGGCATCCGGGATGGTGAGGATATCGGAAAACAGGATGGCGGCATCCAGTGGATAGCGCGCCAGCGGTTGCAGGGTGACTTCGGTGGCCAGGTCCGGATTCTTGCACAGATCAAGGAAACTTCCGGCGCGCGCCCGCGTGGCATTGTATTCCGGCAGATAGCGTCCTGCCTGGCGCATGATCCAAAGGGGCGTATAGGCCGTGGGTTGGCGCAACAGCGCCTTGAGGAAGGTATCGTTTTGGAGCATGCTGGCCCTTAGCGGGGGAGGGTGGAGCCACCCATGAGGAATTCGTCCACGGCACGCGCCACCTGCCGGCCTTCACGGATGGCCCAGACCACCAGGGACTGGCCGCGGCGCATGTCGCCTGCGGCAAACACCTTGGGAAGCGACGTTTGATACTGCTCGGCATTGGCCGCCACATTGCCACGCGCATCCAGGGCAACACCCAGCTGCTGCAGCAGTCCGGCATGGACGGGGTGCAGGTAGCCCATGGCCAGCAACACCAGGTCTGCCTTGATCTCGAATTCCGATCCCGCAACCTCGGACATGGCCATCTGGCCATCGTCACCCTGCTTCCACTCCAGGCGCACGGCCTGCAGTTTTTCGAGGCGACCATTGCTGCCCTTGAAGGCCTTGGTAGCCACGCTCCAGTCCCGGTTACAACCTTCTTCCTGCGAGGAAGACGTGCGTAGCTTCATGGGGTAATTGGGCCAGACCAAAGACCTGTTCTCCTTTTCTGGAGGCCGGGGCATCAATTCAAATTGCGTGACCGAGGCGGCACCCTGGCGGATGGAAGTGCCGACGCAATCCGAGCCGGTATCCCCTCCGCCGATCACCACCACATGCTTGCCGGTGGCGAGAATCTGGTTGGCGACTTCATCCCCGGCATTGTGCTTGTTTTGTTGTGGCAGGAACGACATGGCAAAGTGCACGCCATTGAGTTCGCGTCCTGGAACGGCCAGATCACGAGGGTGTTCAGAGCCTCCGGTCAGGACTACGGCATCGAAATCAGCCAGCAAGCTTGAGGCTTCCAGTGTCACGCCCACATGCTGGTTGGTGCGAAACTCGACGCCTTCAGCCGCCATTTGCGCCATGCGGCGGTCAATCAGGTGTTTTTCCATCTTGAAATCGGGAATGCCGTAGCGCAGCAGCCCACCGATGCGATCGCTCTTCTCGAACAGCACCACGGCATGGCCCGCTCGCGCCAGCTGCTGGGCGGCGGCCATGCCGGCAGGCCCCGAACCGACCACGGCAACGCGCTTGCCTGTCTTGTGGGAGGCAATCTGGGGTTGAACCCAGCCCGCTTCCCAGCCCTTGTCGATGATGGTGTGCTCGATGTTCTTGATCGTGACCGCGTCGTCATTGATGTTGAGCACGCAGGCCGCTTCGCAAGGGGCAGGGCAGATGCGGCCGGTAAATTCCGGAAAATTATTGGTGGAATGCAGGCTCTCCAGGGCTTCCTTCCAGTAGCCGCGGTACACCAAATCATTCCAGTCCGGAATGATGTTGTTGACCGGGCAGCCGGTTTGGCAGAATGGAATGCCGCAATCCATGCAGCGCGCGCCTTGACGGCTGACATCGGTATCTGCCAGGGGCAGCGTGAATTCGCGGTAGAAGCCGACACGCTCTGTCGGCGGCAAGGATGCGGGATCCTGCCTTTTGATTTCCATGAATCCAGTGATTTTACCCATGGTGATCTGCTCTCCGTTCTGCATCCTGTTGCTGTTCTGCTGCGAGCTCCATCAAGGCCCTACGGTATTCCACAGGCATGACCTTGACGAAGCGGGGCAGGTATTGATCCCAGTGCTCCAGGATGTCGCGCGCCCGGCCGCTGTTGGTATAGTGAAGATGATTTTCGATGAGCTTCTTCAGGAGAACGCAATCGCGTTCGCCCAGATGGTTGACCTTCACCTTGCCATGACTGTCCAGATTGCCGCGGGATTCTTCCGAGGCGCTGTCTTCTTCAGGAATGGGTTCCAGTTCCACCATCGCGAGATTGCAGCGGTGCTCGAAGTCACCGGCTTCGTCAAGGACATAGGCTACACCGCCACTCATGCCGGCGGCAAAGTTGCGACCTGCTTCACCCAGAACCACGACGGTACCGCCGGTCATGTACTCGCAGCCATGGTCGCCCACACCTTCAACCACTGCGGTGGCGCCCGAATTGCGCACGGCGAAGCGCTCGCCTGCAACGCCACGGAAGTAGCATTCACCACCCACTGCGCCGTACAACACGGTATTGCCGACGATGATGTTTTCCTCGGGCTTGATGGGGCAGTCGGCCGCCGGGTAAATTATGATGCGTCCGCCCGAAAGACCCTTTCCCACATAGTCGTTGGCTTCACCTTCCAGTTCCATGGTGATGCCATGGGCAAGGAAGGCACCAAAGCTTTGCCCCGCAGTGCCGTGGGCGCGCACGACGATGGTGTCGTCGGGCAAGCCGGCGTGGCCGTGACGGCGTGCCACTTCTCCTGACAGCATGGCGCCAATCGTACGATTGACGTTGCGTACGGCAGTTTCAATGATCACGGATTGTCGTTGCTCGAGGGCAGGCTTGGCCTGAGCGATCAACTGATGGTCGAGAGCCTGCCCCAACCCATGATCCTGACGCTCCTTCCAGGAACGGGCCACGTTGCCCGGCATGTCCGGGCTGTGGAATATCCTGGAAAAATCCAGACCGCGAGCCTTCCAGTGGGAAATGCCCTGCTTCATGTCGAGCATGTCAACCCGTCCCACCATGTCGTCGAAGGTGCGAAAGCCCATCTGTGCCATGTATTCGCGGACTTCTTCTGCAACGAAAAAGAAATAGTTGATGACGTGCTCGGGTTGGCCGGTGAATTTCTTGATCAATTCGGGATCCTGGGTAGCCACGCCGACCGGGCAGGTATTGAGGTGGCATTTGCGCATCATGATGCACCCCTCGACCACCAGGGGTGCCGTGGCAAATCCGAATTCATCGGCACCCAGCAAGGCACCGACCACCACGTCGCGCCCCGTTTTCATCTGACCGTCCGCCTGGACGCAGATGCGCCCGCGCAGCCGGTTGAGCACCAGCGTTTGCTGGGTCTCGGCAAGGCCCAACTCCCACGGAGAGCCGGCATACTTGATGGAGGAAAGCGGGGAGGCGCCGGTACCGCCATCATGCCCGGAAATGGTCACATGATCTGCATGTGCCTTGGAAACGCCTGCGGCGATGGTGCCCACGCCGATTTCGGAGACCAGCTTGACGCTGATGCGGGCGCCCGAATTGACGTTCTTGAGATCGTGGATCAACTGTGCCAGATCTTCAATCGAGTAAATGTCGTGATGTGGTGGCGGGGAGATGAGTCCGACGCCAGGCACGGAATGACGCAGCTTGCCGATGTATTTGCTGACTTTATGCCCCGGCAGCTGGCCGCCTTCGCCAGGCTTGGCGCCTTGGGCCATCTTGATCTGGATGTCGTCTGCATTGACCAGATATTCGGCGGTGACCCCAAAGCGACCGGAAGCGACCTGCTTGATGGCAGAACGCATGGAATCGCCATTGGGCATGGGCTTGAAGCGCTGCGGATCTTCGCCCCCTTCGCCGGTATTGGATTTGCCGCCGATGCGGTTCATTGCAATGGCCAGCGTGCTATGAGCTTCGTGGGATATGGACCCGAGGGACATGGCGCCCGTGGCAAAGCGCTTGACGATGGACTGCGCGGGTTCCACCTCGGACAGCGGGATGGGCTGGTCGGAGTGCCTGATCTCGAACAGTCCGCGCAACGTCATCAAACGCTGCGACTGGTCATTGATGGCCTTGGCGTATTCGCGGTAGGTGCTGTAGTTCCCGGTGCGTGTGGCATTCTGGAGTTTCGAGATGCTCTCGGGAGTCCACATGTGGGCTTCACCACGGATGCGATAGGCGTATTCGCCCCCCGCGTCCAGGGCATCACGGTACAACGGCGCATCGGAAAAGGCCTGCTGGTGCAGGCGCAGCGATTCTTCGGCCACTTCATTCAGGCCAATGCCTTCCACGGTACTGGCGGTGCCGACAAAGTAATGTTTGACGAACTCGGAGTTGAGCCCGATGGCTTCAAAAATCTGTGCGCCGCAGTAGGACTGGTAGGTGGAGATGCCCATTTTGGACATGACCTTGAGCAACCCCTTCGAAACGGCCTTGACATAGCGCTTGCGGGCTTCCTTGAGCTCCAGGTCCTGGGGCAGGTAATGGCCCAGGACGGCCAGGGTTTCAAAGGCCAGGTAGGGATGTATGGCCTCGGCTCCGTAGCCTGCAAGCAGGGCAAAGTGGTGCACTTCGCGGGCGGAACCCGTTTCGACGACGATGCCGGTGCTGGTGCGCAAGCCGTTTTTCACCAGATGATGGTGCACTGCGGCAGTGGCCAGCAGCGCGGGAACGGCCATCTGATCTGCATTCATGTCGCGATCGGACAGGATCAGGATGTTGCTGCCCTGACGCACTGCAGCCAATACGGACTGACAGAGTGTCTCCAGGGCGCGCGCCATACCTGTCGCACCCTCGGCGACCGGGTAGCACATGGATAGCGTTGCAGAGCGGAACTGACCCTGGGTGTAGTCGGAAATCACCCTGATCTTTTCCATGTCTTCCGGCGTCAGGACCGGCTGACTGACCTCCAGGCGAGGCTGGGGATCGGCCGCATCAAAGCCCAGCAAATTAGGGCGTGGCCCGATGAAGGACACCAGGGACATCACCAGTTCTTCGCGAATGGGGTCAATGGGGGGATTGGTGACCTGGGCAAACAGCTGCCTGAAATACTGGTAGAGCGACTTCGGCCGATTCGAGAGTACGGCCAGCGGGGTGTCGTCACCCATGGAACCGACAGCCTCCTGGCCGCTTGCCGCCATGGGGGCGAGCAGGAACTTGAGTTCCTCTTCGGTGTAGCCAAAAGCCTGTTGCCGATCCAGCAGCGAGACCCTCGACGCCTGCGGGGCCGTTGCGGTAGCCGCGGGAAGATCTTCGATGCGGGTCTGTGTTTTGGACAGCCACTGGCGGTAGGGGTGCGCGGCTGACAGTTGTTGCTTGAGCTCGCCATCGCTGACGATGCGACCCTGTTCCAGATCGATCAGGAGCATTTTGCCCGGTTGGAGGCGCCATTTCTTGATGATTTTATGCTGCGGGATATCCAGCACACCCATTTCCGACGCCATCAACACGATGTCGTCGATGGTCTGCAAATAGCGTGCGGGTCGCAGTCCGTTCCGGTCCAGGGTGGCGCCAATCTGGCGGCCATCGGTGAAGGCCACGGCAGCAGGCCCGTCCCAGGGTTCCATCAGGGCTGCATGGTATTCGTAGTAAGCGCGTCGCTCTTCGTCCATCAGCGGGTTGCCGGCCCAGGCTTCGGGAATCAGCATGGTCATGGCCTGCACCAGCGGATATCCCCCAGCCACCAGCAATTCCAGCGCGTTGTCGAAACAGGCCGAATCCGACTGGCCTTCCACGATGAGTGGCCAGATCTTGTCCAGGTCTTCGCCCAGGAACGAAGATGCAGTGGCCCCACGGCGGGCGGCCATCCAGTTGACGTTGCCGCGCAGGGTGTTGATTTCACCGTTGTGGGCAATCATGCGGAAGGGATGGGCCAGATCCCAGGTGGGGAACGTGTTGGTGGAAAAACGCTGGTGCACCAGGGCGAGGGCAGAGACCATGGCAGGATCGTTCAGATCGCCATAATACTGGCCCACCTGGTCTGCAAGCAGCATTCCCTTGTAGATCAAGGTGCGTGACGAGAGGGAGGGAAGGTAAAACTGGGTGCGCCCCATGCCTTGCCTTGCAACCAGATGTTCGGCGCGCTTGCGCAGCACGAACAGTTTGCGTTCAAAGGCGTTCTGATCGGGACATTGCGGTCCGCGCGCCAGGAAAAGCTGCCGGATCACGGGTTCCACCAGCTTGACGCTTTCACCCAGGCCGTTATTGTTGGTGGGGACGTCGCGCCAGCCCAGGACGATCTGTCCTTCCTCGGTGGCGCATTGCGTCAGGGTTTGCTCGCAGGCCGCGCGTGCTGCCGCGTCCTGGGGCAAAAACACCATCCCAACGGCATATTCGCCCTGGGCTGGCAGGCTGATTTGGAGCGCAGCGGCTTCCTTGCGCAGAAATGCGTCCGGCATTTGAATCAGGATTCCTGCGCCATCGCCAGCCAACGGATCCGCCCCCGTGGCACCGCGGTGCGTCAGGTTTTCCAGGATCTTGAGCCCCTGCTGGACAATGGCATGGCTCCGGACCCCCTTGATGTGGGCGACAAAACCCACACCACAGGCATCGTGTTCGTGGGCAGGGTCATACAAGCCCTGACGGGGGGGCGTCGAAACGTGGTTCAATCGAGTAACCTCTGCGTTTTCAAATGATCAAGTGCAAGGGGGCGCCGGAGTCAAA
>DAIBBI010000055.1:0-52363 GCA_027442615.1 Ferrovaceae bacterium | reverse complement strand
CCGATGATAGTGTGGATTACCCATGCGAAAGTAGGTCACCGCCAGACTCCCCATGCGCCTTTACAGGCACACAAAAAGCCCCGCTGCATCCGCAGCGGGGCTTTTTGCTTTGCCCACAGCACTATAACGATGCAATGAGGTTTCTTCAGGCGTTGTAAGCACTTAGGTGGATCTGGTAGTGGCGTTCATCCAGCAGGGTGATCTTTGCATGTCCGCCCACGGGCAAGGTGATCTTGTCGCGCACGTGCCCAAAGGGCAGGTTTTGCAGCACGGGTGCGTGAATCCACCCTTTCAGGAAGTCGATGACGCTTTTGAGCGTGTAAGGGGCTGCTGATGCAGTGGTGGGTTCACACCGATTGAATTGCCCCAGAAGGATGGCGCGTTGCTTTTGCAGTATCCCGGCATGGAGCAATTGCAACAGCATGCGTTCGATTTTGTAGGGTTCCTCATTGACCTCCTCCAGAAACAGGATGCCATCTTCAAGGTAGGGCATGTAGGGTGTGCCCACCAGATGAGCCACGAGGGACAGGTTGCCGCCCCAGAGTGTGCCTTCAACGCCGGAACCCACCTGGGATCGCAGCAGGCGCCCGTTTTCGCCATCCGTGGCCGAAAAAGGCATTTTGATGGGCGGCGTGAGGTGGGAGCAGGATTGCAGCATCTGCTCAAAATGTACGGGGTTCAGGGAACTACGCTGGTGGTGTCCAAAATCGGGGCAAGCCATGGGTCCGGCAAAACTGACCATGCCGGTTTGTGCCAGGAGAGCCAGGTGCAAGGCCGTCAGGTCGCTAAATCCCACGATGACTTTTCCCGAATGCGCGATGGCTTCAAAGTCCAGGCCTGGCAGGAGACGCGTGATGCCATAGCCACCGCGCGCCGCCATGATCATGTCTATTTCGGGGTTTCGGATGAACGCATTGAAATCATTCAGCCGGTCAAAGTCGGTCCCCGCAAAATATTCCCAGCGATCGTTAGCATGGGGCGCCACCACGACACGGTAGCCTTGTTCGGTGAGGTACAGGTTCGCAATTTCCAGCGAACCGGGTTCGGTAATGAAGCCCGAAGGCGCGCAGATACCGGTCGTGGCGCCGGGGCGCAGCCGGCGAGGCAGGGGTGGGTTCGCGCTCATTGTCGATGCTGGGCGTCTACGACGGTCAAGGCCGTCATGTTGACGATGCGACGCACCGTGGCGGTTGGCGTCAGGATGTGCGCCGGCGCGTTGACGCCCAGCAGAATGGGACCGACGGTCACATTGTCTCCAATGACCCGAACCAGGTTGTAGGCGATGTTGGCGGCGTCTAGTGTCGGCATGACGAGGAGATTGGCGCGTCCGTTAAGCCGCGAACCAGGCATGACGCGCTGACGGATTTCGTTGGAAATGGCGGCATCGGCATGCATTTCGCCGTCTATCTCCAGTCTGGGGAGGAGCTTCCGGATCAGTTCAAGCGCCTTGCGCATCATCAGCGATGACGCCGAATTCGAACTTCCGAACGAGGAGTGGGATAGCAGGGCAACGCGCGGCACGATGCCAAAACGCTGCACCTCCTCTGCTGCCATGGTCACGATCTCTGCCATCTGCTCTGCCGTCGGGTTGGAATTGACATAGGTGTCGCAGATGAAAAATGTGCCTTTGGGATTGAGCAGTACGTTCATCGCTGCCGGTGTGGATGTTCCAGGCTTGAGGCCCAGGACATTCTTCACATAGTGCAGGTGCGCCGCGTAGCGTCCGATGCACCCGCAGATCATGCCATCCGCCTCGCCGCGTTTGACCATGAGGGCTGAGGTGAGCGTGGGTTCCCGGTAAACCTCGTGCTTTGCCAGTTCCGGCGTCACACCATGGCGTTCCATGATCTGATGATAGAGCTGCCAGTACTCGCGGTAACGCGGGTCGGAATTGACGTTGACCATCTCAAATTCATGATCCGGCCGGATGCGCAGTCCCAATCGTTTTATTCGCATCATGATCACTTCGGGGCGGCCGATCAGAATGG
Source organism: Ferrovaceae bacterium (assembly GCA_027442615.1). GTDB lineage: Bacteria > Pseudomonadota > Gammaproteobacteria > Burkholderiales > Ferrovaceae > JAJZRV01. Next base: position 50,375 of record DAIBBI010000055.1, on the reverse strand, counting down.
GCTGGGCCAGATGTTCGTCGCAGATGGTTTGCACAGCCTGTAGCACGCGCTCGTCTTCTCCTTCCGCAAACACGACACGACGAGGTGAAGCCTTGGCCCGGGCAAAGACCGGACGCATGACGAGCCCGGAATGATAGACAAACTGATTCAGGCGATCGCGGTAAGCCTCCATGTCGTTAATCGGATGGGTGGCCACGCCGCTATCCATGGCGGCCTGTGCCACAGCTGAAGCGATTTTGACGATGAGCCGCGGATCGAAAGGTTTTGGAATCAGGTAATCGGCGCCAAACGCCATGGGCTGGCTGCCATAAGCCTCAGTGACGATGTCGGATTGTTCTGCCCTGGACAGCTCGGCAATCGCATGGACAGCGGCAATTTTCATGGGTTCATTGATGCTCGTGGCACCCACGTCCAGCGCTCCCCGGAAAATGAAGGGAAAACACAGGACATTGTTGACCTGATTGGGGTAATCCGAACGGCCGGTGGCGATGATGGCATCGCTACGCACGGCGCGTACGAGGTCTGGAAGGATTTCGGGTTCCGGGTTGGCGAGCGCCAGAATCAGCGGTCTATCCGCCATGGTGCGCACCATCTCCTGTTTGAGCACGCCCCCTGCTGAAAGGCCCAAAAAGATATCCGTGCCCGGGATGACTTCAGCCAGGGTGCGTGCTGGAGTATCGAGGCAGTAACGGGCCTTGTTGGGGTCCATCAGTTCCTTGCGGCCGGTGTAAACCACGCCGGCAAGATCCGTGACCACGATATGCTCGCGCGGCATGCCAAGTGCCACCAGCATGTCCAGGCAGGACAGGGCGGCTGCCCCGGCCCCTGACGTGACGAGTCGTACCTTGCGGATGTCCTTGCCGACCACGGCAAGCCCATTCAGAATGGCTGCCGCCACGATGATTGCAGTGCCATGCTGATCGTCGTGAAACACCGGGATCTTGAGGCGTTCGCGCAACCGGCGCTCCACCTCGAAACATTCCGGAGCTTTGATGTCCTCCAGGTTGATGCCGCCAAACGTAGGCTCCAGTGCCGCGATGGCGTCCACCAGTTTGTCCACGTTGTTTTCGTTGAGTTCGATGTCGAAACAGTCTATTCCGGCAAACTTCTTGAACAGGACGACTTTACCTTCCATCACTGGTTTTGCGGCGAGGGGGCCGATGTTGCCCAGGCCCAGGACAGCGGTCCCATTGGTGACAACGCCTACCAGATTGGCGCGTCCGGTCAGAAAACGGGCCTCCTCCGGATTTGCCACAATGGCTTCACAGGCAGCAGCCACACCAGGGGTATAGGCCAAACCCAAGTCTGCTTGGGTGGCGAGAGGCTTGGTCGCGCTGATTTCAATTTTTCCGGGGTTGGGGTAACGGTGATAATCCAGTGCGTTCTTGCGCAGATCGTCCAACATGAAGTCCTCTCTGTCGGCGGATAGGGGTGCCGATGCGCCCTTGGTAAGGACAGATCCAAAACTGCCCGATACGCTATGTTAAACTCTGGCGATCAATTAGGCGAGGTTCCACTGCATGTCTGGCAATACCCTGGGTCGATTGTTTTGCGTCACTTCCTTTGGCGAAAGCCACGGTCCGGCACTGGGTTGCGTGGTGGACGGTTGCCCTCCAGGACTGGAACTCACCGAGGCCGACATTCAGCACGAACTGGACCGGCGCAAACCAGGAACCTCGCGGCACGTCACGCAGCGTCGTGAATCCGATCGGGTTGAAATTCTCTCCGGCGTGTTTGAGGGACGGACCACGGGTACTCCCATTGGATTGCTGATCCGCAATGAGGATCAGCGCTCCCAGGATTACGGCAAGATTGCCCAGAAGTTTCGGCCTGGCCACGCAGACTATACCTACCTGCAAAAGTACGGTATCCGGGACTACCGTGGCGGCGGTCGGTCGTCCGCACGCGAAACCGCAGTGCGCGTTGCGGCCGGGGCGATTGCCAGGAAATGGCTGGGCCAACGCTATGGTGTCAGCATTCGGGGATATCTGGCACAACTGGGGCCGCATGTCATTCCGTTTCAGGACTGGTCCGCGGTAGACGCCAATCCGTTCTTCGCGGCGAATGCAGGGATCGTTCCAGAGCTGGAAGTCTACATGGACGCATTGCGCAGGTCAGGCGACTCCATTGGGGCGAGGGTCAACGTGGTCGCCAGCGGCATGCCCGTGGGGTGGGGCGAGCCCGTGTACGACCGTCTGGATGCCGAGATCGCCTACGCCATGATGAGTATCAATGCCGTCAAGGGTGTTGAAATCGGCGCAGGTTTCGCCAGCGTTGCGCAGAAGGGCACAGAGCATGGGGATGAAATGTCGCCCCAAGGGTTTCTCTCCAATCGTGCGGGGGGGGTGTTGGGCGGAATATCCACCGGCCAGGATATTCTGGTCAGCATGGCCATCAAGCCCACCTCCAGCATCCGCCTGCCCAGGCAGTCTCTGGATTCGACCGGGCAGCCCGCCACGGTGGAGACCACCGGGCGCCATGACCCCTGTGTCGGCATTCGGGCCACCCCCATCGCCGAGGCCATGCTGGCATTAGTGCTGATGGATCACGCGCTGCGTCACAGGGCGCAGAATGCCGACGTGGTTCCTCCCTTGCCAGCCATTCCTGCCAGTCCTTCCTGAGGGTGTTGCAGGCGCCGGGCATCTGTTCGACCCGGGCGCACTATGTCATAATTTACAGTCAATTTGAGGCTGTAACTCTATGAATCCCTTATCGCTCTACGAAAAACTCTGGCAGTCGCACGTGGTTCGCGAAGAATCCGACGGCACGGCCTTGCTCTACATCGATCGGCACCTCGTTCACGAAGTCACCAGCCCACAGGCGTTCGAGGGACTGCGCCTGGCAAATCGCGGGCTGTGGCGGGTGGGTTCCATCCTGGCCACGGCGGATCACAACACCCCAACCACCAACCAGAAGGTTATTACCGATCCGGTATCCCGCCTGCAGGTCGACACCCTGGACGACAATTGCCGGCGTTATGGCATTACGGAATATCCCATGGGGGACCACCGCCAGGGCATCGTGCATGTGATCGGCCCGGAGCAGGGCGCCACGCTGCCTGGCATGACCGTGGTCTGTGGCGATTCCCATACCAGCACCCATGGCGCGTTTGCTGCACTTGCCATGGGGATTGGCACTTCTGAAGTGGAACATGTGATGGCCACGCAGACCCTGCTGTCACGCAAGGCCAAGACCATGCAGGTCAACGTGGAAGGCGCATTGCGGCCAGGTGTCACAGCCAAGGATGTGGCGTTGGCGATCATCGGCCACATCGGAACCGCAGGCGGAACGGGTCATGCCATTGAGTTTTCCGGCCCGGTCATCCGTGGCTTGTCCATGGAAGGGCGCATGACCTTGTGTAACATGGCCATCGAAGCTGGCGCACGCGCTGGCATGGTGGCTGTGGATGACACCACCCTGGATTATCTGAAGGGTCGACCCTATGCGCCCAAAGGTCCCCAGTGGGAAGCTGCGGTGGCGTATTGGCGCACTCTGCACAGCGACGAAGGCGCGAGCTTTGATCAGGTGGTGAATCTGAATGCCGACACTTTTGAGCCGTTGGTGACATGGGGAACCTCACCGGAAATGGTGGTCGCAGTCAATGGCCGGATCCCTGACCCGGCGCAGGAACCCGATGCCACCCGGCGGGAAGGAATGGAGCGCGCTCTGCGTTACATGGACCTGCAGCCCAACATGCCCATCAGCGACATCGTCATTGACAAGGTTTTCATTGGTTCCTGCACCAACTCCCGCCTTGAGGATCTGCGTGCTGCGGCTGCCGTCCTCAAGGGGCGCAAGGTGGCCCCAAGCCTCAAGCTTGCACTGGTGGTACCAGGGTCGGGGCTGGTCAAGGCAGCAGCCGAAGCGGAAGGGCTGGACAGGATTTTTATGGCGGCAGGATTCGAATGGCGCAACCCCGGCTGTTCCATGTGTCTCGGCATGAACGACGACCGTCTTTCTCCGGGCGAGCGTTGCGCCTCGACCTCCAACCGAAATTTTGAAGGACGCCAGGGCGCCGGCGGCCGGACGCACCTTGTCAGCCCTCAAATGGCTGCAGCAGCTGCGGTGGCTGGGCATTTCGTTGACGTCCGGTCATTTTTAGATTGAGGAACGCCTGACATGAAGCAGTTCACGCCCTTAAACGGATTGGTGGTGCCGATTGATCGCTCCAATGTGGATACCGATGCCATCATCCCAAAGCAGTTTCTTAAATCCATTTTACGCACCGGGTTTGGCCCCAACCTGTTCGATGCCTGGCGCTACCTTGATGAGGGTCAGCCCGGCCAGGACAATGCGCGCCGCCCTGTAAATCCTGACTTCGTTCTGAATCAGGAGCGATATCAGGGCGCGCAGGTGCTGCTGGCGCGCGAAAACTTTGGTTGCGGTTCCAGTCGCGAGCACGCCCCCTGGGCGCTCGATGACTATGGCATCCGGGCCGTGATTGCCCCCGGTTTTGCAGACATCTTTTACAACAACTGTTTCAAGAGCGGATTGTTGCCCATCGTGTTGCCTGCTGAAGTGGTGGACCATCTGTTCCAGGCTGTGGCAGCCCAACCAGGTTACCGTTTGCTGGTGGATCTAGCCGCGCAAACCGTGACGACGCCCGAAGGGATGGTGCATGGTTTTACAGTGGATGAGTTTCGCAAATACTGCCTGCTTAACGGGCTCGATGAAATTGGCCTGACCCTTCGTCATGCCGATGAGATACGTGCCTACGAGGCGCGGCGCGCTCAAAGTGAACCCTGGATTTTTGGAGTTTCTGCATGAAGATTGCTGTGCTGCCGGGTGACGGCATTGGCCCCGAGATTGTTGCCGAGGCTCTCAAGGTTCTGGATGTGTTTCGCAGTGAAGGCTTAGCGCTCGAGACTGAAACGGGTGATATTGGCGGTGTGGCCGTGGATCGTCAGGGCGACCCCCTGCCAGCTGCTACGCTGACCCTATGCCAGGGCGCGGACGCCATACTGTTCGGTTCCATTGGCGGCCCGCAATACGACAACCTGCCGCGCGAAATGCGCCCGGAGCGCGGCCTTTTGCGCCTGCGCAAGGCGCTCGATCTGTTTGCCAATCTGCGCCCTGCCCAGGTTTTCCCCGAGTTGGCCGAAGCCTCCAGCCTCAAGGCAGAAATCGTGGCGGGGCTCGACATCATGATCGTGCGCGAGCTCACCGGTGACATCTATTTTGGCGAACCGCGTGGCATTGCCATAAACGCTGCAGGCGAGCGGGTGGGCACCAATACCATGGTATACAGCGAATCCGAAATTCGCCGCGTGGCGCATTGGGGATTCCAGGCAGCCCGGCAGCGTCGTCGCGAACTGTGCTCCGTGGACAAGATGAACGTGCTTGAAACCACGCAGCTCTGGCGTGACGTCATGATGGAAGTTGCTCCGGAATATCCGGACGTGAAATTGACGCACATGCTGGTGGACAATGCGGCCATGCAACTGGTGCGCAATCCTCGTCAGTTCGACGTGATCGTGACCGGCAATTTGTTTGGTGACATCCTTTCTGACGAGGCCTCCATGCTTACGGGTTCGATTGGCATGTTGCCCTCGGCATCGCTCAATGCGGCGGGATTGGGGCTGTTTGAACCTATCCACGGCAGTGCTCCGGACATCGCAGGGCGAGGTATTGCCAATCCGCTGGCGCAAATTCTGTCGGTGTCGATGATGTTCCGCTATTCGCTCAAGCGCCCCGAGCTTGCCGACCGCATTGATCGATCGGTGCGTACGGTATTGCAGCAGGGCATACGCACGGCGGATATTGCGCGCCCAGGCGAGGCGGTGGCCAGTACGGCCAGGATGGGCGATGCGGTGGTTGCCGCGTTGCGGACTCAGTAATTACCGGAGTGTGACGGAATCATGTTGAAAGTGGGAATGGTGGGTTGGCGCGGTATGGTGGGCTCGGTGCTGATGCAGCGGATGGCCGAGGAAAGGGATTTTGACAGGATTCATCCCGTGTTCTTCACCACGTCGCAGGCGGGCGCTGGAGGGCCTGATGTGGGCTATGGCACCCAGCCGTTACTGGATGCGCACGATCTTGCGGCCCTGGCGCAGATGGATGTCATCATTTCCTGTCAGGGCGGAGACTATACCAACGAGGTCTTTTCGCCGTTGCGTGCCTCAGGTTGGAAGGGCTACTGGATTGATGCAGCCTCCACGTTGCGCATGAAGGATCACGCCGTCATTATTCTCGACCCGGTCAACCGTCCAGTCATCGATGCCGCGCTGGAGCGGGGCATTCGGGATTTTGTCGGAGGCAATTGCACCGTTAGCCTGATGTTGATGGCCATGGGTGGCTTATTCCGGGAAGGGTGGGTGGAATGGGTGTCTGCCATGACCTATCAGGCGGCCTCGGGTGCCGGAGCACAGAACATGCGCGAGCTGTTGCAGCAAATGGGCGCATTGCATCGCGGCGTGGAAACGCTTCTCGCTGATCCCGCGTCGGCCATCCTGGACATTGACCGGACCGTGACAGAAACCTTGCGCAACGGCACATTGCCTACCGCCAACTTCCGTAACGTTCCGCTTGCCGGAAGCCTTATTCCCTGGATCGACGTTCCCGTCGATCACGGCCAGAGCAAAGAAGAATGGAAGGGTGGGGCAGAGTGCAACAAGATACTCGGACTGCCGCCATTCCGCGCACCAGGCAGCGTGCCCATCGACGGCCTCTGCGTCCGTATCAGCGCCATGCGCTGTCATGCCCAGGGTCTGACGGTCAAGCTCAAACGTGACATCCCGCTACAGGACATCGAACAGGTCATTGCATCAGGCAACGAGTGGGTCAAAGTCGTCCCCAATGAGCGCGAAGCCAGTGAGCGTCACCTTACCCCCGCCGCAGTTTCCGGAACCCTGACCGTTCCCGTGGGCCGGTTGCACAAGCTTGCAATGGGTCCGGAATATCTTGGGGCCTTTACCGTGGGGGACCAGCTGTTGTGGGGTGCCGCAGAACCACTGCGTCGCATGTTGCGCATCCTGGTGGATTGAGCGTGCAACCCGCCGATTCCCCCGAAACAGCAGCGCAGTCCTGGCTGGACCAGGCGCTGCAGTTTTTGTCCCAGCTTCAGTGGCCCACGCTGGAAGATGCCCAGATATGGAGTGAAATACATCCTGATGCGGTCCTTCTGGGGGGCATCTTCCTCGGGCTGATTTGCCTTGTCTTCGGAGTGGGCTGGTGGGTCGGCCGCATCCCCGTTGCCCCGCAATCCATCGGGGAGCCCAAAGTTGCCGAGTTGCCCGATTTGGAACTGCGTCTGGGTATTTCGCGCGAGGATCTCGCTGAAGTGGGTCTGCCCCTCCTGACCTCGCCTCGGGTGCCGGAATCAGTGCCGATTTCACTCATCATGACCTCTCTGGAGGAGCTATCCACAGAACACCTCATGGTGGTAGCACGCTATTGTGTCTGGAAGGGTGATGGTGAAGGTGCACGCGATGCGATTGCTCCCATCATGGCCCGAGGCGACGCACAGCAACGGCATGTAGCCCTGGCCCTGCTGGAAGGCTGTTGACGCCTACCCGCATGCGATACGCGCTGGGAGTTGAGTACGACGGCCTGGGGTATTGTGGATGGCAGCGCCAACCGGAGCGGCTTTCCATCCAGGAGGCGCTGGAGACTGCACTTTCCGGCATTGGCAGTGAACCCATCAACGTGATTGCAGCCGGGCGCACCGACCGTGGCGTCCATGCCTGTGCCCAGGTCATTCATTTCGATACGGAGGCCCAGCGCCCGCTCACCGCCTGGGTGCGAGGCGTTAACGCGTTGCTGCCCCCTGGTATTGCCATCCTGTGGGCGCATCCGGTGTCACCAGAATTTCACGCGCGCTTCTCCGCCCGTAGCCGTTCTTACCGGTATTTACTGCTCAACCACCCGGTCCGACCTGCATTGATGGCTGGAAAATTGGGGTGGTATCATCATGAGTTGGATCTGGATCTAATGCGGCAAGGCGCACGGTTTTTGTTGGGAAAGCAGGATTTCAGCGTGTTTCGGGCGGCCGAATGTCAGGCAAAAACCCCGTTGAAGACACTGTTGCAGGCAGAAGTGGCGCAGGATGGTCCGGTATTCAGCTTTTCCTTCACGGCCGATGCCTTCCTGCAGCACATGGTCCGCAACATGGTGGGGGCGCTGGTGATGGTGGGCCGTGGGAACGAGGCGCCCGCATGGATTCTCGAGCTATTGAAATCGCGTAATCGCACTTTGGCGGCGCCAACCTTCTCTCCAGACGGACTTTATCTGACCGGAGTGGGTTATGAGGCCCACTGGAATTTGCCACAACAAACGTCGCGGTGTGACTCGATGTTAAGACATGGAAATCCCTGACATGCCAATCCGCATCAAAATTTGCGGCATTACCCGAGCCGAGGATGCGCAGTTGGTTGCCCAGTCGGGGGCAGATGCGCTCGGCCTGGTGTTTCATCAGCCCAGCCCGCGAGTGGTCTCCCTTGAGGCAGCCAAGGAAATTGTGGCATCTCTGCCCCCCTTTGTCTCCGTGGTGGGCTTGTTCGTGGATGCCGCCCCTGATCTGGTGGACTCCGTCCTGTCCTGCATCAGGCTTGATTACCTTCAGTTTCATGGGGACGAATCCCCGGCTGAATGCGAGCGCTATCAGGTGCCCTACATAAAAGTCGCTCGCGTCAGGCCCGGGCTTGATTTGGTACAATACGCGGTTGGGTATCGCCGTGCGCGAGCATTGCTGGTGGATGCCTATGTGGCTGGCCAGCCCGGCGGTACGGGCAAGACCTTTGACTGGGCGGCGCTGCCCCCGGCATTGCCGTTGCCCCTCATTCTATCGGGCGGATTGACGCCGGAAAACGTGGGTTTGGCGATTCGAACAGTCAGACCATGGGCGGTGGACGTCAGCAGTGGCGTGGAAGCCGCTCCGGGAATCAAGGATGCAGGAAAGGTGCAGCAGTTCATACAAGGAGCGAGGAATGAAGATATACGACATGCCTGACCCAGAGGGGCACTTTGGCCCTTACGGAGGGACTTTCGTATCAGAGACGCTGATCGCTGCCATTGATGAACTCAAGGCGCAGTATCTGCACTATCGGGACGATCCACAATTTCAAGCTGAATTCGCCTACGAGCTCAAACATTATGTGGGCCGCCCCAGCCCCATCTATCATGCGCGCCGCCTCTCCGACTCCCTGGGGGGTGCGCAGATCTACCTCAAACGTGAAGACCTCAACCATACGGGCGCTCACAAGATCAACAACACGGTCGGGCAGGCGATGCTGGCGCAGCGCATGGGCAAGAAACGCATCATTGCCGAGACTGGGGCAGGCCAGCACGGCGTGGCTTCGGCCACGGTGGCAGCACGCTATGGCATGGAATGCGTGGTTTACATGGGGTCCGAAGATGTCCGGCGCCAAGCCCAGAACGTGTATCGCATGAAGCTGTTGGGTGCGCGCGTCGTGCCTGTGGAAAGCGGTTCCAGAACGCTCAAAGATGCACTCAATGAGGCCATGCGCGACTGGGTGACGAACGTTCAGAACACGTTTTACATCATCGGCACGGTTGCCGGTCCCCATCCCTATCCCATGATGGTGCGCGACTTCAATTCGGTGGTGGGACGCGAATGCCTGACGCAGATGCCCGAGATGGCAGGGCGCCAACCTGATATGGTGCTGGCGTGCGTGGGCGGTGGCTCCAATGCCATGGGCATTTTTTATCCCTATATCCCACACGAATCAGTGCGATTGATGGGCGTGGAAGCCGGCGGTGAAGGGGTGGCCAGTGGGCACCACGCAGCCTCGCTCGTGGCGGGTTCCCCTGGCGTATTGCACGGAAACCGCACATACCTTCTGCAAGACAGCAATGGACAGATCATCGAGACGCACTCCATTTCTGCAGGCCTCGACTATCCAGGCGTGGGGCCCGAGCATGCCTGGCTCAAGGACTCCCATCGTGCCGAATATGTGGCCATCAATGACGATGAAGCGCTGCATGCCTTTCATACGCTCTGTCGCATGGAAGGCATCATTCCGGCACTTGAATCCAGCCACGCATTGGCGCAGGCCATGAAGATGGCGCCCGCCATGGGGAAGGAAAAAATTCTGCTGGTCAATCTTTCCGGCCGGGGCGACAAGGACATGGCCACGGTTGCCGAACGTAGCGGCATCGCGCTCTAGTGCATGTTGCGAAAAACAACTTAGGAGTGATCAGTGTCACGGATTTCCGCAACGTTTGAACGTCTGGCGCGTACAGGGCATAAGGCGCTGATTCCCTTTTTTTCGGTGGGCGACCCCAATCTGGCGCTTTGCTCACCCACAATGCACGCCATGGTTGCAGGTGGCGCCGATATCCTTGAACTGGGCATTCCGTTTTCCGATCCCATGGCGGATGGACCGACCATTCAACGTTCCAGCGAGCGCGCGCTGAAAAATGGCGTCTCGTTGCAGGACGTTTTGAACACGGTGGCCCTGTTTCGACAGACGGATGGCACTACCCCCGTGGTGCTGATGGGGTATGCCAACCCAATCGAACGTATGGGTCGCGAACGCTTTGCCGTCCAATGCGCCACGGTCGGAGTCGATGGCGTGCTGGTGGTGGATTACCCTCCCGACGAGGCCCGTGATTTGGGAAAACTGCTGGGCCCCAAAGGGGTTGATTCCATTTTTCTGCTCTCACCGACTTCCACTGATGCCCGCGTCAAGGAAATTTCCGCACTGGCTACCGGCTACATCTACTATGTATCCTTGCGTGGCGTCACGGGAGCATCAAACATTGACCCTCACGAGGTGGCAAGCCAGATTGCACGCATCAAGTCGGCCGCCACCGTGCCAGTGGGCGTTGGTTTTGGTATTCGGGATGGGGCCACGGCACGCCTGCTTGCCCAGGTGGCGGATGCCATTGTGGTAGGTTCGCGTATTGTGGAGGAGATCGAAGCCAGCACCCCGGATGAAGTCCCGGCACGTGTGGGTGCATTGATCAATCGTTTTCGTCAAGCCATGGATGCCTGATTAATGAGCTGGTTTAAAAAACTGTTGCCGCCGCGCATCAAGCGCGACAAGAATAACAGCAAGGGTTCGGTGCCCGAAGGACTGTGGGTGAAATGTGGTTCTTGTGAAGCGGTCTTGTATCGTTCCGATCTCGAATCCAATCTTCATGTGTGCCCAAAATGCTCCCACCATATCCGGATTTCTGCGCGGACGCGCCTCGATGGTTTCCTGGACGCGGATGGACGCTTTGAAATTGGCTCAGAGGTTACCCCTGTGGACAGCCTCAAGTTCAAGGACAGCCGTCGCTACGTGGACCGCCTTACGGAAGCCTCCAGCGCCACGGGTGAAACCGATGCGCTGGTTGTGATTCAGGGAACACTGAATGGCCTTCCGTTGGTGGCTGCAGCTTTTGAGTTTGAATTCATGGGTGGTTCCATGGGCTCGGTGGTTGGCGAACGGTTCGTGCGCGCCGTGGAAGCGGCCAAAGACCAGAAATATCCTTTTGTCTGTTTCCTGGCCAGTGGCGGTGCCCGAATGCAGGAAGGCCTCTTGTCCCTGATGCAGATGGCTAAAACCTGCGCTGCATTAACCCGGCTTGCACAGGCACGCTTGCCTTTTATTTCTGTGCTGACCGACCCAACCATGGGAGGCGTTTCTGCCAGCTTTGCCATGATTGGCGACGTGGTGATTGCAGAGCCCAATGCACTCATCGGTTTTGCAGGACCTCGCGTGATAGAGCAGACTGTGCGTGAAGTACTTCCCGAAGGGTTTCAGCGGTCAGAATTTCTCCTCGAGAAGGGTGCCATAGACATGATCGTGGATCGCAGGCAGTTGCGTGACAGGATTGCAAACATTCTTGGTCAGCTGACACAGGTTACCGATACAGCCTGATTGCCGGTGAAAATGAGGGAATCATGAAACGTCCCCTGAATGCTCAAGAGCAAGTTTTGCGGATTCAGAGCCGGCGTCGGATGATTGGTGCGTCGGTCATCATGCTCAGCGTGGTCCTGCTGTTGCCCGTAATCCTGGAGCATTCCATGGAGCCCAAGCTTGCGGCGCGTGGTCTGACGCCACCTTCAAGTGAAGTGCAGCAGGACAAGGATCAGGCAGCTGCAACCGATGTCGTCGCGCGATCAGATCTGCCCCAGCCTGCTGCCGAAATCGCCGCGGCACCTTCGCCACAAGCCCTTCCCGTTGAGCAACTCGGCACTCCCGAGGCAGCGGCAATTCCAGCGCCTGCCACTGCTGTGACCACCACCGTTGCCAAACCGGCAACGACTGCAACCATTCCTACCGCAGGCAAGACAGCTTTCTGGGTTCAGGTGGGGGTTTTCAGCGATCGTGGCAAAGCGCAGGCGCTGGTCAAAAAACTTGCTGATCATGAGCTGCACGCCATTGGAGAGGAAGCGCATTACAAGGAAGGAGCGCGAGTCCGGGTTCGCATCGGCCCCCTGCACAACAAGGCGGAGGCGCTGGCAATAACGCATCAACTCGATCAGCTCAACCTCAAATACATGGTCATTTCTCCATGATGGACGAGTTCGCAAGGCTCACCTGGATTGATTGGAGTTTGCTATCCATAGTGTTCATCTCGCTCATTCTCGGCATGTTTCGGGGCATGGTGAAGGAGTTTTTTTCTCTGCTGGGATGGGTGGTCGCCTTCTGGCTTGCAAAATCATTCAGCCTGATGGGCGCACTATGGCTCACGCCATTCATCAGTAACGAAACCATTCGGCTGATGGTGTCTTTTGCGGCGCTTTTCCTGGCAGGATTGGTGTTCACAGCGGTGTTGGGTTATTTCACGAGCGCCGTGGCGACCAGTGTCGGGTTGGGGACGCTCAATCGCTTTCTGGGCGCGGCCTTTGGCCTGCTTCGCGGCTGGATTCTCGTGGTGGTCCTGGTGATGCTTGCCGGAATGACTTCGTTTCCCACGGAGCAGGTATGGAAATCTTCGATTTTCGTTCGATGGGGTGTGCATAGCGGCAAATTGCTGATGCCCTACCTTCCTCCCATGATGGCCGAACGCATACATTTTTAAGCACCTGGAACCGGTAATCGGAGTAGAATTCGAGGGTCCGGGAACTACCATTTTTCAGGGACTTTCTGTTTTATGTGCGGAATAGTCGGAATCGTCGCCAAGATACCCGTCAACCAGCTCCTTTATGACGGACTGCAATTGCTACAGCATCGCGGTCAGGATGCAGCGGGCATAGCCACCGCGGACGGCAGCACTTTCCATATGCATAAAGGGTTGGGGCTGGTTCGGGATGTATTTCGTACCAGGGACATGCGTGCCCTGACCGGCAACGTCGGCATAGCCCATTGTCGCTATCCTACCGCTGGTTCGGCCAGTTCTCCGGCAGAAGCGCAACCATTCTATGTCAACTCACCATTTGGCATCGTACTGGGACATAACGGCAATCTCACCAATTCAGAGCACCTGCGTGCCGAACTCTTTGAACAGGATCGTCGCCACGTCAACACAAACTCTGATTCCGAGGTGTTGCTCAATGTGCTCGCGCACGAACTGCATGACGCAGCCAAAGGTCACAAGCTCGATCCCAACGACATTTTCAAAGCGGTAGGGCAGGTTTATCGCCGCTGCCACGGGGCTTACGCGGCAGTGACCATCATCGCGGGACATGGCCTGCTGGCCTTCCGTGACCCCCATGGCATCCGCCCCTTGGTGATTGGACGCAACGTCACGCCCATGGGAACAGAATTTATGGTGGCCTCCGAAAGCGTTGCGCTGGACGCCCTGGGCTTCGAGTTGTTGCGCGATGTGGAGCCCGGTGAGGCCATCCTGATTGATGAGGGCGGCAATTTCTACAATCGGATATGTGCCGACGCTCCCCAGAAAAATCCCTGCATATTCGAATATGTCTATCTGGCACGCCCTGACTCGGTCATGGACGGCATTTCCGTGTACGAAACACGACTCAAGATGGGCGAAAGCCTGGGAAACAAGATTCGGCGCATCGCGCCAGACCTCAAGCTGGATGTGGTTATCCCCATTCCGGACACCAGTCGTCCCAGCGCCTTGCAGTTGGCGCTCAGGCTGGGTGTTCCCTACCGGGAAGGATTCATCAAAAACCGTTACATCGGCCGTACTTTCATCATGCCGGGGCAGGCTGAACGAAAAAAGTCCGTGCGCCAGAAGCTGAATGCCATTGGGTTTGAGTTCAAAGGCAAGAATGTACTGCTGGTGGATGATTCCATCGTGAGGGGTACGACCAGCCGTGAAATCGTCCAGATGGCGCGCGATTGCGGAGCCAATAGGGTTTATTTTGCTTCGGCAGCACCTCCGGTGCGCTTTCCCAATGTGTACGGTATTGATATGCCCACCCGTCAGGAATTGCTGGCCACCGGACGCTCCGATGCAGAGATAGCAGTGGAAATTGGTGCAGACGCCGTGTTTTATCAAGATATTGATGACTTGGTGCGTGATGTCAGAGGAGGGACCCCGGGCATCGACCGCTTTGACGCCTCCTGTTTTGATGGCTGCTACATAACGGGAGACATCACACCAGAGTACCTGGCCAACATCGAGGCGCATCGTTGTGATGGCGAAACCCGATCCGGGAAGGAATCGACACAGCAACTGGATCTTAATCTCAGCGCGGTTGAATCGGTGTGAACGAAGAATTTGATTTTGACACCCTGGCTATTCGTGCAGGGATTCATCGCAGCGCGTTCAACGAGCACTCCGAAGCGCTGTACCTGACTTCGAGCTATGTCTTCAAAAACGCCCAGCAGGCGGCGGACCGGTTTGGCAACCGTGAGCCCGGAAACATCTATTCGCGCTTCACCAATCCCACGGTCACCGCATTCCAGGAGCGGCTGGCTGCACTGGAATGCGGCGAAGCCTGCATCGCCACGGCCAGTGGCATGTCGGCCATCCTCAGCGCCATCATGGGGTTGCTCAAGGCGGGGGACCATATCGTTGCATCCCGCAGCGTTTTTGGCAGCACGGTGCAACTGCTGGTCAATATCATGGGACGTTTCGGTATCGAAACTTCCTTCGTGCCACTGAGCGATCTTGCGGCCTGGAAGCAAGCCATACGCCCCAACACCCGCATGTTCTTCGTGGAGACGCCTTCCAATCCCACCATGGAACTGGTGGATATCGCGGGATTGTCGCAAGTGGCCCGGGCGGCTGCGGTCATGCTCGTGGTGGACAACTGTTTCTGCACTCCTGCCTTGCAGCGCCCCTTGGAACTGGGCGCCGACCTTGTGATTCACTCCGCAACCAAATATCTGGATGGCCAGGGCCGGGTCCTGGGCGGGGCGATTATAGGATCGCAAAAGTTGCTGATGGAAGGCGGCATTTATCAGTTCCTGCGTACTGCAGGTCCCACCCTGAGCGCCTTTAATGCCTGGGTGTGCCTAAAGGGACTGGAGACGCTGAAAATCCGCATGGAAGCCCAATCCAGAAATGCCCAGGCTCTGGCAGAATGGCTGGAGCGTCATCCGGCGGTGGCTCGGGTCTACTACCCCGGACTCCCTTCCCACCCGCAGTACGATCTGGCCCGTCGACAACAATTGCTTGGCGGTGCCGTTGTCACTTTCGACGTGGTGGGTGGACAGCGCGAGGCTTGGCGCGTCATCGATGCCACAGAGATCATTTCCATCACGGGAAATCTCGGAGATACCAAGAGCACCATTACGCATCCCGCCACCACCACCCACGGACGCATTTCTGAAGAAGAGCGTCGGGCAGCAGGCATTGGTCCAGGAATGATCAGGATTTCGGTGGGGCTGGAATCGGTGAAGGCCTTGCAGGCGGATCTGGCCCGAGGGTTAGGTTAGAGCGGCACGAATCGGCAGCCTTCGCTGTCGCAGTACAACGCCCCGGCGCGGCTTGCATTCCAGTCCTGCAGCACCCAGCGCTCGCAAACATGATCATCGAGACGATAAACGTGACGAGCCGGCCGATGCGTATGTCCGTGGATCAGTCGCGGATACTCGAATTTGCGCAGCAAATCCATGACGGCCTGGGGGGCGACATCCATGATTTCCATGGTCTTGGATTGCTTTGCCTTATGGCTCATTGCCGTGGCATCGCGCGCCATTTTGTAGCGCATCTCGAGTGGCAGTGCCAGAATCTGCCGTTGCCATGCTGCGCTCCTCACCTGTTTGCGATAGGCTTGGTATTCGGCATCATCCGTGCACAACTGGTCGCCGTGTGACAGCACGGTGCGCACGCCATACAGCACGGTCTCGGTGGGATCGGGCAGAAGGGTGGCACCGCACGCCGCCGCAAAATCCTGACCCAGCAAAAAATCCCGGTTTCCGTGCATGAGAAACAAGGCCGTTCCTGAGGCGGTGAGCGCGTTCAGGGCATCCACAATTTTGCGATTGAAGGCCGTGGGCATGTCGTCGTCGCCCACCCAGCTTTCGAAAAGGTCCCCCAGGATATAGAGGGCCTCGGCTTCACGGCAGGGGCCGGCAAGAAACTCCAGAAAACGCTTGCGGATGAGTGGCGTATCCTCGGACAGATGCAGGTCTGAAATGAAGAGAGTATGCGGCACGGTGCGATGCGTTAAATAGCCTGTGCGCTTTCGATGACGACATCTTCGACAGGAACGTCGCCATGTCCCGCACGGTTGCCTGTGGCAACGCCCTTGATCCGGTCCACCACATCCTGCCCTTCAGTGACCTTGCCAAAAACGCAATAACCAAAGCCGTCGCGGGAGGGGGCGCTGAAGTTGAGGAAGCCGTTATTTTTGACATTGATGAAAAACTGCGCCGTGGCCGAATGCGGATCCGAGGTGCGTGCCATGGCAATGGTGTAGCAATCATTGGAAAGGCCGTTGGCAGCCTCATTTTCGATGGGCGCTTGGGTCTCCTTTTGTTTCATGCCCGGCTCGAAGCCGCCGCCCTGGATCATGAAGCCGTCAATAACGCGATGAAATATGGTGTTGTCGTAGAAGCCGGCCTTGACGTACTCCAGAAAGTTGGCAACGGTCTTGGGTGCCTTTTCCGCGTCGAGCGTCAGAACGATGTCGCCAAAATTAGTCTTGAAACGAACCATGGTATCTCCAGTTAGTTGAGTTTGTCGGCCTTGGCCTTGAGGGATTTGTTGTTGGGGTCCAGCTTTAAGGCATGGGCGTAGGACTGTCGCGCCAGGGCCAGATAAAGATCCGCGAGGTTTTCATAGGCGGTGGCATAGTTGGGCTGAACCATCAACGCCGATTCCAACACTTTGCGAGCCTCGTCAAGACGCCCCTTGCCGGCGTAGAGCACAGCCAGGTTGTTGTAAGGCGCTGGCATTTCAGGAAAGCGCTCTGTCATGCCTTCAAGGATGCTGATGGCTTCATCCGTTTTTCCCAGTTTGGTCAGTATCTGGGCCTTGAGGAACAGGACGGAACCATCCTGCGAATTGGTGTCAAGATATTGGTTGGCGGCGTTCAGGGCTTCTTGTAGCTTGCCCTCGCCAGCCAGCTTCTGGATGGCCTTGGGACTGCTGACCGTACTGTCCGGGGGCAGGGGAGTTGCCGTGACGACGGGCGTCGGTGTTTCGACGGGTTGTGCAGGCTCAGTGGTCTCTGCAGCCAGGGTGCAGTGGCAAAGTCCTGCCACTAAAACCGCCAAAGTCACGCGCATTGCGGCAGGGTGAAGAAACATATCGTGGTATACTTTAAGTCGATCAAGTCTGCAGAATATTTAATTATATCAACAAACTGCGTCATCTTCCAGTACGGCGACAAGAAGCCGTCCCAAAGAAGTGGATGCCCCTATTCAGATTATGCTCAAACTTTTCAATACGCTTACCCGTTCCGTAGCGCCCTTCCAGCCCATCGAGCCCGGCAAGGTTCGCATGTACGTCTGTGGCATGACGGTTTATGACCGTTGCCATTTGGGTCATGCCCGGATGCTGGTGGATTTTGACCTGGTCTACCGCTGGCTGAAGGCTTCGGGCTATGAGGTGATATATGTGCGCAATATTACCGATATTGACGATAAAATCATCGATCGCGCCGCTAAAAACCATGAAGCTATCGGCGATTTGACCGGGCGGATGATTGCTGCGATGCACGATGATCTGCGTCGACTCAACGTGCTGCCGCCAACCTTTGAGCCCCGCGCCACGGAACATGTTCCGGGCATGCTCGCCATCATCGAAACGCTGATCAAACGCGAGTTGGCGTATGTGGGCGGGAATGGCGATGTTTATTATTCCGTGCGCGATTTTCCGGGTTACGGCAAGTTGTCGGGAAAGTCCCTTGAGGACTTGCGTGCGGGCGAACGGATTGCGGTGGATGCTCACAAAAGGGATCCTCTCGATTTTGTGTTGTGGAAAGCGGCCAAGCCGGGCGAACCTTCCTGGCCCTCTCCCTGGGGACCTGGCCGTCCTGGCTGGCACATCGAATGCTCGGCCATGAGCGAACATTTCCTGGGTGAGCATTTCGACATCCATGGGGGAGGGCATGATCTCCAGTTTCCGCACCATGAAAACGAAATCGCGCAGAGCGAGGGAGCGCACGGACATACCTTCGTCAATGTGTGGATGCACAACGGGTTTTTGCGCGTCAACGATGAAAAAATGTCCAAATCCTTGGGCAATTTTTTCACCATCGAAGAAGTTCTCAGGGTTTTTGACGCAGAAGTCATCCGCTTTTTCCTGCTGCGCGGACATTACCGTAGTCCGCTCAATTACACTGACGGGCATCTGGAAGATGCGCGTCAGGCCCTCAACACACTGTACACGTCGTTACGGGGAAGGCGGGTCAGCGCGGGTCCGGTGGACTGGAGTGGCGAGGCGGCGCAGCAATTCAAGGCGGCTCTCGACGACGACCTCAATACGCCGGAGGCCATGGCTGTCCTGTTTGGACTGGCCCGTGAAACCAACCGCAGTGGCAGCGATGTCACTGCGACGCAACTTTACCGATTGGCACAGATCCTGGGGCTGCTAGGCAATAATCCGGATCGATGGATGCAGGAAGGTGCTGGTCGCGTTTCTGCCGGTGTGATTCAGGGCGCTGAATGCCCTCCCGCGTCTGCGCAATCCGAAGTCCGGCGCATCGAGGCCCTGATCCATGACCGGGCCGCTGCGCGTCGCTCCAAAAACTTTGCTGAGTCCGACCGGATTCGCGACGCTTTGCTGGCCGAGGGGATCGTCCTGGAGGATGGCCCCCAGGGAACGATCTGGCGCAGGGTCTAAAGTCGCGTCAGGCAGCGCTGAAAAAATCCTTGACCTTGTCCATGAAGGTCTTGGCGCGAGGGTTATGCGTGTCGTTGCCGCGCGTGGACGTTTCCAGCTCTCGCAGCAGACTCTTCTGTTCCTCTGTCAGCTTGACGGGGGTTTCCACCACAACGTGACACATCAGGTCGCCATAGCCGCTGCCACGCAGCGCCTTGATCCCCTTGCCGCGTAGTCGAAAGACCTGACCGGTTTGGGTTTCTGCCGGAACCTTCAATTTTGCATGTCCATCCAGAGTGGGGATTTCGATTTCTCCACCCAGGGCTGCCACGCCAAAACTGATCGGCATTTCACAATGCAAATCTGCTCCGTCGCGCTCGAATACCGGGTGGGCACGGATCTGGACCACGACATAGAGGTCGCCGGGAGGACCCCCTGAAGTGCCGTGTTCTCCCTCGCCAGCCAGGCGAATCCTGTCACCGTGGTCAATGCCAGCGGGGATTTTGACGGCCAGGGTTTTGTGTCGCTTGGTTCGCCCTGCACCACCGCAATCCGGACAGGGATGGGCAATGGTGGTTCCGCTGCCATGGCAGGCAGGGCAGGTTTGCTGGATGGAAAAAAATCCTTGCTGCATGCGCACCTGACCCTGACCACCACAGGTACCGCAGGTGGTGGGGGAAGTGCCCGGTTTGGCACCGGAACCCTTGCAGGTGGCACAGGTTTCCATGGCGGGGATGCGAATCTGGGTCTCGGTGCCGCGTGCAGCCTCCTCCAGGCCGATTTCCAGGTTGTAGCGCAAGTCGGCGCCACGATAGACGCCGCCTTGTCTGCCACGGCTTCCGCCGCCGCCGAACAGGTCGCCAAAAATATCGCCAAACGCGTCTGAAAAACCGCCCCCCATGCCGCCGAACCCCGGTCCGCCCGGGCCACCGCCGTGGCTTGGGTCCACGCCGGCATGACCGTAGCGATCATAAGCGGCCCGTTTGTCGGAATCGGAAAGGACCTCGTAGGCCTCCTTGCCCTCCTTGAACTGCGCCTCGGCCTTTGAGTTGTCCGGATTGCGATCCGGGTGATACTTCATTGCCAACTTGCGGTAAGCCTTCTTGATATCCTCTTCAGAAGCGTCCCGGTTGACCCCCAATACCTCGTAAAAATCGCGTTTGCTCATGCTCTGAAGGCTTATTTGTGGTTTTTGTCTTTAACTTCCTCAAACTCGGCATCCACCACATTTTCTTCCTTCTGGTTGCCCCCTGAAGCAGAGGCGCCAGCCCCGTGTTCGTTCCCTGTAGCTGCGCCTGCGCCCTGCTCGGCGCCGTACATCTTTTCGGCAAGCTTGTGGCTGGCTTCGGAAAGCACTTCGGTTTTTGCGGCCATGGCAGCGGTGTCATCGGACTTTAGTGCTTCTTCCGCATCCTTGATGGCTGCTTCGATTTTTCCCTTCTCATCTGCCGCAAGCTTGTCGCCATGCTCCTTGAGGGACTTGGTCACACTATGCACCAAGGCTTCGAGCGTGTTTTTGGTGTTGACGGCTTCCAGGTTTTTCTTGTCCTCTTCGGCATGCTCTTCAGCATCCTTCACCATGCGCTGAATTTCCTCTTCTGACAGCCCGGAATTGGCCTTGATGGTGATTTTGCTTTCCTTGCCCGTGGCCTTGTCCTTGGCGCCCACATGGAGAATGCCATTGGCGTCGATGTCAAAAGAGACTTCGATCTGTGGCATGCCACGCGGGGCTGGCGGAATGTCGGAGAGGTTGAACTGGCCCAGGCTCTTGTTGCCTGAAGCCATTTCCCGCTCACCTTGCAGCACATGAATGGTTACGGCGGACTGGTTGTCGTCTGCTGTTGAAAACACCTGGGCAGCCTTGGTCGGGATCGTGGTGTTCTTCTGGATCAGGCGCGTCATTACGCCCCCCAATGTTTCGATGCCCAACGACAGGGGCGTCACGTCCAGCAGCAAAACGTCCTTGACTTCGCCCTGCAGCACACCGCCCTGGATGCCTGCGCCGATGGCTACGGCCTCATCAGGGTTCACGTCCTTGCGGGGTTCGCGTCCGAAGAATTCCTTCACGCGTTCCTGGACTTTGGGCATGCGGCTTTGTCCACCTACCAGGATTACGTCAGAAATGTCGCTGATCTTGACGCCGGAGTCCTTGATGGCTACCTCGCACGGTTTGATGGTGCGTGCAATGAGGTCTTCCACCAGGCTTTCCAGCTTGGCGCGTGTCACCTTGACTACCAGGTGCTTGGGGCCGGAGGCGTCTGCGGTGATATAGGGCAGATTCACTTCGGTCTGCTGCGCCGAGGACAGTTCGATCTTGGCTTTCTCGGCCGCTTCCTTCAAGCGCTGAAGCGCCAGCACGTCCTTGCGCAGGTCCAGGCCATTTTCGCGCTTGAATTCATCCGCCAGAAAATCGATGATGCGCAGGTCAAAGTCCTCCCCGCCCAGGAAAGTGTCGCCATTGGTGGACAGTACTTCAAACTGGTGTTCGCCTTCCACTTCGGCAATTTCAATGATGGAGATGTCGAAAGTTCCGCCGCCCAGGTCATACACGGCGATCTTGCGGTCGCCTTCCTTCTTGTCCAGACCAAATGCCAGCGCTGCGGCAGTGGGTTCATTGATGATCCGTTTGACTTCGAGACCCGCAATCCGGCCTGCGTCCTTGGTGGCCTGACGCTGACTGTCGTTGAAGTAGGCCGGGACGGTGATGACCGCCTCGGTGACTTCCTCGCCCAGGTAGTCTTCAGCGGTCTTCTTCATTTTCTGCAGGACGGCGGCTGAAACTTCCGGAGGGGCCATTTTCTTCCCCTGTGCCTCAACCCAGGCGTCCCCATTGCTTGCCTTGACGATGCTATAAGGCACCATGTTGATGTCTTTTTGCACCATCTCCTCCGAGAACTTGCGGCCAATCAGGCGCTTGACGGCGAAGAGGGTGTTTTTGGGGTTGGTGATGGCCTGTCGTTTGGCTGGTGCGCCCACCAGCACTTCGCCGTCCTCGGCGTAGGCTACGATGGAAGGTGTCGTGCGCGTGCCTTCTGCGTTTTCAATGACCTTGGGCTTGCCGTTCTCCATGACAGCCACGCAGGAGTTGGTGGTACCCAGGTCGATTCCAATGATTTTGCCCATGTTGTTATGCCTCGAAATATTTGATTTTGATGGTTCTTATGTCGGGATGAGTCTTGAATATTCAAGAGGGTGAAGTGTTTTTTGTCTTGGAGACCGTGACCAGCGCGGGGCGCAGGATGCGTTCGTTCAGGGCAAAACCCTTCTGCATGACTGTCACCACCGTGTTCGCAGGCACCGTATCGCTTTCCAATGAGGCGATGGCCTGGTGGCGGTTGGGGTCAAATTTTTCGTTGATCGGGTTGATTTCGCTCACGTTGAACTTTTCGAAAACGGACGCCAGTTGGCGGGCCGTCAGGGCAACACCGCTTCGGTAGCTCTCCAGGGTCGCCTCCTTGACTTGTTGCGCGGCCTCCAGGCTGTCCATGACTGACAGCAATTCGGCGGCAAAGGACTCAATGGCAAATTTTCGGGCCTGGGTAAGGTCGGTTGCGGCACGCCTCCTGACGTTCTCGGTTTCTGCCTTGGCACGAAGCCAGGCGTCTTCCTTTTCGCGTACCGCGTTTTCGGCCTGATTGAGGGCGGCAAGCGCCTGCTCGAGGGTCAGGGCAGGGATGGCGGGGGCAGCCTCTGCAGCGGCAGCTTCTGATTCTGGATTCGTCGGTTGCATCGTGATCTCCTCAAGGAATGCACGGTGAGTTGGGGGCGCACGTTGCGATTTCAAGGGGGGTGACAGAAAAATAATTACCAGAAGCGGGGTTTAGTGCGTGGCTCCTGTGGCAATGGCCCGGTTACGGACCATCTCGCCTTCAAGTAGCGCCGCCTGAGCGGTCCAGCGAGGGTTGGTCCAGCCGCTCAGGTGGTCCAGGGCAATTTCGGTGAGCGCATCCAGCCAGACGGGATCGTCGTTGAGTGCAGGAATGTAGTGGTACTCGCGGCCCCCGTTGGACAGGAAGGTGGCTTTGACCTCCATGCCGATTTCTTCCAGCGTTTCCAGACAATCCGCAGGAAATCCTGGACACACCACGTGCAAGGTTTGCAGCCCGTCCCGTGCCAGCTGGTGCACCAGCGGGTCCGTATAGGGCTTGATCCATTCGGCCCTGCCAAACAGGGACTGGAAGGACACCACGTACTGCTCGGGCTGCAGACCCAGAGCCTCGCCAAGCAGACGCCCAGTCTTGTGGCATTCGCAATGGTAGGGGTCTCCCTTATCCAGGGTGTAACGGGGTACACCATGAAAGCTCATGACCAATTTGTCAGGACGGCCATGTTGGGCCCAGTAGGCTTCTATCCGGGACTTGAGGGCATGGATGTAGGCCGGATGGTCGTGATAGTGGCGCACCACGCGTACGCCTGGCACGTTGCGGTAGGCACGGAGCGCGCTAAACAGGGCATCCATGGAGGAGGCCGTGGTGCTGGCTGCATACTGTGGATAAAGCGGCAGCATCAAAATGCGGTCGCAATGCTGGGCCTTGAGGTCGGCAACGGCCGTTGCGATGGAGGGCTGGCCATAGCGCATGGCGTACGTTACAGCCAGGGGAGACGGTATGTGCTGGCGCAGGCGCTGTGCCAACCCCTCGCACTGGAGCACCGTGTTGACCCGCAGGGGCGAGCCCTCCGGGGTCCAGATGGTGGCGTACTTTTGGGCCGAGCGCGCGGGACGGGTATTGAGGATGATGCCATTGAGGATCAGCCACCAAATGGGACGAGGAATTTCCACCACCCTGGGGTCGCTCAGGAATTGCTTGAGGTACCGGCGCAGGGCACCTTTTTCAGGCGCATCCGGGGTACCCAGATTGACGAGCAGGATCCCGGTTTTAAGGGGGGAGCCATGGGCAAAGTCCGGTTCGGGGAGATAATGTGCCATCTTAATGCTGGGATAAGGCGCTGGAGAGTAGTTTGGCTGTCACGTCCACGATGGGGATGATGCGTTCGTAGGCCATGCGCGTGGGGCCAACCACGCCCAACGTGCCGACCACCTGGCCGTCCACCTCATAGGGGGCCGTGACGAGGCTGAACTCATCCAGGGGAACGATGCCCGATTCTCCTCCGATGAAAATCTTGACGCCCTGGGCTTGCTGGCTCATGTCCAGCAGTTGCAGTAATCCGGTTTTTTGTTCGAAAACGTCAAATAACCTTCGCAGCTGCGACATATTGCTGGAAACGTCCTGGTGGCCGATCAAACGGGTTTCTCCGGATAGCACGTAATCGTCCTGCCCCTGCCTTAAGGCAGCACCGCCTACTTCCAGCGCCGTCTTCATCAGTACCTGGATGTCCTGGTTGAGGCTTTGCAGTTCGATGCGCAAGGAATCGCGGATGCCGTCAAAATCGCAGCCGGCGTAATGCTCGTTGAGGTACAGGGCGGCCTGGGTGAGCTGCGCCGCGGTATAGACCTGTTCGGTGAAGATGACACGATTCTGCACGTTGCCTTCAAGGGTGACCAGGATCAGCAACAGGCGCTTTTCTGAAAGCCGCAGGAACTCAAGATGCCTGAAACCACTGGTACGGCGCTTCGGCGTTTGGACGATGCCTGCAAAAGCGGTGAGCTCGGAGAGCATCTGGGATGCCGCCGAAACCAGATGCTGGGTGTCGGCGGGGTGCAGCTGGCCTTCCAGATGGCTCAAGGTCTCTGCTCCCAGGGGCTTGATGGTGAGCAGGCTGTCGACGAAAAAGCGGTAACCGAGCGGCGTGGGAATCCGTCCTGCCGAAG
Source organism: Ferrovaceae bacterium (assembly GCA_027442615.1). Taxonomy (GTDB): domain Bacteria; phylum Pseudomonadota; class Gammaproteobacteria; order Burkholderiales; family Ferrovaceae; genus JAJZRV01. The sequence goes on along the minus strand of DAIBBI010000055.1, from coordinate 25,528 downwards.
TGTGCGGGCTGGCGATGAAACCCATGTCTTCCAGGTCGGCCATCACGTTGCGGATGGTGGCTGCCGACAGTTCAAGGCCGGACGTCCTGGATAGGGCTCGCGAACCCACCGGCTGACCTTCTTCGATGTAGCGTTCCACCAGGGCTTTGAGAAGCGCACGGGCGCGATCGTTTAACATGCAAATCATTCTACCTGAAATGTGGTTTAATTCTTGGCATGAATTCACCCTTCCAACGCATCGGGATCGTCGGCAAATATGATAGCCGCAATCTGGCAGAGCCGCTCGAGAAGCTCATCGCATTCCTTGAGGGGCGGGGCCTGTCTGTGGTTTTGGACCATCGTTCGGCAGCTGCCGTGGGAAAGACGCAAGCACCGGTTGTGAGCCTGGACGACATCGGTGCGCACGCCGACCTGGTGGTGGTTCTGGGAGGGGATGGCACACTGCTCTACGCGGCCCGCGTTCTGGCCTGCCAGAAGGTCCCCCTGATTGGCATCAACCTGGGGCAATTGGGATTTTTGACCGACATTCCCGCAAACGCCATGGAAACCATGCTGGGCCAGGTGCTGGATGGTGAATATCAGGGAGAAACGCGAACCCTGCTCAAAACCAGGATCGTCCGTAACGGCAACATCGTCAGCCGGTCTGTGGCACTCAATGACGTGGTGCTCACCAAGGGCGCGCGCGGCAGCATGATTGACCTCGAGGTCTATGTAGACGGGCGTTTCGTTTACAGCTTGCGCGCGGACGGTCTGATCGTGGCTACGCCGACGGGGTCCACGGCCTATGCCTTGTCCAGTGGCGGACCCATCCTGCACCCTGATCTCGCAGCCATCGTGCTGGTGCCCATCTGTCCCCACACCTTGAGCAATCGTCCTATTGCCCTGAGCGACCGCTGTACGGTGGAAGTCATCCTGCAGAAGGGCGCCGGGGCATTTGCCAATTTTGACGTTCAGGACCACTGTGAACTCCAGGTCGACGATCGATTGGTGATCAGCCCCTCCGAGGCTGGCATTCGTCTACTTCACCCCATCGGGCACAGTTACTTCGCCATGTTGCGCGAAAAACTGCGTTGGGGAACCAAGCTCTAGGGCGCCTCTCATGCTGCGTGCCTTGAGCATCCGTAACTTTGTCATCGTCGAGCATCTGGACCTGGAGTTCGATGCCGGGTTCACCGTGCTGACAGGAGAGACCGGCGCCGGAAAATCCATATTGATCGAAGCGCTGTCTCTGGCCCTGGGCGCGCGCGCCGAACCCGGGATCGTGCGTTCCGGAGCCGAACGGGCGGAGGTGGTGGCAGAGTTTCAGGTGGCTGAAGCAGATCCTGCCGGGCAATGGCTGCAGGAGAACGAGCTCTGGTCTGACGACCGCTGCGTATTGCGCCGCGTCCTCGACAGGACAGGAAAGTCGCGTGCGTTCATCAACGGATCGAGCGTGCCAGTGCAACAGCTCAAAATCCTGTCGGAATGGCTGCTCGACATTCATGGACAACATGCCCATCAATCCCTGCAAAAGGTCGCCACCCAGCGTGCGTTGCTCGATGCGTTTGCCGGCACGACAGCATTGGCGCAATCGGTGCGGGCGGCCTACAACCAGTGGCAATCGGCCCATGATCAATGGGAACAGTGGAGGAGTCACGCCGAGGTGTTGCTTGAAGAAAAGGCGCGTCTGCAGGACGAGGTGCGTGAACTCGGCGCCCTCGACCTGACCCTGGAAAGCTGGCAGGCCCTGCAGGCGGACCAAACACGCCTTGCCCATTCGGCCAGCCTGCAGGAGGGAGCCCGGTTTGCGTTGGAGATGCTGTCTGAGGCTGATGATGCCATCCGCGCCAAGCTCGATGCGGTGGGAACCAAACTGTCGGATCTTGTGATTTATGATCCAGTCCTGCAGCCCAGCGTGGAATTGATCGAGTCGGCAGGAATCCAGCTGGATGAAGCCGTACACGAATTGCGTCGCTATGCCATGGGCATTGAAGTGGATGACGCTGGCTTGAGGCAGTTGGAGTCGCGTATGGAAAACATCCTGGCCGTGGCGCGTCGTCATCGGCTCAAGCCGGAGCAACTGCCCGAGCGTCTGGCACAGTCTGCAGCACGGCTGGAGGCGTTGCAATCCAAAGGCTCTGGAGAAAGCCTGGAGCGGGCCATGCATGCGGCACGAGAGGTGTTCCAGAATCAGGCCCGGACGCTGTCGCAACAGCGTTCACTGGCCGCGAAACGACTGAGCCAGACCATTACGGACACGATGGCCGAACTGGCCATGGGGAAGGGCGTGTTTGAGGTTGCCCTGACTCCGTTGGAGCGGGCCAATGCGTCGGGCCTGGACGAGGTGGAGTTTCGGGTGGCAGCGCATGTATCCCAGACCCCCGAGCCCCTGGCCCGCGTGGCCTCCGGAGGCGAACTCTCTCGCATCAGCCTGGCCATTCAGGCAGCACTCTCCACCGTCTCGGCAGTGCCTACGTTGATCTTTGACGAGGTGGATACCGGTATTGGTGGACGCGTGGCTGAAATCGTCGGGCGCCTGCTGGAAGACCTGGGTCAACGGCATCAGGTGCTCTGCGTCACACATCTGCCGCAGGTGGCCGCCAGGGGCCAGCAGCATCTGAGCGTGACCAAAACGGAGCATGCAGCTGGCGTCAACAGCACCATTCAGCGTCTGGATGATGAGGCGCGTGTGGAAGAACTGGCGCGCATGCTGGGTGGCGTGACCATCACCCCGACGACGCGTCGTCATGCTGCCGAATTGTTGAACCACTGAAACGTGCCGGGGCAATTGCCCTGATCAGGTCCTTTTCCAGCGGCAGCGGGGTCCCTGCAAGTTCCGCTGCAATGAGTTCCGCTGCCATGCTGCTCCAGATCAGTCCCCGCGATCCCATTCCCATGGTGGTGTAGAGGCCCTCCTGTGGGCCCAGGGCACCAACGAGCGGCATACGGTCCCGGCAGACGCTGCGAAACCCAACACGATCCAGGGTGGTGAGGGGGTCTGGCGCCCAGCCGGGACTAAGTCGGGCGAGTCGTTCCAGGTTCTCCAGGGTGCTGGCTTGCCGGGGGGCCGCCTCCTGATCGCTCTCATAGGTGGCGCCGACGCAAAGACCTTCCTCCAGCCCGGGAATCACATACCCATCCTGACAGAGTACCGGCGTTTGCGGAGGAAAGGGGTCGTGCGTCACCAGTGTAATCTGCCCGCGAAACAGCGTCATTGGAAGTTCGGCCGTTTGCGGCAGGGATTGAGCATGGGCTCCCAGGGCCAAAATCAGGACCGGTGCTTCTGCCAGGAGCTGTCCACGCGCATCAAGGGCCCGCCAGGCCCCAGTCTTCTCGATGTGGCTTACGTCGGTATTCCAGTGACAACGAATCTGAGGCGATCCGGCAAGGAGGGCTGCTGCGCAAAGGCTTCCAGGGTCCAGCCATCCGCCCTGCGGAAAATGCCATCCGCCCCATTGCACTGCGATGCCACAGAGGGCCACTACTTCGGAGGGCTCCAGAAACCGGACGTAGTCCTGAGGATAGCCTTGATGTGCAATGACGCTCCGTTGTAACAGGGCCTGTTCCTCATCCTGGGCCAGGACCAGGACGCCGCTTTGCCTGTGACGGATGGTGCCGGTCCTGGCCTGTAACCGGTGCAAGGTGTGCAGGGTTTGAAAAAATGCGGCACGCGAAAGGCGGGAGGTGGGGTTGTCGTCGCGCGACAGCACCGGGCGCAAGATACCGACAGGGTTTCCAGAGGCTTCCTCGGCGGGTCCGGCGTGACGATCGAACAGGTCGATCTGCCACCCGTATTGCGCCAGTCGTTCTGCCATCAGACATCCTGCAATTCCTGCACCGACGATGATCGCGCGGCGTTGCGTGACGGGATGATGGATGCGCGCCAGAACCGGATTGCGCGCAGTCGTGACCATGCGCCTGAAGGCCTCCTCTGGAATCTTGTCAAAGCGCGCTTCCAGGCGTTCACGCTTGCGTCCGAAACCTGGGCGACGCTGTACCGTAAAACCATGAGACTCCAGGCGCCGACGCACGGCACCGGCTGCACACCAGGTGGCCAGCGTGCCCTGATACGCCATCTGGCGGGCTATGTGGCGGATCACCCAGTCATCCCACATCTGGGGGTTTTTGTCCGGGGCAAAACCGTCGAGGAACAGGGCGTCTGCTGCCATGGCCAGTTGCGGCAAGGTTTCCTGGATATCCCCCAGAATCAGCGTGAGTGTCACGCGTCCCCCCTCAAACCTGATCTGGTGGAACCCGGCCACCAGCGGGGGCCATGCGGCTACCAGGGCCTCGGACAGCCGGGAGAGCGTTGTAAAGGGGGAGAGGACCTGGGCCAGGTCGTTACGATTCAAGGGGAATTTTTCAAACGAGACGAAATGCAGTCGGGCCTCCGGGTTGAGGACCGTGTTGCGCCACGCGTTCCAGGTCACCAGAAAATTGAGTCCGATACCAAACCCTGTTTCCAGAATCTGGAAATCGGGTCGGTTCAGCCAGCGTTCCGGCAATGCGTTGCCTCCAAGAAAAACGCTCGTGCTTTGGGCAATGCCGCCGTCCGCAGAGTGGTACACGTCATTGAAGGCCGGTGCACGCAGAATACCGTCCTGGAAGCGGACTTCCGCAGGGGTAATGGTCGTCATTCGCGCATTGTACTGTCCGACAAGCCACGCGGCATTCATTTGTTTAATCGGCCACGCAGCATGATCCCTCATTACAGTGGACGGGCATAAAGGATTTTTCCTTGAACTCTTACGGGGTGCCATGGTGGGTCTTGTTGTGCAAGTCCTCCATGATTAACAGCAGTACCCAATCGCCGGACGGCATGCTTCTCGCCGTCAGGCGGGTCATCGCAAGCCTCCGGTATTTTTTTGGAGGATGGGCGATGATTGCATTTGACTTTGTTCAAGGTTTGTTTCGAAGTGTGGTTTACCTGGGCGTGGTGCTGCGACACCATTGGAGTCGGAAGGTGACGCCAGAGAGATGGGCGGAACAAATGGCCTCTGCCGAAGCCGTTCAGGCGCCGTTGGCGCTCACGGCACCGGCAGAACCCGAATCTGCATTGGAATCACCGGTGTCACCGACAGTCCAGCACCTGGTTCCGGTGCCCGATGTCGATTTCCTGGTGGGGCAAGTGCTGGTGAGACATGGCGAGGGTTTTAACGTGGTTTGCCATTTCTATCGGCGTGATTCACGGGTGGTTCGTGCAATCTGGCTGGATTACAAAAGCCTTCAGCGTAAACATGGGGCGTATGTGGTCCGACGGCTGCGTACTCGCGCAGGCGAGCAGGTTGCAAAGGCCAGGGGTTCGGCTCGCTCGCAAGGCGTCGCGCCAAGGCATTGGGGTCGTATCGTCATACCTGACGAATTTCTGGAGTTTGAATCGCTCCAGGATCTGCGGGTGATACGGCTCATGGAGAAGACTCTGGAAGACGCGGGGGCACTGATCGAGGAGGAAATCCCTGAAAACCTTCTCAACAAAAGGCCGTGGCGTCTTCTTCCCCCTTGCGCCGCACCGGAACACGAATTGACGGATTTACAGAAGCGGCGCAAGACCATCGAGCGGACCATGGAGGAAATCCGGACGGAAGATGCGGCACGTAAGGTTCCGCTGGCCAGTCAGGACAGGCAGTATCCCAACATGATCAAGCCGCCAGTGGTCAGTTCCCATAGCGGAGTGCTACGCAAAACCGGCTATGTGGAGCGTACGGATCCTTCAGGTCGAAAGTACCGTACATTCTTCGCGGAAGTTGAGGATGAGGTACGGACCATTCGGCATATTGGTGTTGATTTGCAACGCGCCTTGTTGCGTGAACAGATCAACATCGGAGATCGGGTGGAGGTGTTTAATATCGGACTGGTCCCGGTAGGTACGGGCAAGTACAAAAAGAAGATATGGAGCGCCCGAAAAGTGCCGGCGTAAATGAACCACGGGGGGTGGCAACCCCCGTTTTTTTTGCAGATTGTGTTAACCTCGACGCAATTCAGCCGCAGAGCAAGACCATGAACTTCTTTTCCATTCTGATTGCACTGTTACTGGAACAGTACCGCACTGTTTCCACCCAAACCAAAGTTTTCGCGTTCTTTGATCGTTACGCCAGCAGCCTTGATGACCTGCTCAACTCTGGCGAGCGGCACCATGGCATCGCAGCATGGGTTCTTGCGGTCGCACCGGTTCTGCTTGTTATTGGCACGCTCAATGCCCTGGCGGGTTGGCTGGGGTTGGGGTTGGGCTGGGCCATCGATGTGCTGGTGTTGACCTTGGTGCTGGACTTCAGATCGGTGCTTAATCGCCTCACCACCCTGCAGGGTGACCTGCGCCACATGGAGCGCGAACAGGTGGCGGAACGCCTGGGTTTTCCCGGACCGACTGCTCCGGCGCTTGCCGAGCTGGTGGCCCGTGGGATCGAGCTTGCGCTCATAGACATCCACACCCATCTGCTTGCTGTGCTGTTTTGGTATTGCGTGTTGCCAGGGCCCACCGGGGCACTGTTGTACCTGATGGCAATGCGCCTTGATCGGCTTTGGGGTTCGGATACGCAAACCGATTTCGGGCACTTTTCCCGAACGGCGTTTTATTGGCTGGATTGGGTTCCGCTCCGGCTGACCGCATTGGCCTTTGCCATCGTGGGTAACTTTGAGGATTCCCTGTTTTGTTGGCGCACCCAGGCCTCCGGTAACCGCGCCAGTCTGCGCATTATCCTGGCCAGCGCTGCCGGTGCCCTAGGCATTCGTCTTGGCGATTCATCTGCGTCCAATCGCGTTTACGGGGGGCTGGATCTGGGTGTTGGGGAAGCCCCCGACGTAGATCACCTGAGGAGTGCCGAGGGCATGATCTGGCGGACTTTGGTGTTGTGGTTACTGATCATCGCGTTGATGACGATAGCAGCCATGGTGGGGGGTTAGTTGTGGCCCCGATGCCGCTTTGCCTGCTGCAGGCTGGTGAGATAGCGCAACCGTAATTCCCTTCTTTCGTTTCCGCGCGCCCAGTTTTTGAGGGCGCAATCCGGTTCGTTGAGGTGCTGGCAATCCATGAAACGGCACTGCCCCAGCAGCCCGGAAAACTCCCTGAAATAACCTTCGATGGCCTTGGGGCTCAAGTGGGCCAGGCCAAACTCCTGCAGTCCCGGCGAGTCGATGAGCGCGCTTTGCGCATCCATGGCGTAGTAATGGGTGGCAGTGGTGGTGTGGCGACCAGAATCCAGGGCTTGGGACACGATATTGGTTCGGGCCAGGGCATTGGGGACCAGGGCGTTGACCAGTGTGGATTTGCCCATGCCGGACTGGCCCACCAGAATGCTGACTCGTCCCGTCAGAAAGGGGCGCAATGCCGACACGTCCTGGAGGGCGCTCATGGACACCAGGGGATATCCCAGTTCAGCATAGTACTCAAGTGCTGAGCGTGCGCGGGCAGCCGATGTCCCTAGATCCATTTTGTTGAGGATGATCATGGGCGCGACGCCGGCAGCGTCGGCGGCAATCAGGCAGCGGGTCAGGAGTTCGTCGCTGTAGGTGGGTTCGGGGGCCACGACGATCAGCGCCTGATCCACGTTGGCAGCCAATAGCTTTTCGCGCCAGACATCTGCGCGGTAGAGCAGGGTGCGGCGTTCGTGCACCGCCTCGATGACGCCCTGTCCGGAGGAAGTCATCTGGATGTCCACCCAATCCCCGCAAGTCACGTCCTTGCGCTTGCCGCGACGCACGCAGCTGATGGGCTGCTCGGAGCCGGGAAGAGCAACGTCGTAATGGCGGCCAAATGCTGCGACGACTGTTCCGGTGAGAGGGGTGTTCACGCGGTCTGAAGGGATTCCAGGCGTGCAATTCTGAGTGCGGCCGGAGGATGGGAATCGTAAATGGCAGAATGCAACGGATCCGGCGTGAGGGTTGAGGCATTGTCCTGGTATAGCTTGACCAGGGCACTGATCAATTCCCTGGCTGGGGTATGTTGCGCGGCGTAGGCATCCGCCTCGAACTCATGCTTACGCGAATACAGGCTCATCAGGGGTTGCAGCGGAAAACCAAATACCGGAATGACCAGGATGAACAGGATCAGGGCGATTGCGGTTCCCGGTATCGTCACGCCCAGCCCGAGATAAAACCAGGGCATTTCCTTGAGCCAACCCAGAAGCCCCAAAAAAACCAGGCTCAATCCAAACAGTACCATGATGCGCTGAATGACGTGTTTTTGATGATAGTGCCCCAGTTCATGGGCCAGGACGGCCTCCGTTTCAGCAGGGTCAAGGCGCGTGAGCAGGGTGTCAAAAAACACGACCCTTTTGCTTTTTCCAAAGCCCGTAAAATAGGCATTGCCATGATTCGAACGCTTTGACCCGTCCATCACAAACAGTCCGCTGGAGCGAAAGCCGCAGCGTTTGAGCAGGGCTTCCACACGCTGGCGCAAATCCCCAGGGGGCAAAGGGGTAAACCGATTGAACAGGGGTGCGATCAGGGTGGGGTAGATCATCAATAGCACGACGTTGAAGAGCATCCATGCCGCCCATGCCCAGAGCCACCAGTAACTTCCCAACGAATTCATCATCCAGACGGCTGCCAAAAACACGGGGGCACCGAGACCTACGGTAATCAGGGATTCGCGCAACAGGTCCATCAAAAACAGTTTCGGTGTAATGCGATTGAATCCAAAGCGTGCTTCCACGCCAAATGTGCCATAGAGGCTGAGCGGGAGGTCCGCCAAGGCACCGATCAGCAGGACGCTGCCGCCCAGCGCCAGATCATGCAACCCGCCATTACCCGAAGTGTCCAATAACCACCGGTCCAACCCCTCCAATACACCGCCTTCGATAAAGACCAGCAGTAGCAGGGCATCGGTCAGGGTGTGTATCATGCGAAGTTTGGTTTTGGCACAGGTATAATCTGCAGCTTTTTGATGGTCTTCCAGCGGGATACGGGTTTGAAATGCTGCAGGGACGCTTTGGCGGTAAAGCTTGACGTGGCGAATCTGCCTGTAAGCCAGCCATAAACGACCTCCGGTCACGCCCGCGAGCAGCACCAGAAAAACCAAATGAAACAGCATCGAAGCATTCATGTAATGATGGATGTCGTCAGAAAACGCAAGTAGGAAAAGGATCAAACCACCGAATTATGGCACAAGACAAGAACCGCCTCATCTGGGTTGACATGGAAATGACGGGGCTCGACCCTGCGCGCGACAGAATCATCGAAGTCGCCATCGTGATCACGGACAACCAATTAGCCACGGTCGCCGAGGCGCCAGTGCTGGTGGTACACCAGTCGGAAGCCGTGCTGGACGGCATGGATTCATGGAACAAGGGAACCCACGGGCGTTCGGGACTGATCGACAAGGTCAAGGCCTCCACACTGGATGAGGCCAAGGCTGAAGAATTGCTCCTGGCCTTTCTCAAGGAATATGTCCCATCCGGCGAATCCCCCATGTGCGGGAACTCCATTTGCCAGGACCGGCGTTTTCTTGCCAATTACATGCCCAACCTTGAGCGCTATTTTCACTACCGAAACCTGGATGTCAGCACCCTAAAAGAGCTTTCCAAGCGATGGAAACCTGAAATTTACGGGGCGTTCAAAAAATCGGGTAAACACGAGGCTTTGGCGGACATCCACGAATCCATAGAGGAACTCAAGCATTACCGGGAACACTTCATCAAATATTAGCGGAATACCGTGCCGAGGTGGTCCAGAAACTGCTGTGGCGACACATAGCCCACCAGTCGGCCATCGCTGATTTCACGACCATCGCTGCCAAAGAAAACGGTCCCGGGAGGACCGAACATGCCAAAGCGCGCCAGAAGCGCCTTATCCTCCGGGGTGTTTTGGGTGACGTCAGCGCGCAGCAGTACGCCTTTTTCAAGCGCCGATTTCACTGCTGGCGTGGGAAACACCTTCTTTTCCATTTCAACGCAGGAGACGCACCAGTCAGCGTAAAAATCAAGGAGTACGGGCCGCCCCTCTGCAACGGCCTTGGTGAGGGCCTGGTCCAGTGCGACAGTTGAGGTGATGCGTTCAAAGTGGGGGCCATTCGTGCCGATCCGTGACCCCAGGAGCGGCATCACCATCCAGAGCGCAACGCCCAGCAACAGAACGCCAAAGAACCGTTTGACCCAGACCATCCAGCGCCCTGCACGGGGCAATAATGCTCCGGCCGAGGTTCCAATCACCAGGAGCGGCACCCCCATGCCCAAGGCCAGGATGAACAATGCAGCGCCCCCAAGGGCAAGGTCATGGGTTTGCGCGATATACAGCAGTCCGCCAGCCAGCGGGGCCGCCACGCAAGGGCCCATCACCAGCGCTGAGAGCACGCCCATCAATCCGACACCCAGATATTTTCCTCCCGGTAGCCGGTTGGACAGGTTGTTCAGCCCGTTTTGCAGGGCAGGTGGCAGCTGTAACTGATACACGTCAAACATGGAGAGCGAGAGGACTACGAATAGAAGGGCCGTGGCCACTTGAACGGGTGGTGTTTGCAGGGCGTTGGATAACAGCGTGCCGGAAAGCCCTGCCAGAATCCCCGCCAGAGCGTAGGTCAGCGCCATTCCCAGCACGTAGGTCAGCGATAGTCCGAAGGCGCGGCTTTTGGTGATGCTGGTCCCCTGGCCGGCGATGATGCCCGAGAGGATGGGGATCATGGGAAAAACGCAGGGCGTCATGGCAAGCAACAGCCCAAAACCGAAAAAAGTGGTCAGCACGAGCAAGGGTTTGGCCCCTTTCAGAAAGCTCAGAAACTCGTTGGGATTGGCAGAGTTGATGTCCGGCGCGCTCTCCAGGGGCGAGCCTCCGGCAACGGGTTGGTAGCGACCGGTAAGCGACGCCAGGACGAAATGTTGAGTGGTGGGGGGGTAACAGATCCCCTGCTCGGCACAGCCCTGGTAGGTAATGGCAAGCTCACGCGGGGGTGCCGAGGGCAGACTCACGTCCACGGCGAAAGGATGGTGATACACCCAGACGCGGCCGAAACTGGGATCCTCCTTGCTCTCGGCCTGGGGAAAGGCCAGGTGCCCCACCGACGCCTCTGTAGCGCCGAGGACCTTGATCCGGTCGCGATACAGGTAATAACCGGGGGCGGGTGTGAACTCCACGGCCAGCTCCTGGGCTGTGGCTGCACTGACGTTGATCTTGAAAGCCTCTTCGGGCATCAGGAAGGTTTTGGAGGCGCTGGAGGAGGCCAGTACCGCAGGCAAGGCGGGCTTGCTGAACGGAAGTCCTTCCGAGGCGCCTGCTGGGGGCGAGGCGGTGGCGAGCACCAGGGTTCCCACCAGGGAGAGCGCGCGCAATGCGTTGCGTAGCAGGGGGTAGCGTGCAGGGTTCATCAGGGTCAGGTCATCCAAGCGTATCGGCATCAAGCCGGACATTTTACTCCGACAACCGGTGCAACGCCCAGTTCACGTGTTCTCGCACCAGGGCCGAGGGATGGTTCTGGCGTTGGCTCAGCGCGGTGATGGCCTGGGAATCCGCCGGTCCGTTGCCCAGGGCAACGGCAATGTTTCGCAACCAGCGCTCGTGTCCGATGCGGCGGATGGCGGAGCCGGCCAACTGGTCGTTAAATTGGGATTCTTCCCAGGAAAACAGGGCCACCAGTGGGTCTGCGCGGAGCGCTTCGCGTGGAGCAAAGTCAGCGACCGAGGACTGCCGGGCAAAGCGGTTCCACGGACAGACCAACTGGCAGTCATCGCAACCATAGATGCGATTGCCGATCAAAGGTCTCAGGGGCAAGGGGATGGAGCCCTTGAGCTCGATCGTCAGGTAGGAGATGCATCGCTGCGCGTCCAGTTGGTAGGGCCCCAGAATGGCCTGGGTCGGACACACGTCGATGCAGGACTGACAGGTACCGCAGTGGTCCTGCACGGGCGCGTCGATGGGGAGTGGAAGGTCTGTGTAGATTTCTCCCAGAAAGTAAAAGGATCCGCCATCCCTGCGCAACATTAGGGTGTGCTTGCCGCGCCATCCCAGTCCACCCTGGTTGGCGATTTCCACTTCCAGCACCGGAGCGCTGTCCGTAAATACGCGGTAATTGAAGGGGCCCCAATGTTGTTCCAGCCTAAAGGCCAGTTGTTGCAGGCGGGAGCGCAGCACCTTGTGGTAATCCCGCCCTAGGGCATATCGGGAGATATAGCCGCGGCGGGCATCGGAAAGCGTTGTTTCGGCGTCATTCAGGGGGGTGGTGAGGTAGGGCATGCAGACGCTGATGACGCGCAGGGTGCCCGGATGCAGCGCTTCCGGGTTGGCACGCAAGGCGGCGTGCTGCTTCATGAAGTTCATTTCGCCGTGATGTCCGGCGGCAAGCCATGCTTGTAGCCGCGCCGAAGCCTCCTGTAGATCGGGGCGCGTCACGCGTGCGGCATCAAAGCCCAGGTCCAGCGCGGCTTGGGCCAATACGATCTTGAGGGCGTGGGGCGAAGAAGGAATAGGCATCATGACCGCCCATGATACCTGAGCAGGTCAACGCTTGCGTTGATGCGTGGGGTATGCTTCGATACCGGGTTAAGTCAACCCCAATGCCGTCCGAGGTCAGAATTGAACATTCAAGATGCCATGCCACCCCAGAGGTTTGAAGTTGGGCTCCCAGATGTCCTTGCCACCGAGAGCTGGGCTCGACAATTCGCCGCCTGTCTCAAGCCTGGCATGCTCATCCTTCTTAAAGGAGACCTTGGGGCAGGAAAAACCACCCTGGTGCGGGCAGTGTTGCGCGCTTTGGGGGTTGAGGGAAATATCAAGAGTCCCACCTATCCCGTACTTGAAACCTATAATGTTTCGAGCTTATACTTGTATCACTTTGATTTTTATCGAATCAAAAGCCATTCCGAATTGGAGGACGCAGGCTTTCGTGAATGCTTCGGCGGAACGGGGTTGTGTTTTGTGGAATGGCCGGAACGGGCAGGGGGCTGGCTACCTGCGGAGGATGTCCTCATTGAATTGCGTACGGAGGGGGAAGGGAGAAAGCTGACCATCACTGCAGGCTCACTTTTGGGACGACAATGCCTCGAGCGTATTTTCATTTCCTGACATGGCTCCTGCTCCTCGCAGGAGCCACAGCGGTCTTCTGGGCGCCCGCTGCAGTGGCAGGCACCCGCATCCACTCCGTCAGGCTCTGGCCTGCCGAAGAGTATACCCGGGTCACTTTTGAATCGAAAACCGGCATTCGCAGCACCCTGTTCTCGGTGGAGCACCCCGACCGGCTGGTGCTCGACCTAGAGGGCGTGGAACTTGGCGCGCCCCTTGAAACCATGGCGCACAGCCTTAAGCCGGACGATCCTTATATCAAGGGGATTCGTGTCGGTCGATTCAAACCCGGTATCCTGCGTGTGGTATTTGATCTCAAGACCCGGGTCAAGGCCAGCACTTCCTTGCTTGATCCCGTCGCAGGATATGGTTACCGGCTCGTCCTCGATATCTATCCCGAAACGCCGTCAGACCCATTGATGGCCCTGCTGGAAAGCCATCAGGCCGCCGCTGCTGCCCCGGCACCCCAGGCCGAGGTTACAGCGCCGCAAGGCTCCGGGGTGCCGCAGGAAGCAGGGGTGCCAGTGCCACCCGCAGAATCGGCCATTCCAGCCATGGGTGCAGCAATGCCGGCGCCGAGCGTGCCAGTGCCCCCTCTGGGCATTGCGGCAGCATCTTCAAAATCCAGGAACCAGCAGCGCATTATCATCGCGGTGGATGCGGGTCACGGCGGTGAGGATCCTGGCGCCCATGGACGCGGCGGTACCTTCGAGAAAAAAGTCACGCTCTCCATCGCGCGACGCCTCAAGGCGCAGATTGATGCGCAGCCCAACCTGCGTGCCGTACTGATTCGTGATGGCGATTACTTCATCCCACTCCAGGGCCGGACGGCCAGGGCGCGTCAACTGCACGCCGACCTGTTTGTGTCGATTCACGCGGATGCCTTCATCAACAGCGATGCTCGCGGTTCTTCCGTATTTGCCCTGTCCGAGAAGGGGGCAACTTCGGTTGCGGCGCGCTGGCTGGCCAAGCGCGAAAATGACGCCGATCTCATCGGTGGGGTCAACATCAATGCGCACGAAACCTACCTGGCCCAAACCCTGTTTGACCTGTCCCAAACGGCCACCATCAACGACAGCCTCAAAATTGCACGGGCCGTATTGGGCGAACTCAGCCACGTCAACGCGCTGCATAAGGGCGATGTGGAACAGGCGGGCTTTGCCGTGCTGAAATCACCCGACATTCCTTCCATCCTGGTGGAGACGGCCTTTATCACCAACCCCGACGAGGAACGGCGTCTGAACGATACCCAATACCAGGACCGGCTGGCCGCGGCGATTCTGGCCGGCCTGCAGCGCTACCTGGCGGCCAATCCTCCTCTGAACAAGTCGCGTACTGTACGTTCCGACCTGAATGGCAGTCGCCTTGCCGTGACTCCATGAGGCGCATAGAACGGCTGGACGATGTCCTGATTGCCCAAATCGCCGCAGGTGAAGTCGTGGAAAGGCCTGCCTCTGCATTGAAGGAACTGGTGGAAAATGCGCTCGATGCGCAGGCCAGCGACGTTGCCGTGATCCTGGAGGAAGGAGGGGTCAAGCGGATCCGGGTGGATGACAATGGGTTGGGCATGGTCGCCGATGACCTGCCGCTTGCGCTGGCAGCGCACGCCACCAGCAAGATACGCTCGCTCGGAGATCTCGAAACGGTGTCGAGCCTTGGGTTCCGTGGTGAAGCGCTGGCCAGCATGGCCGCTATTGCAGAAGTCACGATCATCAGCAGGACGCGGGAATCATCAAGGGCTTTCAGTATCCGTAGCCAGGGGGGGAGGGCCGAGGGTGTCTGTCCTGCAGCGCGCGACCCCGGCACCACTATCATAGTGGCTGACCTGTTTTCAGAGACGCCGGCGCGCCGGAAATTCCTCAAATCGGAGGGCACCGAGTACGCCCATTGCGACGACCTGCTGCATCGACTGGCGCTGGCCAATCCCCAGGTGTCCTTTCGGCTGACCCATCACGGCCGCGTTCAACGCCACTGGCCAGCCTCCAGCCTGGAATTGCGCGTGCGTTCCGTGCTGGGCGAAGAATTCATCGGAGCCGCCTTGCCTGTGGAAGAGCGGGTTGCCAGCCTCAGCCTGCAGGGTTGGGTGGCGCGGCCGACATACTCCAGGGCATCGCGCGATACGCAATATCTCTTTGTGAATGGTCGCTTCGTTCGCGACAAGCTGGTGGCTCACGCCATCCGCCAGGCCTACCAGGACGTGCTGCATCATCAGCGGCATCCTGCCTATGTTCTTTTTCTCGACATGGATCCAGCTGCGGTGGACGTGAATGTGCATCCCGCCAAAACGGAAGTCCGTTTTCGAGAGCCGCAAATGGTGCATCGTTTTGCATTTCAAAGCATCAGCAAAGCGCTGGCCGGGACGGCTCCTGGGCGCGTCGAAGCGCTTTCGCAGGAACGGCCTTATGATTTGCGTGGCTTTGGCAGTGCGTCGCCCTCACCGATGCAGCATAGCCTTGCCATCCGCGAGCCCGATGCCTTCCATGCGGCTCTGTTTGGGCCGCTCTCCCAGCCGCAGGGGGGCGACATGGGTGCTGCCACCCTGAGTGCGCCCCCTGAGGGTGAAGCGCCCCCCCTGGGGTACGCCCTGGCACAGTTGCAGGGCATCTACATCCTCGCCCAGAACCGCATGGGTCTCGTCGTGGTGGACATGCACGCCGCCCATGAGCGGATACTCTATGAGCGTCTTAAGGAGGCCGTCACCCGTCAGGAACTCTTGTCGCAGCCACTACTCATTCCCCTGAGCCTTAAAGTGGAGCGGGGCGACGTGGCTGCAGCAGAATCCCATGCCGAGACCCTCGCTGGGTTTGGCTTCGAATTGGCCGTGTTGGGGCCTGAGACGCTAGCAATCCGCTCGCTTCCAGCGCTGCTCGCAACGGAGGGCGCCGAGGCCCTGACGCGCAGCATTCTCTCCGAGTTGCGTCATTACGGCACCACCCGTTTGCTGATTGAAAGGCAGGATGAGTTGCTGGCCACCATGGCTTGCCATGGTGCCGTGCGGGCCAACCGGCAGTTGAGCCTGCCGGAAATGAATGCGCTCCTGCGCGACATGGAGCGCATCGACCGCTCGGATCAATGCAACCACGGCCGGCCTACCTGGCGCCAGATCACGCTTGCTGAACTGGACCGCCTGTTCATGCGCGGACAGTAGTCGTTCAAGATGTCCGACCCACTTGCCAGTGCCATTTTCCTGATGGGTCCCACCGCCAGTGGCAAGAGCGCCATTGCGCTGGAGCTGGCGGCGCGTTTTCCGCTGGAAATCATCAACGTGGATTCCGCCAGTGTCTATCGGGGCATGGACATCGGCACGGCCAAACCAGACGCCGAGGTATTGAGGCGCGTGCCGCATCACCTGCTCGATTGCATCGATCCTACCGAGGCCTACTCTGCAGCACGCTTTCGTGAAGAAGCCTTGCAGGTAATGCACAAAATCGCCCAATGCGGCAAGGTTCCCCTCCTGGTGGGAGGCACCATGCTCTATTTCAAGGCGCTGCAGCAGGGGCTGGATGATTTGCCCACCGCCGAACCTGCGATGCGTGCCCTGCTGGATCAGGAGGCCCAGGAGCTGGGCTGGCCCGCGATGCATGCGGCACTCGCTCGGGTGGACCCGGTGACGGCTGCCCGTTTGCAGCCGGGGGACTCTCAAAGGATACAGCGCGCACTGGAAGTGTACCGGGTCACCGGGATTCCACTTTCCCTATACCATGGCACGGATTCGCGTCGGCCGCTCAACGCCAGGGTGCTGGCCCTCGGCCTGATGCCTTCGGATCGTAGCGTATTGCACCGGCGCATCACCGAGCGTTTCGATACCATGCTGGAGGCTGGTTTGGAGGACGAATTGCGCTCCTTGCGCCAGCGCCATGCGTTGAATCCCGATCTCCCCGCGATGCGCGCCGTGGGTTATCGCCAGATGTGGCAGTATCTGGAGGGACAGATCGACCGCGCCATGCTGCGCGAAAGGGGAATCATCGCCACGCGCCAATTGGCCAAGCGTCAGATGACCTGGATGAGAAGCTGGCCTGCACTTCGAATCTTCGATTGCCTGGCATCCGGCGTGGCCGGTGAGGTTGAGCAGGAAGTCGCCCGGTTTCTGAACGCAGGGTCCTGAATTCAGGACCCTGTTTGAGTGACCTTTGCCCGAGCGTGACCATCGGCAAAGGCAATCTCGATGGCCTGTCCTGGGGCGATTTCATGGCTGCCGCGGATGATGGTTCCATTTTCGTTGCGGACGATGCTAAAACCCCGAGACAACACGGCCTGGGGGTTGAGGTGGGTCAGTCCTGCTTCGAGGCGTTGCAGGGTTTGTCGTTGGCGCTCGAAATGCTGTTTGCTGGCGCGCGACAGGCGCTGGCGCATGGATTCCAGGCCCGTTTTTTGCTGGTTCAGTCGTTCGCCGGGATGGATGAGGCGTTGCCGCAGTCTTCCCACCTTTATTTCTTCGCGTTGCAAGGTGTGCCGTGCCGTGCTTTGCAATCGCCGCAGCGCCAGATCCAGGCGCATCCCGTCCCGCTCCACGCGTCTTTGCAGCAGGGTTTCCAGACGTTGCCCCAACGCGGCCAGTTGACGCAGCAATCCCTGTCGATCGGGGCTGACCAGTTCGGCAGCAGCGGTGGGGGTAGGGGCGCGCCGGTCGGCTACGAAATCGGCAATGGTGAAATCGGTTTCATGACCGATACCGGCGATAACGGGTATCGAACAGTTGGCCAGGGCACGTGCCACGATCTCTTCGTTGAACGCCCACAGGTCTTCAATGCTACCCCCACCGCGACACAGGATGAGGACGTCGCACTCTGCGCGCTCACTGGCCGTTTCAATGGCGCGGGCAATCTGGGTTGCAGCACCATCTCCCTGGACCGGAGTGGGGTACAGAATGATTTGCGTAGCAGGGCTGCGTCGCTTCAAGGTGGTTAACACGTCACGCAGCGCGGCGGCGGCGGGCGAGGTGATGATGCCGATCGTGACGGGGTGGGTGGGCAAGGGCTGTTTCAGGGCGTCGTCAAACAGGCCCTCTCCGGCCAGCCTTTCCTTCAGTCGGGTGAAGGCCTCGAACAGCTTTCCGACACCGGCCTGACGCATGGTTTCCACGGTGATCTGACACGAGCCGTTGGGGGGGTAAAAGGTGGTGGGGCCCTTGAGTTCGATTGCGAGGCCATTGCGAGGATGCCAGTCCAGGCGCTGGTTTCTGGAGCGGAACATGACGCACCGTATCTGGGCGTTGGCATCCTTTAGATTGAAGTACCAGTGGCCTGATGTGGCCACGGTAAAGTTGGATATTTCACCTTGAATCCAAACGGCGGGCAAAGCTTCTTCCAAAACCCGTTGGATGCGCGATGCAAAGCTGGAAACGGTAAGGATTATCTCCATGCTATCGGGCAATTGAGGCAAAACCCCTTCGAGAGTGGCATCAGATTTAGAGGGTGGTTTCATAAGCCCGTCTGCGCCTTGGTGAATGGCGATTTTTTTAAAATTTTGTTAAGCAAAGACATAATTTTTTGCTGTTCAAAAAATGCGCTAACCAAAAAAAGTTCATTAGGATGATAGGGTTGTCATGAATCAAAGGATACTGTTCACAAAGTTATCCACAGACTTTGTGGACAACTCTGTATGGGTCGCCAATCCCTGCGCCATCCATTACACTACCACCCAGTTGATAACAGTGGGGAGTGGCTGTGCCACATCTGATTGAGGCGGCCGGATGGCCTAGTGTTTTGCTGGTCATTGCTTCGATTGTGGGGCTTGCCGTCATCTTTGAAAGGTTGGTGGTCCTGCGCACATCCAGGGTATTGCCCCCAGGATTGCTCAACGACGTTCTGGCAGGCGTTCGGGACCAGGGCATTTCGCCCCATCTGATCGATAAAATCGAAACGGGCTCGCCCCTGGGGCGAATCCTTGCCGCAGGGTTGCGCAACGAGCGCAATTCTCGCGAAGCCATGAAGGAATCCATCGAGGAGGCGGGTCGCGCCGTGCTGGTGGATCTCGAGCGCTCCCTCTCAACCCTGGGCACCATTGCAAGTATCAGCCCCTTGCTGGGGCTGTTTGGCACCGTGGTGGGCATGATCATGTTGTTTGGCAGCCAGAACCCAGCCGGGGCCAGTCCTGCGGAATTGGCCCAAGGCATCTCTGTAGCGCTATACAATACAGCCTTTGGATTGGTGGTGGCCGTACCCAGCATGATTTTCTACCGCCTGTTCCGTTCGCGCATCGACAGACTGGTGGCGGAGATGGAGCAGCAAGCCATCAAGCTGGTGGAAGTCCTTCATGGAGAACGCCTTCCGTGAATTTTCGCAGGGGAAGGACCAGGGAAGAGCCCGAAATCAATCTGATCCCCATGATCGACGTCTTGTTGGTCATCCTGATTTTTCTGATGATTACCACCACCTATAACCGGTATGCGGGTCTGCACGTCAACCTGCCGGAAGGAAACTCCGGCTTGCGCCCCCCTCCGCCTGTTGGCAGCGTCATTGAAGTGACTGTCGAAGCCTCTGGGCAGACGCTCATTGATCAGCAGTTGATCGCCTCACCGAGCCTCTCCTCGGTTCAGGAGGCCCTGCAACGCGCGGCTCATGGCGAGAGGGATGTTCCCGTGGTCATCAGCGCGGATGCGCAGGCCACTCATGGCAGCGTGGTCAGGGTCATGGAAGCGGCCCAAGGCGCCGGATTTCACCGGATGACGGTCCTGACCCGGGTTCCGGTACGCTGACTGCATGGAACAGTGGCTGCAGCGTCAGTGGTACCAGCGCGCCTCTCCTCCGCTTTGGCTGTTGCCATTCAGCCTTGTTTTTGCCTTGATTCTGGTGTTGCGCCGATGGGCGGCAGACTTGGGATGGCTTTCCAGCTGCAGGCTTCCGGTGCCGGTTGTGGTCGTAGGCAACGTCACCGTAGGGGGGACAGGCAAAACCCCCCTGACGCTTGCCTTGGTGGAGGCGCTGCGGCGGCGCGGCTGGCGTCCGGGCATCATCAGTCGTGGTTATGGGGCGGTGGTGCCTGGCGTCCGGGAGGTGTTCCCGGCGGACGATCCGCTCGAGGCAGGGGACGAACCGGTGCTCATGGCGCGCCGTGCCAGGGTTCCGGTATGGATTGCAAAGGATAGGGCAAGCGCGGGGCGCGCGTTGTTGCAGGCGCATCCCGAGATCAACCTGCTGATCAGTGACGATGGCCTGCAACATCTTGCGTTGGCGCGCGACGTGGAAATTGCCGTGGTGGACGGTCGGCGACTACTGGGCAACGGTGCCTTGCTCCCTGCAGGTCCCTTGCGCGAGCCAAGAGCTCGCCTGGATGCGGTGGATGCCGTGGTCCTCAATGGAGCTTTGCGGCATGTCATTCCTACCCGGTCTCCGCAGTTTGGGATGACGTTGCAGGGGCTCGCCTGGGTCAGCTTAAGCCCCGACGCCCGTGAGGTGGCCCTGGATCATTTCCGCGGGCAGACCTGTCACGCCGTGGCGGGCATCGGCCACCCAGAGCGTTTTTTTGAGTATCTGCAAACACTGGGAATTACGGTGATTCCCCATGCGTTTCCTGACCATCATGCCTTTGCGCCCGAAGAATTGCGCTTTGATTTGTCAGCACCCCTGCTAATGACGGAGAAAGATGGGATAAAATGCCAGGGATTTGGACTGCCTGCGGCTTGGATGTTGCCCGTGTGTGCAGTGCTGGATCCTGGCCTTGAGGCTCTGGTTGATCATATCCTGCAGCGGAGGTGACATGGACGGACGATTACTTGAAATTCTGGTGTGCCCGCTGTGCAAAGGCCCGCTGATACATCGCAAGACACGCGCTGAATTGATCTGTGCTCCGTGCCGTCTGGCATTTCCGGTGCGCGACGGCATCCCGGTGATGCTGGAAGAAGAAGCGCGTCGCCTGGACGATAGCGAGGAAGTCTGAGGGTGCCTGCTTCATTCACCGCAATCGTCCCGGCGCGCATGGGTTCCACGCGATTCCCGGGGAAAGCGCTGGCGCAGATTGCAGGCTTGCCCATGGTGGTGCATTGCGCCCTGCGGGCTCGCGACAGCGGGGCCACGCGGGTGGCCGTGGCGACCGATCATGAGGAGATTGCCGCCGCAGTGCGCTCGGCAGGCCTTGAAGTGGTTTTGACGCACGCGGACCACGAAACCGGAACGGATCGGCTGGCCGAGGCGGTGCGTTTGCTCAGGCTCCCTGCGGGTGAAATCGTCGTCAACGTGCAGGGCGACGAGCCCCTGATGGCCCCTGACGTCATCCGGCGCGTTGCAGAGCGGTTGGCCGCCAGCACTACTTGCGCGATGGCAACGGCCTGTTACCCGATCCATGACCGGGCGCATTTCGAAAGCACCACGGCGGTCAAGGTGGTGCTCAATCAGGCAGGGGAGGCGCTGTATTTCAGCCGCGCCCCCATTCCCTGGCCGCGCGATGCCTTTGCCGGGAATGTATCGTCATGGCCCCCCGGTTTACCTGCCTGGCACCACATGGGGTTGTATGCCTACCGGGTGTCCTTTCTCGAGGATTTTACGAGGCTGAGCCGCTCCCCCCTGGAAGATTTCGAAGCCTTGGAACAGTTGCGCGCGCTATGGCACGGCTACCGCATCGCGGTCGTCACCACGGACCGTGCGCCGGCCCCGGGCGTGGACACTCCAGAAGATCTGGAGCGTGTCCGCGCTTTATTTGACCATCGCACGGTTTCCGGGTAGGTTCTCGGACTAACCATAACAAGAGTAGGCCCAGGGAGTAGTGGATATGCGGGTGATTTTATTGGGGGCGCCTGGCGCCGGAAAGGGGACGCAGGCGGGTTACATCAAGGAGCATTTCAGGATTCCCCAGATATCAACCGGTGACATGCTGCGCGCCGCTGTGAAGGCGGGAACACCACTGGGTCTTGCCGCCAAAAAAGTGATGGATGGCGGAGGGCTGGTTTCCGATGACATCATCATCGGTCTCGTCAAGGATCGTATCGCCCAGCCGGATTGCGCCCAGGGCTTTCTGTTTGACGGATTTCCGCGCACCATACCCCAAGCCGAGGCCATGCGCAGTGCCGGCGTCAAGCTGGACTTCGTGGTGGAGATCGATGTGGCGGACGCCGAAATCATTTCCCGCATGTCTGGGCGACGGGTTCATGTGGCTTCGGGGCGTGTTTATCACACCGAATACAGCCCACCCAGGGTTTCGGGAAAAGACGATGTGACTGGCGAGGAGCTGGTGCAGCGCGAGGATGACCGCGAGGAAATCGTTCGAAAGCGCCTTGAGGTTTACCATGCCCAGACGCGCCCCCTCGTGGACTACTACTCACAATGGGCCGCCAAAGGAAATAGCGATGCACCCCGCTATGTCAAGGTAGCGGGCACCGGTGCCGTTGAATCCATCCGCGATGCCATTTTTGAGGCACTCAAACACTGATTGACGAGGACCGGAAATCTTCATGGCTAAACCCAATGCGTTTTATGCCCAATCGGGTGGTGTAACAGCCGTCATCAATGCCAGCGCTTGTGGCGTGATTGAAACCGCGCGCAAGCATCGGGACAAAATCGGAAAGCTGTATGCAGGAAGACACGGCATTCTGGGCGCGCTCACCGAAGACCTCATTGATACCAGCAAGGAATCTGACGCGGACATCCGCGCTTTGCGGCACACTCCGTCCGGGGCATTTGGCTCAGCCCGCTACAAGCTCAAGGGCCTCGAACAAAATCGTGCCGAATACGAGCGCCTGATCGAGGTGTTTCGTGCCCATGACATCCGCTATTTTTTCTACAACGGCGGAGGTGACTCGCAGGATACGGCTTATAAGGTTTCGCAAATTGGCGAACAGTTGGGGTACCCCATTCAATGCGTGGGCATTCCCAAAACAGTGGATAACGACCTGCCCCTGACGGATTGCTGCCCAGGATTTGGTTCGGTGGCCAAATACGTCGCTACTTCCATTCGCGAGGCAGGTTTTGACGTGGCCTCCATGGCCAGGACTTCCACCAAGGTGTTCGTTCTGGAAGTGATGGGGCGTCATGCAGGCTGGATCACCGCAGCTTGCGGACTGGCCGCGGACAAATCCGGTGCTGCACCGCACATCCTGCTCTTTCCGGAAATTCCGTTCGACCAGCAAAAATTCCTGGAGCGAGTCGAGGAGACCGTCAAGAAAAAGGGGTACTGCGTCATCGGAGTATCCGAAGGGCTGCAGGATGCCGACGGAAAGTTTCTTTCCGAAAGCGGGCTGCGCGATGCATTTGGCCACGCGCAGTTGGGCGGGGTGGCACCCGTCATTGCAAACCTGGTGCGCGAACATCTGGGTTATAAATATCACTGGGCGGTGGCAGACTACCTGCAGCGCGCGGCACGCCATATCGCCTCCAAAACGGACGTGGCCCAAGCCTACGCCATGGGCAAGGCAGCCGTGGAGTTTGCCCTCAAGGGGCATAACGCCATCATGCCCATCGTGGTTCGAAAATCCAGCAAACCCTATGTCTGGAAGGTTGGCATGGTGTCGCTTGCCGATGTGGCCAATCAGGAAAAAATGCTGCCGCGCGACTTCATCACTCCCGACGGTTTCGGGATTACAGCCAAATGCCGTCGCTATCTCGAGCCCCTCATCGCAGGTGAGGATTTTCCGCCGTTCAAAAACGGTTTACCCGACTACGTCACTTTAAGGAATATAGCCGTCCCGAAGAAATTGAAGACCACGTTCAAGGTGTAGCGTCTGCAGCATCACAATAGGGAGATAAAAATGTCACAAGGTGTCTTGTTTGCCCTGGTTTGCGCAGTTCTGGCTCTTGTTTATAGTCTCAGTTCCTATCAGTGGGTTATTTCAAAATCGAATGGCAATGCGCGCATGCAGGAAATTGCGGCCGCCATTCAAGAGGGTGCTTCCGCCTACCTGAGCCGCCAGTACAGAACCATCGCGTTGGTGGGCGCCATTCTTTTTGCAGTGATTCTCTTTGCCCTGGGGGCAAAGACGGCCATCGGATTTGCCATCGGCGCACTGGCATCCGGCGCCACCGGGTTCATTGGAATGAACGTGTCAGTCAGGGCCAATGTGCGCACCGCGCAGGCAGCGCACGATGGATTGAATGCCGCTCTCGCCGTGGCTTTTCGCGGCGGAGCCGTCACGGGAATGCTGGTGGTTGGGCTGGGGTTGCTGGGGGTGGCCGGGTACTACGCCATCCTGCAATACATGACTCCCGCGGGTGCCACGGTGGACGCGACGCCGCTGGTGGGACTTGCCTTTGGTGGTTCGCTCATTTCCATTTTTGCACGCCTTGGGGGGGGGATATTCACCAAGGGTGCAGATGTCGGCGCCGACCTGGTGGGCAAGGTGGAGGCAGGCATTCCCGAGGATGCCCCGCGCAACCCCGCCGTAATTGCCGACAACGTGGGTGACAACGTGGGCGACTGCGCCGGCATGGCAGCAGATTTATTTGAAACTTACGCGGTCACCATCATTGCGACCATGCTGCTAGGCGCCCTGGTGATGAAAGGCTTCGAGAATGCGTTGACCTACCCGCTGGCGCTGGGGGGCGTTTCCATCATCTCCTCGATCATCGGTACCTATTTCGTCAAGGCGCGCGACGGTGGAAAGATCATGAACGCCCTCTACCGGGGGTTGATCGTGGCAGGGGGTATTGCTGCCGTAGCGTTCTATCCCATCACAACCTTCCTCATGGGGGCCAATCCGGCCGGCATCTCGGCGATGAACTTGTGGCTGGCATCCCTCATCGGCCTCGCCGTGACGGCGGCGCTTGTGGTGATCACCGAGTATTACACCGCCACGGAGTATTCTCCCGTGCAAACGGTTGCCGAGGCTTCAACCACCGGGCATGCCACCAACATCATCGCGGGCCTCGGTATTTCCATGAAGGCCACGGCGGCCCCCGTCCTGGTGATCTGTCTGGGCATTCTGGGCGCCTATGCCCTGGGCGGGTTGTATGCCATCGCGATTGCAGCGACTTCCATGCTGTCCATGGCTGGCATCGTGGTGGCCCTGGATGCCTACGGTCCGATTACCGATAATGCTGGTGGTATTGCAGAAATGTCTGGCTTGCCACCGTCCATCCGCAACATCACCGATCCGCTGGATGCGGTGGGCAACACCACCAAGGCGGTCACCAAGGGGTATGCCATCGGTTCTGCCGGCCTGGCGGCTTTGGTGCTGTTTGCCGACTATACGCATCAGTTGGCGGGATCCCTGGGTCGGGAAACCATATTCGATCTGTCCGATCACATGGTCATTGTCGGGCTGTTCATTGGCGGCATGATTCCCTATCTGTTTGCAGCCATGGCCATGGAAGCGGTGGGACGCTCTGCGGGAGCCGTGGTGCTTGAGGTGCGTCGCCAGTTCCGCGAAATGGCGGGGATCATGACCGGGGCACAACGGCCGGATTACACCCGGGCTGTGGACTTGCTGACCAAGGCGGCCATCAAGGAAATGATCATTCCTTCACTGTTGCCGGTGCTGGTACCCGTTGTCGTGGGATTGCTGCTGGGAGCAAAAGCCCTGGGTGGCGTATTGATGGGGACCATCATCACCGGGTTGTTTGTGGCGATCTCCATGACCACCGGTGGCGGTGCCTGGGATAATGCCAAGAAGTACATCGAGGACGATCACTTTGGTGGC
>DAIBBI010000035.1:0-3522 GCA_027442615.1 Ferrovaceae bacterium | reverse complement strand
GAGCGTGCGTCGAGCCCGGGCAGATAGCTGCACGGGTAGGGTGCCGTGGCATAAAACTGAAGATTGCGTAGCGGTAAATCGTGCAGACGCGTCATGGCATCAGACCAACCCTTCAAACAATTGGACCTCAACTTCGTCTCCCGCTTCCACAGACCCTCTGTCCTGGGGAAGCACGATAAAACAGTTGGCTTCAGTCATGGATCGCAGAATACCCGATCCCTGATTTCCGGTGGACCGTACCGTCCATTCGCCCTGGGCGTCTTGGCTGACGATGCCGCGTTGAAATTCGGTGCGACCGGGTGCCTTTTTGAGCGGTGTGGTGGTGCGCAAGAGCCATCGGGGCGAGATGGGAATGGGGTTGGCGCCTGCCAGTGTCAGCAAGGCGTCGCGCACGAAGGCATAAAAGGTCACCATGACAGCCACAGGGTTGCCCGGCAGGCCAAAGAAGTGACAGGGGCCCAAATGTCCGTAGGCCAGTGGGCGACCAGGTTTAATGGCGATTTTCCAGAACACCACTTCGCCCATCCGTGCCAGCAAGGGCTTGATGAAATCTGCTTCACCCACTGAAACACCCCCACTGGTGATAACTACGTCGGCCATCCTGGAGGCTTCCTCGAAAGCGTTTTCGATGGCCACGGGATGGTCACGGACCACACCCAGATCAAAACAATCAAATCCCAGTGTGGTGAGCATGCCATGAAGGGTGTAACGATTGCTGTCATAGATCTGCCCTTCAGCCAGAGGCTGGCCGATAGAAGCAAGTTCGTCTCCCGTGGAAAAGAAAGCCACGCGCAAGGGACGGAATACGCTGACTTCTCCAATGCCCAGAGAGGCAATCAGTCCCAACTCGGCGGCACGCAGTCGTTTTCCCCGGCGCAAAGCAGTAGCGCCCTTATGCAGGTCTTCTCCTGCCTGACGCACATGCTGCCCATTGTGCTGGCCTGGCTGAATCCATACGCGATCTCCCTCCCGTCGAGTTTGCTCCTGCATCACCACCGTGTCGGCGTTTTCAGGTATTGCGGCACCGGTCATGATACGTACCGCCTGTCCGGGTGCCAGCGGTGGCGGCGGGGCATCTCCGGCAAGGACCGTGGCGCTGGTGGTGAGCTCCGTTTCGCCAACGGCAGCCAGATCGGCAAAACGAACGGCATAGCCATCCATGGCTGAATTGACGTGCGCTGGTACGTCGATGGGAGAAAGCACATCTTCTGCGAGAAAGCGGTTCAGGGCGGTGCGTAAGGGCACACGCATGGTGCTGTCCACAGGTTTGAGGTGGCGGGAGATCACCGCCCGTGCCTGATCCACAGTCATGGACTGTGGATCATAGTCGTTGTTTATCGTGTTCATTGGGGCCCTGGCGTGACGCTGTGCAGCATCTCCGGTGTATTGATGTTGGTAAAGGCTTGCGGCAAGTCATCGAAGGGCACGGTAACCGTGGCGCAACGTGCGTACCAGCGCTGGACCTTGCGCTCCCCTTCACGCAAATATTCGGAGAGGCTGGGTAGCAGGGCGGTTTTGATGAGGGCAAACACGGGCTGGTCTCCACCTACCGTGACAGCATAAGCGATGTCGGCATCATCTGTGCGCAACGCAGCCTGCAGCCGCCCGACGAGATCAAGCGGCAGGAGGGGGGCGTCGCAGGGAACTACGGCCACCATTTCATGCGAGCCATGGGCGTGCGTCAGGGCCCGTTCGATGCCTGCCAGGGGCCCGGCGTAGCCTTGTTCGTCATCGGGAAGCACGGCATGGCCATAGCGGCCGTATTGTTCAAGGTGGCGATTGGCGCTGATGACCAGGCTCTCCACCTGGGGAGAGAAACGCGCCATGACGGCTTCGATGAGCGGACGGCCATGCCAGGGCAACAGCCCCTTGTCCTGCCCTCCCATGCGGGTACTGGCCCCGCCTGCCAGAATGCAACCTGTAATAGCCATCATTATCCTCCGATGTAGGACATTTCGATTTTGCGCCGACCCTGTGTGGCTTCAGAACGAATTTCGGAATAGCGATCTGTCCGGTGTTGCCACAAGCTGGAGATGGACTGTAATAACGTAGCGTCATCCGCGCCAGCCCGTAGCGGGGTTTTAAGATCAAAACCATGGCTGGCAAACAGGCAGGTAAACAGGCTGCCGTCGGTGGAAAGCCGAATGCGGGAACAGTCGCGACAAAATGGCCTGGTGACTGAAGCAATGATGCCAATCTCCCCGGTTCCGTCGCAGTAACGGTAGCGTTCCGCCACCTCGCCCGGGGCCGTGGGTTCCAAAGGTTCTACAGGCCAGTGGGCGGCAATGCGTTGCTGGATTTCGGTGGCGCTCACCACGTCGTCGAGGCGCCAACCATTGGTTGCCCCCACATCCATGAACTCAATGAAACGCAGGATGATGCCACTGCCACGAAAATGCCGGGCCAGGTCCACGATGGCGTGTTCGTTGACCCCGCGCTGGATGACGGCATTGACCTTGATGGGTTGCAAGCCCGCCAGTTGAGCAGCTTCGATACCTTCCAGCACCTGCTTTACCGTAAAATCGGCGTCGTTCATGCGCTTGAAGGTGGCATCGTCCAGGGCATCAAGGCTCACGGTAATGCGTTTCAGGCCGGCGTCTCGTAAGGCCTGCGCTTTTTTGGCAAGAATGGCGCCATTGGTGGTAAGGGTGAGGTCTGTCCCAGAAATGCTGGAAAGCTGCGCGACCAGGGCTTCCACCTGTTTGCGCAGCAGCGGTTCGCCGCCGGTGAGACGGATCTTGCGCACACCAAGAGACGCAAAAAGGCGCGCCACGCGTGTGATTTCCTCGAAGGTGAGCAACGCGGGTCGAGGCAGAAAGGCATGGTCCGGGCCAAAAATTTCCCTTGGCATGCAGTAAGTACACCGAAAATTGCACCGATCCGTCACCGAGATCCTGAGATCCTGAAGGGGGCGGCCCAGAGCGTCTTGAAGGTGGGGGTGAGTGGTTTTCATGGTAGCTGGTCTGACATTATAACTGTCCTGTCACATTTCGATTACGATACGATCAGGAATATTTCACGGAGAAGTTTCCCATGCTGGGTTTGATGATGCATCGTCCGCTGCTGGTTTCGTCCCTGATCGAGCACGCGGACCGGCACCATGGTCATACGCCGATTGTTTCCCGCAACGCGGATGGCACCGTCTATCGCGGTTCCTGGCGCAGTACGCACAACCGTTGTCGCAAACTCGCCAATGTCTTGCAGGCACTGGGGGTGGCTACCGGAGACCGGGTAGGCACCCTGGGCTGGAACCACCATCGGCATCTGGAGGCGTATTACGCCATTTCAGGCATGGGAGCCATCTGTCATACCATTAATCCGCGTCTGTTTCCCGAGCAGATTGCGGGCATCATCCTGCATGCCGAAGACAAGATCCTGCTGGTCGACCCCATGTTTCTGCCGCTGCTGGAATCCCTGGCAAGCCAACTGACCTGCGTGGCCCAGGTCATCGTGATGGACGAACCGGGTGCTCATCTGCCGCCTTCAGTGTTGCCCCTCCTGGGTTATGAAGCGCTTCTGCAA
>DAIBBI010000022.1:0-42853 GCA_027442615.1 Ferrovaceae bacterium | reverse complement strand
ATCCTGCGTAACTGTACAGTCTTTTACAACGGGCAGCCGCATTGGCGTAGTCTATCCGCACGCAGAAACTGATGAGGAATATGATTCCATGAGCATCGCAGCATTAGTGAGGTACAACCTTTGTGCGGCTCTCCTCGCGCTGGCCATCAACGTGGTTGCAAATGCTACGGAGGACCCAATATTGTCAGTGCCTCCTCCGGTCACCGGCAACCGGAGTGCACCAACCCCCTCTTGGGGTAAACCGCTGCCTTATCCCGTCGTCATCGCCGATCGCCGCAACAACCGGTTGATCGAGGTGTCTCCAGACAAGCACATTATCTGGCAGTTTGGCTCGCCAAACCTGAAGATCTACCATGATAACGACGACGTCTACTTCTCGCCTGACGGACGTTTGCTTGCCATTAGCGAGGAGGATAATCAGGATATCCACCTCGTCGACTATGAGCGTCGCGAGCTGGTCTGGAGTTACGGCGTTCCAGATGTGGCCGGAAACGATCCAGGATATCTGAATTTCCCGGACGACACCCATGTGCTGGCTGATGGAACCATCCTGGTTGCCGACATCCGCAACTGTCGCGCCCTCTTCCTGGATCGGGAAACCTCAAAAATCAAGGAGCAATGGGGGAAGCCCAGCCGCAAGGACGGAAAGTGGCGCAGGGATCCCAATTGCCGCCATGACCCGCCACGGTACCTTGGGCTTCCAAATGGTGTGGTGGAAATGGAGGGGGGGGACATTCTCCTCACCGAAATCATGGGCACATGGATATCCCGTTTGACGCGTGATGGCAAGCTCGTTTGGTCCATGCCAGCTTTCGGACTGCACTATCCATCTGATGCGATGCCAACCCATGATGGCCAGGTGATCGTGGCCGACTACAGCAAGCCCGGTCGCGTCATCATATTCGATCCGGTCAAACGCAAGGTGACCTGGGACTACTTTGCCAGGGGCGGCGAGGCCATGCTGGACCATCCCTCACTCGCAGAAGAATTGCCGAATGGCGACGTCATCCTGAATGACGACTATCGGCATCGCGTCATCGTCATCGACCGGCAGACCAAACAGATCATTTGGCAATATGGGGTCACTGATCATCCGGGGAACGGGCCGAACCAGTTGAACAATCCGGACGGGATAGACATCGACATTTTTCGCGACTGGCGCACATCAGCCCAGCGCTGATACGCTTGCCATGACATGTAGCGCATGCCACCCCGTTGTCGGTGAGCTTTACCAGGAGTAACTGTTGAAACCCCATCATTTGCAGATCCATGCAGCCGCATTTTCAGAATTTCTGGTTGCCCAACAGGTCGAGCAGTATTGCAGTTTCTGCGGTAATCGCTGCCTGGATGGTGGGTTTGTATTCAGGCGCCCATTGCGGGGAGTGGGGGCCCGGTAACGGTATGCCACTTTTCCTGGCAGCGTCCAGTTTGGAGGGTTCCACCGCTCCAATGTGCAAAAGCACCGCCTTGGCGCCGGCCAGCCCATAGTTTGCAAAATCTTCTGAAGTCATTTTGGCAGGCATCTCCACCACATTTTGAGGGCCCATCACCTCGCGCAGGGTACGGACCATCCGGGCCGTCAGTTCCGGATCGTTGTACACCGCATCCACGCCACGGCGCACCTCAATCAGGGGCTCCCTGGGGGCATTTGCAGCCAGGGCCTCCCCTTTGACTTCGCGGGCAATGGCGGCGTGAACGCGGTTGCGTACGGCTTCACTAAAGGTTCGTACCGTCAGTTGCAGCTTGACCTGGTCCGGAATGATGTTGGCCTGCGTACCGCCGTGGATGCTGCCAACCGTGATGACCACGGGATCCATCGGATTGTTTTCCCGGGATACCACAGTTTGCAGGGCCATGATGACGCGCGCTGCAATGACAATGGGGTCGATGGTGTCGTGTGGTGCTGCTCCGTGTCCGCCCTGGCCAAAGATCGTGATGTTGACTGTGTCGGCTGCGGCACGGAAATAGGCGGGGTGATAGCCCACCTGCCCCGAGGGCAGGGTGGATTCGTCATGCACGGACAGGGCGTAATCCGGTTTCGGGAATCGGGTAAACAAACCGTCCTTGAGCATGGCGGCCGAACCTTGAACGATTTCCTCTGCAGGCTGACCCACCAGCACCAGCGTGCCATGCCATAGGGCCCGATTGTCAGCCATCAGCTTGGCCGTACCCACCCAGGCGGACATGTGAACGTCATGGCCGCAGGCATGCATCACGGGAATCGCATCTCCCGCTACATTTTTGGTGACCGTGGTACTGGCGAAGGACAGCCCGGTTTTTTCCTGCACCGGAAGAGCGTCCATTTCGGTGCGCAACATGACTGTGGGGCCAGGTCCGTTTCGAAGAATGGCCACAACGCCGGTACCGCCAACCCCCGTAGTGACCTCATAACCCAACGCCTTGACGCGCTTGGCCAGCTTGTTTGCCGTCATGTATTCGTTGAAGGCGAGTTCCGGATTCCTGTGAAGATCAATGTAAAACGACTCCACATCCGGAGTCATGGCATTGAGTTCGTTGTCCATCGCGCTTGGCAGGCCCGCGCTGCCGGCTTCATGGCAAAACAGGGGGGCGCTCAATGCCAAAATTTTGAACACGGTTGTGAGTTTCATCCTGAACGGCCTCCGCGATTCTTATGGGATATTCTCCATGGATGTTACGCGCTGTCATAAAAATGTGTCCATAATGACCGAAAATGATGGGGCTTGGAAAACTTGCATGGCGCTGCGAGCTGCCGCGTCATTTATCCTGGAAATTCAAAATAACTGCCATGAGCAAGGTACCTGAAGTAACCTTTATCTTCTGGGTCATCAAAATTGCTGCAACCACACTGGGAGAAACGGGTGGAGACGCAGTGTCCATGTCGATGAATCTGGGCTACCTTGTTGGGACAGTCATTTTTGCGGCGGTATTTCTCATCGCTGTGGGAGTTCAAATCAGGGCCCGGCGATTCCATCCGTTTTTGTACTGGGCAACCATAGTTGCGACCACAACGGTGGGAACAACACTTGCCGATTTTGCGGACCGGTCCCTTGGGTTTGGCTATGTTGGTGGTGCTGCCCTGCTGTTTGCGCTTCTGGCAGCTTCCCTGGTCACCTGGTATCGGACGCTCGGTTCTGTTTCAGTAAATACCGTGAGTTCGCCGAAGGCGGAGGCGTTTTACTGGGTCACGATCATGTTTTCTCAAACCCTGGGCACTGCACTGGGTGATTGGACAGCCGACACTGCGGGTCTTGGGTACGGTGGCGGGGCCATCGTTTTTAGCAGCCTGCTGGGAATGGTGGTCGTGGCCTATTTCTGGACGAATGCATCCAGAACCCTGCTGTTCTGGTCGGCGTTCATCCTGACACGACCACTGGGCGCCATGGTCGGCGATTTTCTCGACAAGCCGGTGAATGAAGGCGGCCTGGCATTGAGTCGTTATTCAGCATCGGTGGCGCTCATGGCCATCATGGTTTCCTGCATCCTGATTTTTCCTCCTCGTGCCCAAAAGATCCACGGGCATTGAATGATTTTTGAGTGACTTTTATGAGATCAGCCTGGCCAGGAGAAAAGCAGCTGTCGCCGCCACGCTGCCGATTGTCAGCGTTTGCAGCGCGCTGGCAAGACGAGGCGTGCCGGTGAATCCTCCCTTGAAGAACCCGAACAGCGCCAGGGCGAACAGGGTTACTGCAACGGAGTAGGGAAGTGCCTGTTCCACGCTGGGGGCAAGAAAGTAGGGCGAGATGGGAATGAGCCCTCCGGCGACATAGGCGCCGGCGATGGTTGTGGCGCTTCGTGATGCGCGTCCGGCTTCAGGTTTTTCCAGCCCGAGTTCAAAACGCATCATGAAGCGCACCCAGGCATCGTGATCAGTGCGCAATGCAGCAACGACCGGGGCGCACTGTGCTGCCGATACCCCGTAGGCTTCAAAGACCTCGACGATCTCGGCAGCTTCTTGCTCCGGGATGGTTTGCACTTCGTGACGTTCACGCTGCAATTCGTGGTCGTAATGTTCGGCATCTCCGCGTGCCGCAAGGAACCCTCCCAATCCCATGGCGATCGCACCTGCGGCGATCTCGGCAAGGCCTGCCGTGGTAATGAGGTGACTGGAGGTTACGGCACCAGACAAGCCGGCAGCCAATGCAAAAGGAACCGTCAGCCCATCCGACATGCCAATGACGATGTCACGAATCGCGTCAGAGGCACGAAAGTGCTTTTCTACATGCGGTGTTTGCGGCATCGATTTTTGCGCAGACGTGCATCATTGTTTGGGGGGGAGCATGCGCTGAAGGATGTTGTCACGCATCACCCATTGATGGTAGAGGGCTGCTGCCACATGAAATCCAACGATGACCAGCAAGCCGATGGCTACCGCCTGATGCACGTCGCCCATTTCATGTCCCCAGTCCGAACCGCGGGGTGCCAGGGCTGGGAGGGGAATGGTGCCGAGCAACTTGACGTCCCAACCTCGTGAGGAAGCGTTGGCCCATCCCATCAATGGCAGGACAATCAGGACGACATAAAGCAATTTGTGCGTGCTGTTTGCGGCAATCGCCTGCCAGCGCGGCATGAAAAGATCAGGGGGGGCACGATGGGAGAGGCGCCAGAACAAACGCAATAACGCCACGACGAGGATGAGTGTGCCCAAAAACAGGTGCCATGAAATCAGACCATCGGGCCGTGTATCCTTGTGAACCTCTGGCATGGTCCAGGCAATGGAGAATTCAACAACCAGAAGTGCCAAAACCGCCCAATGAAAAAAACGGGCAACGGAGTCGTAGTGTTGTTGAGTCGAAGATACATCGATGGACTGATTGTTCATGTGTGTTCACCTGTGACGGAGTGTTTCCACTGGGCAAGTCTATCAACCCGCATGAGGCAGATCAATGAAAGTTTCGTTTCATCGGCTCGGCCATGTTGCCACAAATTGGCTATAGAATTGGCACTCACTGATGATTTGGGAGCGAGCATGACAATCCAGTTCAAGAAGCATGTTCTTGTCGCGATCGTATCAAGTTTCGTGACCTTGACAAATATTGCACTGGCAGGAGATTTGCCGATCGTCAGGCCCGAGGCGGTTGGACTGTCTTCGCCAAGGCTAGGCAACATCAAAACCCTGCTTCAGACCGAGGTGGACAAGGGCAGTATTCCTGGCGCTGTGGTGATGATTGAGCGTAAGGGAAAGCTGGTGTATTCCGAGGCAGTGGGTTATCAGGACAAGGCAGCGAATGTACCCAT
Organism: Ferrovaceae bacterium; assembly: GCA_027442615.1. Taxonomy (GTDB): domain Bacteria; phylum Pseudomonadota; class Gammaproteobacteria; order Burkholderiales; family Ferrovaceae; genus JAJZRV01. The sequence continues at coordinate 37,636 of DAIBBI010000022.1, read as the reverse complement.
GCGCCTGGATACGATTTTTCGAATCTACTCCATGACCAAACCACTGGTGTCCGTGGCTGCGATGATGCTGGTTGAAGACGGCAAAATGCAATTAACGGACCCCATATCAAAATTCATGCCTGAATTTTCCAGGATGCAGGTGAGCGTGGTTGGCAAAGACGCCCTTGGAAATGCCACCTACAGCCTGGTGCCTGCCGCAAAGCCCATTACCGTGCAGGATCTCTTGCGCCATACCTCGGGCATCGTTTATCCGGAAATAACTGCCAACCCGGTCATCAGGCAACATTATATTGATGCCGGCCTGTATGTACCGGGCGGCACGGATTATGACCAGCGTCGCGTCACGCCCAAGGATATGATTGCGGCCATTGCCAGTGCGCCACTCTCCACCCAGCCGGGCACCAACTGGGAATACAGCATGTCTGTGGATTTGCTGGGGCGTGTCGTGGAAATCGTTTCGGGTCAGCGTCTTTCCGATTTCCTGCAAGCGCGTTTGTTTCAACCTTTGAAGATGAAAGACGCAGGGTTTTATGTGCCCATTGAAAAGCAGTTTCGTCTTGCCGAGGCACTTGCGGTGGATCCTTTCACCAAAACCCCCATCAGATTGCTGGATGTTCGCACGCTTCCGAACAATGACTCGGGTGGCGCGGGGGGTGTAGCCACCGCATCGGATTACATGAATTTTGCGCACATGATGATTCAAGGCGGCGAGTTCGAGGGGCAACATCTGCTCTCACCCATGACGGTTAATTTGATGACCTCGGACATGCTGGGCAACCGCACCACCGTGCCAATGTCTCCCGGCCAGCTGTTGATGGGGGTGGATGGCTATACTTTTGGCCTGGGCTTCATGGTGCGCCAGGGGCAGGGACTGGCTGGGGTGGATGGTTCTGCAGGAGAGTACATGTGGGCAGGAGCCGCGGGAACCTTCTTCTGGGTTGACCCAAAAGAGCAGCTGGTAGTGGTCTTTATGAGCCAAGTGCCCGGGCCGATTCGTCCGTACTATCGCAAGCTTGTCAAACAGGCGGTTTCTGCGGCAGTCATTGGCAACTAGCCTTATGGCAACTGGCTTTGTGCCATGTAATATCAAGTAACCAAATGAGAAATGGATGCATTAAAAAAGTGCCTATAACTGTTTGAAATTCGAAAAAATTATGGTATGAATGCTGTGCGGTTAAAATAGTAACCGACGCCTATACTTTCAATCTCTGGAGGGTCGAATGGAAATAGTTTGGGTACAGATGTGCGTTATTTGGGGCTTTGCCATTCTCATGGTGCTTCTGGAGAATAATAAAAGCAAAGGCTGACCTGTATCATCGTATAGCGCATTCATCAAAAGCCCCTGTCAGAAATGACAGGGGCTTTTTTATTGCCGTTCGGGTCATGGCCGTCATTGAACCCAATTGTTACAAAATGTGTCTATAATCGGATTTGATGCTCATGGTGAGAAGGTTGATGGCTGTTGAACATAATTTTCGCGTGTTATTCGATCTGGCTGCCGACTCCATGTTTGTTGTTGACTCGACGGGCATCATTATGGAGGCCAACCAAACCGGCTATGAACTGCTGGGTTATACGAAAGCCGAAATGTTGGGAAGGCATGTAAGCGTTTTTGTGCCGCCTGAATACGCCGCCACGCTGGAAAACCGATTCGCCAAGGCCCAACGTGAGAAATGTCTCATCTACGAATCGGCCATGGTGCATAAGAGTGGCTCCGTTCTCCCCATGGAAATTGCCCTCAAGGCCTTGGAGTGGGACGGGCAAATGGCATTCCTGGGCATTGTCCGTGACATTCGCGAACGCAAGCTCATGGATGCTGCCATGCGAGAGAGCGAGGCGCGCTTCCGTACCCTGGCAGAAGATGCCCCGGAAGCGATAGTCGTCCATGATCTCGAGTCGGGTCTTTTCGTGGACGCGACCACCAGTGCGGAGCGGTTATTCGGTTGCAGCCGAGAAGAAATTCTCCGACATGGCCCCGCATATTTCTATGCCCAAAATCAACCTGACGATGCCCCACTGATAGAAAGCATCCAGGTGCGGGGCGAACGCATCATTGCTGGCGAGCAAATGAAGTTCGAGCGTCTGGTACGTACCAAAAGCGGGAAGGAGATTCTTTGTGAAGTCAGGCTGGTACGACTGCCATCCGAAACCCGAAAATTAATTCGTGCAAGCTATGTTGACATCACTGAACGCAAGCAGTCGGAACGATTGCTTGCCGAGAGCGAGAAACTCTATCGCACGCTGATCATGGCGCTAGACGAAGGTGTCGTACTGCAGGACGAGAATTCCTCGATTATTGCGTTTAACAAGAGTGCCGAGCGCATCCTCGGACTGACCTCAGACCAACTCAAAGGAAAGTCCTCCTACGATCCAGGATGGCGCGCCATTCGCGAAGACGGGTCTCCGTTTCCGGCTGAAGAGCACCCTGTCGTGATGACGCTAAAAACCGGATTGCCGCAGTCCAATGTCATCATGGGCGTTCACACACCAGCAGGTGCTTTGACCTGGATTTCAATCAACGTTCAACCCATTTTCAAGGAAGGAATGGCAACGCCTTACCGCGTCGTTGCGACGATGCACAACGTCACGGAACGAAAATTGGTCGATGAAAAGATCGTTACCCTAGCGTTTTATGACACCCTGACGGGGCTTCCAAACCGGCAACTACTCATGGATCGGCTGAGGCTGGCATTGGCATCCACTGCGCGTAGCGGCAAGACGGGTGCTTTGTTATTGATTGACCTGGACAACTTCAAGACCATTAACGACACTCTGGGCCATGACGTCGGGGATGCCCTGCTACAGCAAGTGGCGCAGCGCTTGTGGGCCTGCATTCGTGAAGTGGATACCGTGGCCCGTCTTGGCGGTGATGAGTTCGTTGTGATGTTGGAAGATCTTGGCGAAGATGTCATTGAAGCGGCGGAACAAGCAAAAACCACTGGTGAGAAAATAATCGACGAGCTTAACCGAGCCTACCCGCTGTGTGGCCATGAATGTCGCAGCACTGCCAGTCTGGGTGCCGTGCTTTTCAGAAGCACCCATATGGCGATGGAAGACTTGCTGAAACAAGCCGACATCGCAATGTATCAGGCCAAAAAAGAGGGTCGGAATACCCTGCGATTTTTCGACCCGCAAATGCAGGAATCCATCAATGCCCGCGCATTGCTCGAAGCAGAGTTACGCCATGCCATTGAGAAACAGCAGTTTCAGTTGTACTACCAAATCCAGGTAGACGGCAGGGGGCACCCTTTGGGGGCTGAGGCCTTGATACGCTGGGCGCATCCTGGGCGGGGCTTGGTGGCGCCCATGGAGTTCATTCCGCTGGCGGAAGAGACTGGTCTGATATTGCCCATTGGTCAGTGGGTTATTGAGACGGCCTGCGCGCAGATCAAGGCTTGGGAAAAAAATTCATGGACCCGGGACCTGGGGCTATCGGTGAACGTGAGTGCCAGTCAGTTTCACCAGCCCGATTTTGTGGCCCAGACACAGGCCGCCCTCGAGCGCCACGGCATAAACCCGAATTTGTTAACGCTGGAGCTCACTGAGGGCATCATGCTCAAGGATACTGAAGACACCATTGCCACCATGAATACATTGAAAAAAATTGGTGTTCAGTTTGCATTGGATGACTTCGGCAGCGGTTATTCTTCCCTGCAGTACCTCAAAAGACTGCCCCTTCATCAACTCAAGATTGACCGATCCTTCATCCGTGACATTGCCATCGATGACAGCGACAAGGCGATTGTGCGTACTGTCATTGCCATGGCGCAAAGTCTGAACCTGGGCGTCATTGCCGAGGGGGTCGAGACGGAAGAGCAAAGGCAGTTTCTCCTCGAAAATGGCTGTTCGCAGTGCCAGGGGTACCTGTTCAGCTGGCCGGTACCGATCGAGCAGTTTGAGTCGCTGTTGCGATTGGCCTGATCGAGGCCCCATCTGGATTGTGAAGGCGTTGTTTTCACGCATATAATCGGCCACGCATGACAACCCAAGGAGGATTTATGAAAAAACTGATTTTGTCCGCGCTCTTCAGCCTGCTCGCTTGCAATGTGGTCATGGCGGCTCCTGCTGTTGCCCAGCCTGCGGGATGCGAATCGAAAGCAATCGACAAAAACGGCAAGCCCCTCGCGGGTGCTGCCAAGGCTTCCTTCTTGAAAAAATGCGAAGCAGACACCAAAGTTGCAGGCACTAAATCGGGCTGTGAAGAAAAGGCTGTCGGCAAGAATGGCAAACCCCTGGCTGGAGCTGCCAAAGCCTCTTTCATGAAGAAGTGCGAGGCTGACGCCAAGGCGGGTAAATAAGCATTCTTGCTATTTCACTGCGATAGGGTTGCTTTTTGACAGTAGCCATTCGCTGAAGGCTTTGACTTTAGGTAAGGCAGCCCGGTTCGGCGGCATGACGAGGTGGTATCCCAGGCGTGTGGTGATGGTTCGATCCAGCAACCAGATCAGGCGCCCCGCCTTGAGGTCGTCCTCCACCAGCGTGCGCCACGCAAGCGCGACACCCAGGCCGGAGAGTGCCGCCTGAATGGTCAGGTTGCTTTCCTCGAAATACTTGATGCGCAACGGGGCCTCCAGCGTGACGCCCTGTGACGTAAACCACGTTTCCCAGTCCGGAAAGGCCAGGTTGTCTGTGTGCGACTGGTCGTTCAGCAGTGGCTTTCTTGCGATGTCCGCGACGGTCAATATTTCCGCGGCAAGTGCCGGCGTGGCTACCGGGATGATGGCTTCAGGCATCATTCGCTCGACACTCAGGCCAGGGTACCGGCCATCACCGAATCGAATCGCACAATCCACGTCTTCCAGGGCAAAGTCCACCAGGCGGCGCGTCGCCAACAGCCTGAGCTCGATCTCGGGATGCTGCGTCTGGAAATCCTCCAGGCGCGGCACGAGCCAGCGGGCTGCAAAGGCGGGCGGAGTCGAAACGACCAGCGGACCATCGTGCCCCCCCGAGCGCAGTTCCGTGGCTGCCCGCTCCAGGCGGTCAAAGGCGTCTGACAGCAGCGGGAGGGCGGATTCCGCACTGTCGCTCAAGGTCAGCGGCTTGCCGCGTTTGAACAGGGGCTGACCGAGAAACTCTTCCAGCTGCTTGATCTGTTGGCTCACCGCCCCCGGCGTGACATGCAACTCCTCGGCCGCACGCGCCATTGAAAGGTGGCGGGCAACGGCTTCAAAGGCGCGAAGCGCGGTGAGGGGAGGGAGGCGTCTGGTCATTAGAATATCTTAACGATATCCCAAAATAATATCGTTTGTCTATTGTACCTGCAGAAAATATATTTCACTAACATTAGTTATTCTTAATAGGTGAAATGGTGCCGGCCTATACTGTTTATCTGTTGCTTGCGGTTTCCGCCTTCTTCTGGGGCGCCAACTTTGCCCTGGCAGGCCCCGTCTTGGCAGACCTGCCTCCCCTCTGGGCCGCCGCCCTGCGATTCCTGCTGGGAGCAGCCTTGATGCTTGCCCTTGCTCGGTATCAGGGCGCGGACCTTGCGGGCCTTGCAAAACGCCACTGGCGGGCCCACGTGATCCTGGGCCTGCTGGGGATCGTCAGCTTCAACCTGTTCTTTTTCCATGCCATGCAGGGCACGTCGGCCAGCAACGGTGCGCTGATCATGGCCACCAATCCGCTGCTGACCACGATGCTTGCGGCCATTGTGCTGGGCGAACGGCTTGCGGCCAGGCAGCTGCTTGCGCTGCCCGTGGCATTGGCAGGGGTTGCCGTGGTGATCTCGCATGGGAATCCTGGGCAGCTTGGCCAGCTTGAGGTGGCAAAAGGCGATTGGCTGATGTTGTGCGCGGACCTGACCTGGGCGTCATTCAATGTGGCCACCCGGCGTTTTATGCCCAAGGAGAATGCCGTGGGCAACACGGCCCTGATGATGACTTCAGGCGCGTTGATGTTGACGGCCATTGCCGTGGGCAGTGATGCGAGTTTTGCGTTGCCGGGCAGGCACGCGGGTCTGGCCCTCGCCATCATGGTCGTGGGCGGCACCGTGCTGGCCTACCTGTTCTGGGGCATGGGCATCCAGCGCCTGGGAGCTGGCCGCGCGGCGCTTTTCCTGAATCTGGTTCCGGTATTTGCGATGCTGGTCAGCGGCGTCCTGGGGACGTCACCCAGCAGGGCTCAAATGGCTGGAGGTGCGATCGTGTTGGCCGGAGTGAGTCTGGCCATGCTGCCGATACGCCGGCGTGCTGCCGCATAGCGGCACCAGCAAACACGGGTGAGTAGGGGTTCTGTGGAAAGTTTAAAGCGCTCGCCGCCGCAAAGGCAATGTCCTGTTCTTTCGGTCATTTGTTCGTTCCTCTATTGATTCCGTCGGGTCTAACGTTATTCGCGCATCATCCCCGCGTCAGCGCGTTCAGGGGAGACACCAATCAAACCCTCATGTGGCGACAGTACGGGAAGTGTGCAACATTGAACATGCTGATACAGCGCCTGTAACCCAAAGGCAACTTTCAGGAAGGCTTGCAATAGGCCGGAAGTGGACATTATTGAGTCAAGCGCTTGGGGCGCCTAAACTTTAGCCACCATGATTTACTACTTCATTAAAATCTTTGTTTCGGCATTGCTTATCGCGACCATCTCGGAATTGGCCAAGCGCTCCACCGGTTTTGCAGCGCTGGTCGCTTCGCTCCCCCTGGTCTCATTGTTGGCCTTTATATGGCTTCATGTTGAAGGGACGCCACCAGAGAAGATAGCCGAACTTTCCAGCCAGATTTTCTGGCTCGTCATTCCTTCGCTGCTAATGTTTATATTGCTGCCCGTGCTGCTCAAGAATGGATTGGGCTTCTGGATAAGCCTCGGGCTGTCAGTCGCCGCAACGGCGGGTTGCTACTTCGCGTTACTCCCTTTTCTCCGCCGCATGGGCGTCGGGCTGTAAGTGTTTATCGGCAGTGTTCGTTTTGGACACGCAACTGCCGTTCAATAGGGACCAGAATGTAATGACCGGGCAGTTTCTGCATACAACCTTTCTTCAAAAAATAACACTTTGAATTCGTGTACAATATTCTCCGAAGTATCGCAGTCCGGTCAGCGTTTTCTTTGAACCACCCTTAACCCAAACATCATCCGCCTTGACCGGTACGAAGTCCCAGGACTTTGGAAGGCCGATCAGGAGCCATGATGACATTCGAATCCCTTGGGCTTTCGCCCGAACTGCTGCGGGCGATCGCAGAGCAGGGCTACACCGAGCCCACCCCCATCCAGGCGCAAGCCATTCCCGTGGTCCTCGCAGGCCAGGACGTTCAGGCTGCGGCGCAAACCGGTACCGGCAAGACCGCGGGCTTTACGCTGCCCATCCTGCAACGCCTGCAGCCGGTCGCTAACACCAGCGTATCGCCCGCCAAACATCCCATCCGCTGCCTCGTGCTCACCCCTACACGCGAACTCGCAGCCCAGGTGGAAGACAGCGTCAAAAATTACGGCAAATATGTGCCGCTGCGCTCCACCGTCATCTACGGCGGGGTCAACATGCAGCCCCAGATCAAGGCCTTGCAGGGCGGCGTGGAAATCGTGGTAGCCACCCCGGGGCGGCTGCTGGACCACGTGCAGCAGCGCACTATCAACTTGTCCCAGGTGGAAATCCTGGTGCTGGACGAGGCCGACCGCATGCTCGACATGGGCTTCATCCCCGACATCCGGCGCATCGTCGCCTTGCTGCCTGCCCAGCGCCAGAACCTGCTGTTCTCGGCCACGTTTTCCGACGACATCAAGAAGCTGTCCAGCGGCATCCTGCGCAACCCCGTGACCATCGAAGTGGCGCGTCGCAATGCCACGGCCGACCTCGTGCGCCAGGTCATCTACCCCGTGCACAAGGACCGCAAGCGCGAACTGCTCACCCATCTCATTCGCACGCTGCCCATTCCCCAGGCCATCGTCTTCATGCGGACCAAGCATGGGGCCAACCGCCTGTGCAGCCAGCTGGAACGCGATGGCATCAATGCCGCCGCCATCCACAGCGACAAGACCCAGTCCCACCGCACCAAAAGCCTGGCCGACTTCAAGGAAGGACAGGTCAACATCCTGGTGGCCACCGACATCGCGGCGCGCGGCCTGGATGTGGACCAGATGCCCTACGTGGTCAATTTCGAACTGCCTCATGTGCCCGAAGACTATGTGCACCGCATCGGCCGCACCGGCCGGGCGGGCAGTCCGGGCAATGCGCTCTCGCTGGTCTCTTCCGACGAAAGCCGCGAGCTTGCGGACATCGAAAAACTGATCAAGACCAAAATCGAAACGGTCCAGGTGGAAGGTTTCGACACCCCGCGAGCCGAGCCAGGGGCGCGGCCTGCCCACGCTCACGCGCGTCCGCCGCGCAGCGATGAGGCCCCGCCGCGCCGACCGCGCGCGCCCGAGCCCGTGCGTCAGCACGAAACCCAGCCGGACGAGGCTCCGGTACGTCGGCAGCCGCAGCCGTCCCGGGCCAGTGTTGCCAGCGCCCATTTCAGCCGCCCCCCGGTGGCCAGCCTTGGTAAAAAACCCAGGGAAGTCCCGGCCCTGCTGGGCGGGCTCGTCAAGAAAACCCCGTGAGCGCGTGCTACAGCATCGAGGCCGGGACCGGCGCGCTGCTGTTGCACCTGCATGTCCAGCCGGGGGCCAGCCGCACTGAAATCGTCGGCCTGCATGGCAATGCCCTCAAAATCCGCCTGGCGGCCCCTCCCGTGGAAGGGCGGGCCAACGAAGTCCTGCTGCGCTACTTGACCGAAGTGTTTGAAGTACCGCTGCGCCAAGTGGAATTGCGCGCTGGAGCCACGGGGCGCAAGAAACGGGTGGCCATCCTGGGGAGCCCGGTGGACATCCATAGCGTTCTGTTATCTATAAGATAACAAACTTGAGTGATGCACTGCCGCAATTTGCAGTAGGATGAACCCTGTTGTAGATGCAATAGAGTTACTTCCTCCCGTAGTGCCTAAGCCCGACTCCCGTTGGGCTTTTTTTTCGGTAGAATGGCGGACTGTACTGCGATGATGCGTAGGGTCCCTCATAACCATGTCTGCAACACCCACCCAGGCCGAGATTACGTCCGCGCTGTCCCGCTGGCTGGCGCCGGGTTCCATTCTGTCCCAACCCGAGGATGTCCGGCCCTTTGAAACGGATGGCCTGAGTTCCTACCGCCAGTTACCTTATGTGGTCGTGCTGCCCCAGACCGAAGCCGAGGTACAGTCCGTGCTGCGCTATTGCCACGAGGCCAGCATTCCCGTGGTGGCGCGCGGTTCGGGCACCGGATTGTCCGGGGGTGCCCTGCCGCATGCCCAAGGGGTGCTGTTGTCCCTCTCCCGGTTCATGCGCATCCTCGACATTGACGTGCTCTCGCGTACCGCGCGGGTTCAGCCTGGCGTGCGCAACCTCGCCATTTCCGAGGCTGCCGCCCCTCTGGGGCTGTACTACGCGCCCGACCCATCCTCCCAGATCGCCTGCAGCATCGGCGGCAACGTGGCCGAAAACTCGGGTGGCGTGCACTGCCTCAAGTACGGCTTGACCGTGCATAATCTCGTCAAGGTGCGGGCAGTGACCATGGCGGGGGAGATCATCGAGCTGGGCTGCGATGCCCTGGACTCGGCGGGGTACGACCTCATGGCGCTCATCACGGGCAGCGAAGGGCTGCTGGGCGTGATCACGGAAATCACCGTCCAGCTGCTGCCCAGGCCGCAAAAGGCCCAGGCCATCCTGGCGGCCTTCGACGACATCGAGAAGGCCGGGCAGGCTGTGGCCAGCATCATCGCTGCGGGCATCATCCCGGCAGGTCTTGAAATGATGGATGGCCCCGCCACCCGGGCGGCCGAGGCTTTTGTCCATGCCAACTATCCCCTGGAAGCCGAAGCGGTCCTGATCTGCGAATCCGATGGCACCCCCGAAGAGGTGGCGGATGAAATGGCGCGGATGCAGGCCATTCTGGAAAACTCCGGGGCCATCGAAACCCGTTTTTCCCAGGACGAAGCCCAGCGCCTCAAGTTCTGGGCCGGGCGCAAGGCGGCATTTCCCGCCGTGGGACGGCTCTCGCCGGACTACTACTGCATTGATGGCACCATTCCGCGCCGCACGCTGGGGGCTGTGTTGAAGCGCATTTACGAGATGTCGCGCGAATATGGCCTCAAGGTCTGCAATGTCTTCCATGCCGGCGATGGCAACCTGCACCCCCTGATCCTGTTTGATGCGGCCAAACCCGGCGAATTCGAGCGCACCGAGGCCTATGCCGGCAAGATCCTCGAGTTGTGCGTGGAGGTGGGGGGCACCATCACCGGCGAGCACGGCGTGGGCGTGGAAAAAATCAACCAGATGTGCGTCCAGTTTCGCCCCGACGAACTCGCCACCTTTCATGCGGTGAAGGCGGCTTTCGATCCCGAAGGGCTGCTCAATCCCGGCAAGGCCGTGCCCACCCTGCATCGCTGTGCCGAAATGGGGCGCATGCACGTCCATCACAACCAGACCGCTCACCCCGATCTGCCCCGATTCTGATGCAAAACACCCTGCATGCCATCATGGACCAGGTGCGCAATGCGCACGCCACGGACACCCCGTTGCGCATTCGCGGTGGCCACAGCAAAAGCTTCTGGGTGGCGGCAGATGCGCCCCAGGAACTGAATCTGCGCCCCTATTCTGGGGTGGTGGATTACGAACCCAGTGAGCTCGTCATCACCGTGCGCGCCGGAACCCCGCTATCCGAAGTGGAGTCGCTGCTGCTGCAGCAAGGGCAGATGCTGGCCTTTGAGCCTCCGCACTTTGGCCCAATGGCCACCCTGGGCGGGACCATCGCCACGGGCCTGTCCGGGCCCCGGCGCGCCTATGTGGGTTCGGCACGTGACTTCGTGCTGGGTGTGCGCATGATCGACGGCATGGGGCGTGACCTGTCCTTTGGCGGGCGCGTCATCAAGAATGTGGCGGGGTTTGACGTCTCGCGCCTGATGGAGGGGGCCTTGGGGTCGCTGGGAGTCATCACCGAAGTGTCGCTCAAGGTATTGCCCATTCCGGCCTTCGAGACCACCCTGGAATGGCACATGCAGGAGGCCGCGGCGTTAACCCGGGTCAACGAATGGGGCAGCCTGCCGCTGCCCATCTCGGCCACGAGCCTCCATCACGGACGCCTGCGCGTGCGCCTGTCGGGGGCCGAGGTGGCCGTGCGCGCCGCCATGCGCCAGATAGGGGGCGACTCCGTGGCGGACGGCGCACTTTGGTGGCAGTTGCTGCGCGAGCAGCGCGCCCCCTGTTTCGAGACCGAGCGCCCCCTCTGGCGGCTTGCCGTGAAAAGTACCGCAGCCCCGCTGGGCCTCTCGGGGGCCGTGCTCACCGAGTGGGGTGGGGCCCTGCGCTGGATAGCCTCGGACCATGCGCCAGCCCAGTTGCACAAGGCCGCCCGCGATGCGGGAGGACATGCCCTGCAGTTCCGTGGGGCAAATCCGGCGCACCCGCAACTGGGCTCCCTGGATCCCGTACTGGCCCAAATCCATCGGCGCCTCAAACACGCCTTTGACCCCAAGGGCATTCTCAACCCGGGCCTGCCGGGGAATTTTTAGCCATGTTTGCCAGCCTCGATCCCCAGTTCCGCGATTCGCCCGATGGGGTGGAAGCCTTGAACATTTTGCGCACCTGCGTCCATTGCGGGTTTTGCCTCGCCACCTGTCCCACCTACCAGTTGCTGGGGGATGAGCTAGACAGTCCGCGGGGCCGCATCTACCTCATGAAGAACATGCTGGAAGGGCAGCCGGTGTCGCGCCTCACCCAGCGCCATCTGGACCGTTGCCTGACCTGCCGCTCCTGCGAAACCACCTGTCCCTCCGGAGTGAAGTACGGTCGCCTGATGGATATCGGACGCAGCTATGCCGAGGCCCATGTGCCGCGTGGCCCGCTCGACGGTTTCAAGCGGATCCTCCTGAAAACCGTGTTGCCGCGCCCCATGCTGTTCCGGCCGCTGCTGGCGGCGGGACGCGTGTTCAGGCCGCTGTTGCCCGGACCCTTGCGGCGCAAGATTCCGGCATACCGTCCGCCGGGGTCCTGGCCTGAAGCGCGTCACGACCGGCGCATGCTGGTCCTGGCGGGTTGTGTACAGCCGGTGCTGGCACCGGACATCAATGCCGCTGCCGCGCGGGTTCTGGACCGGCTGGGCATTTCGCTCGTCACGGCACCGCTCGCAGGTTGCTGTGGTGCGCTGGCCCATCACCTGGCCGACGAGGAGGGTGCCCGGGAGGCCATGCGGCGCAACATCGACGCCTGGTGGCCCTTTGTGGAGCAGGGGGCCGAAGCCATCGTCGTGACGGCCAGCGGCTGCGGGACCGAAGTCAAGGAATACGGCCATGCCTTGCGCAACGATCCGGGGTATTCCGACCGGGCCCAGCAGGTCTCAGCCCTGGCGCGTGACATATCTGAAGTGATACTTGAAGAATTGTCTGATAACGCTATGTTTTATGAGGAAAACAGGCGTGACATTTCTGGGGCGATTGCATTTCAATCCCCCTGTTCCTTGCAGCATGGACAAAGGCTCAAGGGGGTGGTGGAGGGGCTGTTGCAGTCCTGGGGCGCGCGCTTGACGGCGGTTCCCGATGCCCATCTGTGCTGTGGCTCCGCGGGGACCTATTCGATTCTGCAGCCCGAGTTGTCGCAGCGGCTTCAGGCCAACAAGGTGGCGGCGCTGGAGAGTGGCAAACCGGACCTGATCCTGACCGCCAACATTGGCTGCCTCACCCACCTCGCTTCCGCCACCCACACGCCCATCCAGCACTGGGTGGAGTGGCTCGACGCCCGCCTGTCAGATCACCACCAGGGCAACACCTAAGGCCACCACGGCCATTCCGCCCATGGCGGGCCATGTCAGGATTTCGTCAAAACAGACAAAGGCGATCAGCGCTGTAACCGGGGGCACGAGGTAGAGCAGGCTCGACACCCGGGAGGCCTCGCCGTCCCGGATCAGACGGTAGAGCAGAGCCACGGCACCCAACGAGAGGGCGATTACCGACCAGCCCAGAGCCAGTACGAAGTCGGTCGACCAGGTCACTTCGCGGGTCTCAAAGGCCCAGGCCAATCCCGCGTAGCACAGGCCGGAAGCCAGATATTGCAATACCCCGCCGGTGCGCAGGTCCACCCCGGCAAAAAACCGCTTCTGGTATACCGTCCCCAGGCTGATCGAGACCAGGGCAAAGACAGCCATGGCGCCGGACTGCCAGGTCAGGTCGGAAAACGTCACACGGTTGCCCAGGACCAGGGCCAATCCCGCCAGTCCCAGGGCCAGTCCCGACCATTGTCGCGGCGACAGCCGTTCTTTCAAGACCAGGATGGCGGCAGCGGAAGTCAGTACCGGCTGCATGCCCACGATCAAGGAGATCATGCCGGAGGGCATGCCATGTCGGATGGCCTCGAACACGCCACCCAGATAACCACCGTGTACCAGAAGGCCTGACACCGTCACGTGCAGGGCAGCGACCGGACTGGGGGGCCAGGGGGCACGGGTGACCAGGGCAAATACCAGCAACAGAAAGGCGGAAAACCCCATGCGCAGGGCCAGGAAAGTCATGGGTTCGGCATAGGGCAGGCCGAATTTGGCGCCGATGAAGCCGGTGGCCCAAAGAAACACAAACAGTGCGGGAACGCTGCGGACCCAAAGCTGGCGGGCCGGGTTTTTACAGGTCATAAATCATTTTTTATTAAATTAAAATCATAATGTTGTAATGCATATTTGAGAATTTCATGTAATTCATTCCCAGCCTCCTGGTGCGCCCCGGGCTGACCCAGAAAGCGTAGCGCATCGCGCAGGGTGCGCGCTTGGGGCACTGCCGCTGGTGCCCGGGTCTGCTTGCTCAGCTTCTCACCCTGCGCATTGCGAACCAGCGGTAGGTGCATGTATCGTGGGGTGGGTAGCCCCAGGGCCTGCTGCAGGGCGATTTGGCGTGGCGTTGAATCCAGCAGGTCGGCTCCGCGCACCACATCGGTGATGCCCTGGCCCGCATCGTCCACCACCACAGCCAACTGGTAGGCAAAGGGGCCGTCGGCCCGACGTACTACGAAATCCCCTACGACCTGGTCCACCCGCTGCCGGCACAATCCATAAAGTCTATCGTTAAATGAATATTCTATTTCATTGTTTTTATATCGAAAAGACCTTATGCTTTTGCCCTGGGAAAGGCCCGGGCGGCAATGGCCGGGGTAGCGCAGCTCTGCCGGCGACGAGGATTCATGGGTGAGCAGGTCGCGTCGGCTGCAGCCGCAGGGATAGGCAAGCCCCCGCTTGAGCAGGTCTTCCAGAGCGGCTTCATAATGTTCGAGGCGCTCGCTTTGGCGCAGGATCGGGCCGTCCCACTCCAGACCAAAACCCTCCAGGCAGCGGAGGATATCCGAGTCGGCTCCGGGAACATTACGCGCCGTATCGAGATCTTCCAATCGTACGGACCAGAGGCCCCCCCGGCTTTTGGCATCGAGATAACTGCCCAAGGCGGTGACGAGCGACCCAAAGTGCAAATATCCACTGGGAGATGGTGCAAATCGGCCACGGTAAAGGGGCTGGGAATCCATTTGTTACGATTAAAGCGTGTTTTTTTTGTCTGATTTGAGATAATTCCCTTGATTATGGGGTCTACAACCCATAAATCCAAACTGTTGCTCTCTAACGGGAACAGTTAACCAGGAAACCTGCATGATTGCATTGCGCCGTAGCCGTGATAGAGGTCACGCCAACCACGGGTGGCTGGACTCGTATCACTCCTTCTCTTTTGCAGACTATTACGATGCTGCTCACATGGGGTTTAGTGCGCTACGTGTCATCAATGAAGACCGCATCGTCCCCGGGAAGGGATTTGGTACCCACCCGCACCGCGACATGGAAATCATTACCTATGTGCTGGAGGGGGCGCTGAAACATAAGGACAGCATGGGCAACGGTTCCGTGATCCGGCCTGGTGATGTGCAGCGCATGTCGGCCGGAACAGGGGTATCTCACAGCGAATACAACGCTTCGCAAACCGAACCCGTCCATCTGTTGCAAATATGGATCCTCCCGGATCACACCGGTCTGCCTCCCGGATATGAGCAGAAGTCCTTCACCACCGAATCCCGGCAGTCCCGTCTAAAGCTCATCGCTTCGCGGGATGGGCGCGAGGGTTCGGTTACCGTGCATCAGGACGCCCAGATCTACGCAGCCATCCTCGATGAGGATGACACGCTGGAGTATCGATTTGCCCCTGGCCGTCGCGGCTATCTCCAGGTGGCCACCGGAGACCTGGTGGTGGACGGCCATCTGTTGCATGCCGGGGATGGCGCGCGCATCGCCCAGGCCGAGCGGGTCTCCCTGGGCTCTCCAAAACGGGCGGAAATCCTGTTGTTTGATTTGCCCTGAATCCGCATGGAATTTACCCAACCCCTCATTCCGGCGTTGCTGCTGAAACGCTATAAGCGCTTTTTGGCCGATGTGCGCCTAGAGGACGGCACCGAGATGACGGTGCACGTGCCCAACACGGGCTCATTGCTAGGTTGCGTCGAAGCAGGGCTCCGCGTGTGGCTGAGCGATTCGGGCAATCTGGAACGCAAGTACCGCTATACCTGGGAGCAGGTAAGTGTGGGCTCGGCGCGGGTGGGCATCAACACCCATCGCGCCAACGGGTTGGTGGGCGAAGCCATGGACGGCGGTCTGCTGGAACTGCTTGCGGGCTATCGCGAGCGGCGCGCCGAAGTGCGTTATGGCGAGGAAAACAGCCGCATCGACTGGCTCTTGACCCATCCCGGACGACCCAACTGCTATGTGGAAGTCAAGAACGTCACCGCTGCGGTGGAGGAGGGTATTGCCCTGTTTCCCGATGCGGTCAGTACGCGCGGCACCAAACACCTGCGTGAGATGATGCGACGTGTGGCGGATGGTGAGCGCGCTGTCCTGGTATTTTGCGTGCAGCGCGATGACGTTTCTGAAGTCCGGCCTGCGGATTGCATTGACCCGGAATACGGGCGGAGCTTGCGCGAGGCTCTGAAGGTGGGGGTGGAAGCCGTGGCTTGCGGCGCAACCCTGACCGATCGCAAGATTCTGTTGACTCGCCTCATTCCCATAATTTGTCCGGCAAGGTAAAATCGAAAGCATTTGCGATGTTCGCAAATGCTTTATCCACAAAACAAGCTTGAACCAGAGGAGCGACAACCATGACTCATGCCATCCGCATTCATCAAACCGGCGGCCCTGAAGTACTGAAGTGGGAATCGGTACAGGTCGGTGAGCCGGGGCCGGGTCAGGTTCGTTTGCAACACCGTGCGGTGGGGCTCAACTACATCGATGTCTACCATCGCAGCGGGTTGTATCCCATCCAGTTGCCGGCCACGTTGGGGCTGGAAGCAGCAGGTGTGGTGGAAGCAGTGGGCCCTGGGGTCACCGAAGTCAAGGTGGGAGATCGGGTGGCCTATGCCTCTGGCCCCATGGGGGCATATTCCGAGGCGCGCCTGATGCAGGCCGACCGGCTGGTGGTATTGCCTGGTGTGATTTCAGACGGCCAGGCCGCCGCCATGATGCTGCAGGGGCTGACGGCCCAATACCTGTTGCGTCGTACCTACCGCATCCGGCGTGGGGACACCATCCTGGTCCACGCGGCCGCTGGCGGCGTGGGACTCATCATGTGCCAGTGGGCCAAGCATCTGGGCGCCACGGTCATCGGCACAGTGGGCAACGAGCAGAAGGCTGCGCTGGCCCGCGCCCATGGCTGCGACCACACCATCATCTACACTCAGGAAGACTTCCTGGAGCGGGTACTGGACATTACCAACGGGCAGAAAGTCCAGGTGGTGTACGACTCGGTGGGCAGGGACACCTTCGAACGCTCCCTTGACTGCCTGGCGCCACTGGGCATGCTGGCCCTCTTTGGCCAGTCTTCCGGCACCGTGCCACCGCTGGACTTGGGGTTACTGGCTGCCAAGGGCTCGCTCTTTGTCACCCGCCCCACGCTGGCCACTTACACCGCCCGTCGGGCTGACCTTCTGGCCGGTGCCGCCGAGTTGTTTGAGGTGGTAGAGCAGGGCATCGTCAAAATCACCATCAACCAGCGTTATCCACTACGCGAAGCCGAGCGCGCACACCGCGATCTGGAAGCCCGCAAGACCACGGGCTCCACCATTTTTACGGTGTGAGGCCTAGGGGCGCAGGTAGAAGTACCCCGCCCTTTGTTTCTGAATCACTTCCAGGGCGCCCACGGGGACGTATTTCAGGTTCGGGAGCATGTCCTCGTGGGTGAAGTGCAGGGCGGCCATGGCCGTTTCGCAGACCATGATGTCTACCCCGGCCCCCAGCGTTTGCTGGACGAGTTCAGTCCATTGCGAGCCGCGTTTGAGGCCCTCAATTCCGGGCCCGAATGCCACGATTTCCACGAGTGGTTTTTTATCTCCCAATGCCTTGATCGTGCCCAGCACGCTGTTGAGCGTTACGCGCCAGCTGTCGGTGTTTCTGTCGCTGACCTGAACCACAATGCGTAGCGGGGTGTTCTCGTACATCCTCGACAGCATGCTGGAGTCGTTGCCGATGATATCCTCGTCACTGGTCCAGGAAACGAAGGCGCTGGCGGTTAGGGGGCCGAGGGCAAGCAATAGCAGAAATAGTTTGGCAAGAGGCTTCACGATTTTCTTCTCCGATTATTTTTGTTGAAATCACCCAGAGCGCTATTCTGCTTCATTGTGAGGTGACTGTGCTAGTGGTTCTCCCGGTCGGCGTTGAGGAGGGTCTCAAAGGCCCGTCGCGCAGGGCTTGCCGGCCGTCCTCGAAGGTTGATCCAGTTGAGCGGACGTGTCAGCGGTCCGGAGGGAAGCACCACCTCCTGCAGGGCTCCTCGCTCAATGTGGGACTGCACCATGGTGCGCGGAACCAGAAAGACCCCAGCGCCTGCCAGCACCATCTGCACGGCGGCCGTATTGCTTCCCACCACTACCCGGCGCTGCGGGTGAATGCCCTGCTGTTGAAGAAAATCTTCGGTGACCTGTGCCGTACCCGAGCCGCTCTCCCGCACGATCCAGCATTGGTGACGCAGCGCCTCCTGGGAGACCGGCTGCCGCATGGGTGCTACCAGCGTCAGGGGTTCGTCATGCCAGGGGGTGCAATCCAGGCGCACATCATCCACTGCGCCCTCCACCAGGGCCACATCCACACGGCAGTCCAGTACGTCGCGGGCAATTTTTTCCGTGTTGCCGCTCACGAGGCTCAATTCCAGGCCGGGGTAGAGCGCCAGAAAGCGGGTCAGGTAGGCCGGTAACCAGTAGGCTGCGATGGTGGTGCTGGCGCCGACCACAAGCCGCCCCCGTTGCAGGCCGCGGCGCGCCTTGATGTCCTCCAGAGCCGCAAGTTCCAGGGCAAAAATCGAGCGGGCATGTTCATACAGGGTAGAGCCCGCCTCCGTCAGGCTGACCTGGCGCGAGGTGCGCTCCATCAAGGTCATTTCCAGATGGTTTTCCAGTTCGCGCACAGCCTTGGAAACGGCAGGCTGGGTGAGGTGCAGGTGTTCCGCGGCCAGGGTGAAGCTGCCGCATCGGGCCACCTCGGCAAAGGCACGCAGGTACTGAAAGTTGATATTCATAACTAATTGTAATCATTTTATGAAAATAATCAATTGGAGTTATATTCGAATTTGCTGCACATTAAGCCTGAAGATCCTATGGATAGAACAGGAAGTAATAACATGCATGCCAATGTCCTTCACCACAAGCTTCATCACCCGGCCTTCATGGCGCGCCTTCCCGGTCTGCTCCTGGTGGCGGGGGCAAGCCTGCTCATCATGTGGATAGCCAACCAGCCGGTCGTGCAGCATTCGGGGCTGGGCGCGCTCACCATCGCCATCGTACTGGGGATGGTGTTGGGCAATACCCTGTTTCCGAAGGTGGCCGCTGCCTGCGGCAATGGGGTGGACTATTCAAAGAGCACGCTGTTGCGTCTGGGGGTCATTCTTTATGGTTTTCGCATTACTTTCCTGCAGATTGCAAGCGTAGGCTGGAGCGGTGCGCTCATGGACGTGTTGGTGATTGCCATGACTTTTGGACTCACCCTGCTCATCGGGATTTACTGGCTCAAGATGGACCGCGACACCGTCATCCTGATCGGGGCGGGCAGCTCCATCTGCGGCGCCGCTGCCGTCCTGGCTGCGGAACCCGTGGTGCGCGGTCACGCGCATAAGGTCTCGGTGGCGATTGCCACTGTCGTGGTGTTTGGAACGCTGTCCATGTTCATTTATCCGCTGCTCTACCCCTACCTGGGTTTCAGCGAGAGAGCCTATGGATTGTATGTGGGCTCCACGGTCCATGAAGTGGCCCAGGTGGTAGCGGCGGCAAAGGCGGTGGGAGATATCGCGGCCAGCAATGCCGTGATTGAAAAGATGCTGCGCGTCATGATGCTCTCACCCTTTCTAATTTTGCTGTCATTGGGCTTGAGCCGGTTTTCCGGTGGTGGGGCTGCACACCAGCGCCAGGCACCGGCGATTCCCTGGTTTGCCGTGTCGTTTGTGTCGGTCAGCGGGTTCAATTCCCTCAACTGGCTGCCGCGTCCCATGGTGGACGCCATCGTTCAGCTGGACCTGTTTTTGTTGACCATGGCGATGTTTGCCCTTGGGCTGCGCACCTCTGCAGGTGCGCTCAAGCAGGCCGGCTTGAAGCCGCTGCTCCTGGCAGGGCTGTTGTTTCTGTTCCTGAGCATGGGCGGTTACTGGATCAACCGCCTGCTGGGCGTTTGATCGCCGCTAGGTCGTTCCCTTGGTAATGGATTTCTGTTCCACCGCATAGAGTACGGCAGCTTCGACGCGCGAACTGAGGTTGAGCTTGTTGAGGATGTGGCGCACATGCTGCTTGACCGTGTCGTTACTGATGCCCAGCGTACGCGCAATCGCTTTGTTGGTGCTGCCATCGGCCAGTAACTCAAGAATTTCCTGCTCACGATCCGTCAATTGCTTGAGGGAGTTCTGGTAGTCCTCCTTGGTGCCTCCCTTCTGCAAAATGCCAATCATCTTGGCCGTCATGGAGGGCGCTACCACCATCTCGCCAGCTGCCACGCGCCGGATGCCGTCCACTACGTCATCCGGAGTCATGTCCTTTAACAGATAGCCACGCACACCCGCGCGTAACGCGGAGGCAAGATCGGATTCGGTGTCGCTCATGGTGAGGATGACCACCGGGGTTTGATGACCGTCCTTGCGGATTTTTTCCAGCAATTGCAGCCCGTTGATGGGATCCATGCGCAGGTCCATCACCACCAGGTCGGGCTTTTGTTCCACCAGCAAGGTATCCAGTTCCACCGGGCTGTCTGTGGCACCAACCACCTGAATGCCGTAGCGGTTCGTCAACAGTTCGGTGAGCCCGCGTCGACACAAGCCATGGTCATCCACCAGGGCCACCCGAATGGGGGCAGTTTCATTGTTCATGGCAGTTCCATTGGAGAGGTACGGAGGGACAGCGTGATCTGAGTTCCCACCCCCTCTGCGCTGTGGATGTCCAGGGTGGCGCCAATGCGTTTGGCGCGTTCATGCATGATGGTCAGT
The DNA here is from genome assembly GCA_027442615.1 of Ferrovaceae bacterium. Classification (GTDB taxonomy): domain Bacteria; phylum Pseudomonadota; class Gammaproteobacteria; order Burkholderiales; family Ferrovaceae; genus JAJZRV01. The sequence continues at coordinate 17,177 of DAIBBI010000022.1, read as the reverse complement.
CCGTAATGCCCTGCAGGCGAGGCAACGCTGGACATGCCCATACCGTTATCGGTGATCTGGAATTTCAGGCCGCTTTCGTCATGGGTGGCCAAAAGGCGTGCCTGGGTAGCCTTGGAATGCAGCACGATGTTGTTGAGTGCCTCGCGCAGCACATGAAATACCTGTAGCTCCTGCTCCAGGGTGAGTTCAGGATGCGTGATTGGGTGGCTGTACTCAAAGGAGATGGGGGAACGCACCTTGAGGCCGTCAATCAGCATTTTCAAGGCATGGTGCAACCCCAGGGGGTCCATCTGGGAGCGAAAATGAGTGATCAGTTCGCGCACCGATTTTTGCCCGGAATCCAGGGCGTCGCTGATGTCTCCCAGGCATTTCTGCACCAGTTCTGCGTTTCCGACGCGCACGGCTTCGGACAGGACGCTCATGCGCAGGCGGCCGTAAAACAGGTTTTGTGACAGGGTGTCGTGAATTTCGTTGGCAATGGCCTGGCGCTCGGCAATCAGGTTCATGCGCTGGTTTTCACGGCTCAAGCGGGCGTTTTCCAGCGACAGGCCGATCAGCTCGGCGTAGGAGCGCAGCAGCTGCGCTTCATGCAGATTGATGTCGTGAGTTTTTTCGAAAAACAGGTTGAGCACGCCGACGCTCTGGCCTCGATAATCCAGCGGTACGGCTACCAGCCCCTGGCAGGTGCTGCCAAAAAACGGGCCTTCCGAGCGCTGCGCACAATAGGCCGCATCGCTGCTGTGAATCTTGCCGTCCTGCACGGAGGTGCCACAAATTCCACAACGCAGGGAGACCCGGGATTCGCTGCTGATGATTTCCGGGGGGAGGCCGGTGCTGGCGCCAAGGTATAATTCCAGGTCGTCGGGCGCAAGCAGGCGAATGGCACCCGCCTGCGCACCCGTCATGGCCAGAATGGTTTTGAGGAAGCCGTTGAGTAGCGCTTCGAGCGGCTTGTCTGGTTCCACTGGAAACAGATTGACTTCCAGCCCTCGAGGAGTTGGCGCCGGATCAGTCGAACCGATGTTAATGCGTGGGTTATTCAAGCCTCTCTCCTGGACCCATAACCTTCATCCGTTGGGCGATGCGAAACGGTAAATTTAAGCCGCAATTTGCCCTGTTTGATTGAGAATAACATACCTGTTCCATATGGTTACAATTGTCATTACTGTTGCATTGCACAACGCTTTCTAGGAAGGAGATTCACCCATGCGACATTTGTTGCCCAAGGCGGCCCAGGAGTTGCTCGAATCACAGCCCGAGGCCGTATTTATCGATGTGCGTAGCGAAATGGAGCACATGTTCGTGGGACACCCCCAGGGTTCGGTTTTGATTCCCTGGATTGATGGACCCGACTGGGAAATCAACCCGAATTTCGTGTCCCAAGTCAAAAAAATGGCCAGTACCGATCGCCCGGTGATTCTGATTTGCCGTTCCGGCAAACGCTCGGTGGATGCAGGCATTGCTCTGGAAAAGGCGGGGCTCAAGAATGTCTACAATGTGCTGCACGGGTTTGAGGGAGATCTTGACGAGCAGCACCATCGCAATGCCCAGAACGGCTGGCGGTACGACGGCCTGCCCTGGGCACAAACCTAAAAAAACCGTGGTGTAGCTCCAATGGGTTATACCCCATAGCTCTTGGGAGCTATAGACGCCCCGGCCGTAATTCAACCTAATGGCAACCGTGGATTGCGCAACGGCATGAACCGGGCCGCATCATAAAAATGATTTAAAACACAAGGAGATATCGAGACATGCAAGTAGACAAGGAACTGGATGCACGCGGATTGAATTGTCCGCTTCCCATCCTCAAGACCAAAAAGTCCCTGGCCGACATGACGACGGGTCAGGTGCTCAAGGTGGTTTCCACCGACTGTGGCTCCGTCAAGGACATGCAGGCATTTTCCAACCAGACTGGAAATGAATTGCTGGCTTCTACCGAAGCCGGCGGCGAATACACCTTTCTGCTCAAGAAAAAATAATCCGGTCCGAGGGAGGACGTCGCATGAAAAAAATGGCAATCATCGCCACCAAGGGCACTTTGGACATGGCCTATCCGCCTTTCATCCTGGGCTCCACGGCGGCCGCACTGGGCTACGAGGTCCAGATTTTCTTCACATTTTACGGGCTGCAGCTGCTACGCAAGGACCTCTCGGACGTCAAGATCAGCCCCTTGGGCAATCCCGCCATGCCCATGCCCGTGCCGATGCCGGTGATGGTGCAGATGCTGCCGGGCATGGAGTCCATGGCTACCATGATGATGAAGGACAAGCTCAAGAAGAAGGGCGTGGCCCCTCTCGAGGAATTGCGCAGTCTATGCCAGGAAGCTGACGTGAAATTCATCGCGTGCCAGATGACCGTGGACCTGTTTGATTTTGAAAAAAGCGATTTCATCGACAACATTGAATTTGGAGGGGCGGCCACCTTTCTGGAATTCGCCGGCGACACCGACATCTGCTTGTTCGTTTAACCACTGATTGTTCGTTTCACCACTGAACTGTTTGCAAGACCCACCACACCGGACGCGAAATACCATGACGACCGGACATGACTACAAAAGGAGAGAGGAGCATGATCAAGCAAAAAGTGTTGCTGGCTGGGCTCATTGCCGGCGGATTGTCGTCACCGATGGCGCAGGCTACCAATGGCTACTTTGCCATCGGTTATGGGCAAAAATCGATCGGCATGGGCGGGGTGGGTATTGCCTTGCCCCAGGACGCGCTGGCTGCCGCCACCAATCCGGCGGGCATGGTCATGATTGGCGACCGCATCGACTTTGGCCTGGAGTGGTTTCGCCCCACCCGTAGTTCGGACATCGTGGGTAACGGTGTGCCCGGGGTCAGCGGCAGCTATGACGGCAATGCCACCCACGATTTTTTCATTCCGGAATTCGGCTATAACAAGATGATCAATGACACCATGTCGCTGGGCGTCTCGGTGTTCGGCAATGGCGGCATGAATACAGACTATTCCACCAACCCGTTCGGAGTGTATGCCCAGATGGGTGGTATTTCATCGCCGGGCGCTGGCGGACAGAACATGGCCCAGTTATTCGTCAGCCCCACCTTGTCCATGAAAATCAACCCAACCAATGCCATCGGGGTGTCGTTGAATCTGGCCTACCAGCAATTCTCTGCCAAGGGTCTCTATGCCTTCGGTCAGATTTCGAATTCGCCTTCCACGCTCACCAACAACGGTACGGACTCCTCCACCGGAATGGGGGCGCGCATCGGCTGGACCGGTCAGATCACGCCGGCAGTCACTTTGGGCGCCACTTACCAGACCAAGACCTCCATGGGAAAATTCAGTAACTACAGCGGGTTGTTTGCCGAGCAGGGAGGATTCGACATCCCTTCCAATTACGGCGTGGGCATGGCCATCAAGGCTTCGCCCGCAACCACGCTGGCCTTTGACGTGGAACGAATCATGTACAGCGATACCAACTCAGTGGCCAACCCGCTGCTATTTCCTCCCACGGGACCAGCCACCATGCTGGGCGGCAACAGCGGTTCCGGTTTTGGCTGGCAGGACATGACGGTCTATAAACTTGGGGTGAGCCAGGTCATCAGTCCCACACTGACGTTGCGCGCCGGCTACAACCACAATAACCAGCAAATTCCAGCAACGCAGACTTTCTTCAACATCCTGGCGCCAGGGGTGGTGCAGGATCACGCCACCCTGGGGGCCACATGGATTCTGCCCAACAAGGCAGAACTCACGGTGTCCTACATGCATGCCTTCACCAAGACGGTCAACGGCGCCAGTTCCATTCCTGCCGGATTTGGTGGTGGCAATGCCAACATCACCATGTATGAGGATTCCATCGGCATTGCCTATGGCTGGTAGGTATCTACTCCAGGTCTGAGAGCAATCTCAGTTGCCCGCCACTGCAAGGTGGCGGGCATTTTTTAAATCTGCACGGCGAGGGAGATGCCGTCGAGGTAGCGCGCCCGGTACAGTAGACGGGGATGCTGAGGATCATCGGTAAAACCGCTGCGATCATGCAGCACGTTGTTGCACAGCAACCCCATTCCTGGCTTGAGGCGTGTGCGCACGATATGGGGCAAGGGTTGTGCCAGCAGGCTTTCAAGGGCGGCAACGGCCGTGCGCGTTGCCTCATCCTGTTTCCAGGCAATGCTGCGGGTTCGTGCCGTGTAGCGCATGTGCAAGCGGCCGCTTGCGGGATCCACCGAGAAGACGGGGCCGCCCTGCTGGGGACGGACCCCATCCACCTCGTCCACCCGTTCGGGAATGACCATGGCATCGGGCTGCATCAAGGACCGGATGAACTCCGGGTTCTGGTCGCGCAGCAACAGGTAGGCCATTTCATGGTCCATCAGCCGGTTGTCCCCGCCCGAGGGGGCATCCTGCACGCAGTGCAGGAGCATGCCACGAATCAGTCGCTCCGGCGGATTGTAGTAACCATCAGTGTGCCATTTGATGGGACGATTGGTATAGGGAATGTAGGCTTCGCGCGTTCCGCCTTCATGCACGCTGATCTTTGAAATGCCATCTTCGTCGGCCAGCCAGTTGGCATCGAGGTGCGTCAAGCCAAACTGCGCACCGAGCTGCCGCGGAATCTCGGGGTCGGCATCCAGCGCAGTGCTGGCATAGAGCACCATGTTCCACTGCCGGATGCGCGCCATTAGGGCTTCATGCTCGCCTGGCGTGAGCGCGCGGGGATCCTTGATGTCCACGATCAGAGTGGCCTCGGTGGGGGCGGGAGCCGCCAGCTTGCACTGGCGCCAAGCCGCGTACGCCTCAGGGGACTGGAGGTCGAATGGGGAAGCCATCGTGGGGGTTCCTGCTACTCCGGACCGCTTGGGTTGCCGCGGCGCGCCGGGCGCGGGGCATCGTCCAGCAATCCCGGCATGGCTTTCTCCAGGGTGGCGATGGCCTCCGGCGCTTCGATGCTCATCATCTGGTCAATGATCCATTGTTGGTCGTCTCCCCGCATGACCTGTTGCATGGCGTGCCCCAGATAGCGCACGAAGGCAAAGTTCAGGCTGTCTGCGTCATATTCGAAACCGGCGTAATCTTCGGCGCATTGATTGAGGCGCGCGATGAAGCGCATCTTGATGTCGGAGGGATCACCACCCAGGAGTTCGCTCTGGTTCTCAGACAGTGTGTCGGCAATGCGATGGGAAAGCGCCGAGGTAAAGGCGGTCCGGATGTTCCAGTTGCATTGCCGGAAGGCAATACGATCGGCTACCTGGATCAGAAAGATCAGGAATTCACAAAGGAAATCGAAGTACTGGGGGCCCACGGCCACGTCGAAATGGGCGCGGCGGGTGTTTTTGAGCGCGTTCTGGGCGACACGCCAGGCAATGAACGCCATGGCCCCGGCAATCTCTTCGGGAGATTTTTCCTTGCCGGCTTTAAACCATTGGCTCTTGACGCGCATGGGGTGGGTTGGTTCAGTCTTTGCGAATGTAGAATTCGTATTCGCCCGCCACCGTCTCCACCGTATCCAGGATGGTCATGTGCGTGGCGCTGGCCCAGCCCGTGATGTCGGAACGGATACCCGGGCAGTTGCTGATCAGTTTCAGGATCTCCCCTGGCTGCATGCCATTGAGCAATTTCTTGGCCTCCACGATGGGGCCGGGGCAGGACACGCCGCGAATGTCCAGGACGGCATGGGCCTGATGTAACGGCGCGCGACCCTTCTGGAGGTAGTAGCCGATGCCACCCTCCTTCACCTTCTCCGTCCTGAGTAACTGGTTTCCGGTTTGCCGGGTCCAGGCCAGTATGTCGTCGTGCGTACCGGGGCAATCGGAGACCAGCAGCAGCACCTGTCCGGACTCCAGCGAGTCCACCATGCGCTTGGCCCCCAATAGCGGCCCAGGGCAGGTCAGTCCCTTGAGATCCAGAAATACGTCAGGAGCCATGGTCTGGTCGCTCATGTCAATAGCCTCCCTTGCCGTAGGGTTGGGGCAAACCGGCAATCTTGGCGGCCTGCTTGGCAGGGCCTGTGGGAAACAGGTCGTAGAGAAACTTGCTGTCCGCCTCAGGCATGAATTCCTGGATGTCTTTGAGCATGTTCCTGAAATTGGGTGTATGCCCATGCTCCCGATATTCGTCGCGCATGTACTGGACGATCAGCCAGTGCGTGGGAGTCAGTGAAATATTTTCAGATTCGGCGATGATTCCCACGATCTCATCGCCGAAGTTGGGTTCCAGAAGATAACCTTCGGCATCCGTTTCAAGTGTGGCATCACCTACGACATATCCCATGAATCAGCTCCTCCTGTGTTGTTCCAGGCGTCCCTCACTCCAGGTTGGGGATGGCCTTGAAAGGCATGAAAATACCGCACCCCAGGGGGCGGGCTTCACCCATTCCCAGTCCCTGCAGCAGCAGGGACTGGTCCGGTTTCAAATGGTGCACCACCAGGCTAAACCCACGGACTGCCGTCTCGCCGTCCTGGAGCGTGCGGTGTTTGCCGCAGATGCGCTGGCCCGTGACCCCCATCCGTGAGAGCTCATCTTCGACGAAAGCCATGAAGCCCGCTTCGTCCAGCGGGCTGGCCACCAGGTGGGCGTGCAGGGTGGGGTGACCCAGGTGGGGCCTGATTTCACCTTCCTCTACCGCAAGCCGCGCGTCACCCAGGACCAGTTGCCGCCCGCTCATTGCGCGTGCCTGTTCAATGCGCGTCGCAGGCAGGCGCAACACCAGTTTGGTGCGGCGCGGCAACCAGATTCCGCCGTCCTGTTGCGTACCACGCAGAGGCAGCACGCCCGCCAGGGGTTCCCCGGCAAGCCAGGGCAGCGTCGTCAGGATGGCTTGCCAAAGCGCGCGAGCGTACCCCGCAGGGACGAAATCACCTCGTAGTGCAAAGGCGATATCGGTCATGGGGGGCAGGGAGACTGACATGGTTCAGCGGCTTTGCGAGGCGGACCAATGTTGCAGCACAGCACCCAGGTCGCGTGCCGTGTTGGGGTCGATGTCGAAGATGGTGAAGCGCTTGCCTTCACGGATGCGCAGGCGCATCAGGGGCATGCCGCCTTCGGTGTGTTCAATCTGTTGCACTTCGATCTCCTGTTGTCCCAGCGGGACGGTAAAGCGTGCCAGTTCGATGATTTCAGCCATGGTCATGATTCCTGAGCGGTGCGTCTATAGCCTGTACAGGGGGGCGCTGAAGTAACCCTTCAGGAAAGGGCATCCCCCCCCATTCGGGTTATTTAATGTCAAGTGGAGTTCAGTGATGATGGCATACAAATAACAAATTTTCGAATCGCTGGCAGTACTCACGGGCGACCCAACAAGCAAGGAGGAGAAATGGCCAAGAAATTGTACGACACGCCGAATCTGGACGAGTTGGAGTCAGGTCCCTGGCCCAGTTTCGTCACGGGCTTAAAGCGCCTGGCCCAGGACAAGGATCAAGTGGTTGATCTTTTAGGGCAGCTCGAAACGTCCTACCAGACCAAAAAGGGTTACTGGAAGGGTGGTACGGTGGGCGTGTTCGGCTATGGCGGTGGTGTCATCCCGCGCTTTACCGAACTTAAGGACGAGAAGGGACAGCCCGTCTACAAGGATGCTGCCGAGTTTCACACCCTGCGCGTCATGCCGCCACCAGGAATGCATTACGACACCGATGTGCTGCGCAAGATGTGCGACATCTGGGAGCGCCATGGGTCTGGGCTGATCGCCTTTCACGGCCAGTCGGGTGACATCATGTTCCAGGGGGCGACCACCGAGAACGTGCAGAAAGCCTTCGACGAAATCAACGAACTGGGCTTTGACCTGGGTGGGGCAGGGCCTGCAGTGCGCACTTCCATGTCCTGCGTGGGCAGCGCGCGCTGCGAACAGTCCTGCTATGACGAAGCGCGGGCGCACCGTACCGTGGTCAACACCTTTCTGGACGACATTCACCGTCCCTCTTTGCCCTACAAGTTCAAATTCAAGTTTTCAGGTTGTCCCAACGACTGCATGAACTCCATCCAGCGCGCGGACATGTCGGTCATTGGCACCTGGCGCGACAACATCCGTACGGACAATGCCATGGGGCGTGCCTGGTTCCAGAAGCAGGGCCTCAATCGCCTGATCAACTCGGTGGTGGCGCGTTGCCCCACCAATGCCATTCGCGTCAAGGATGCGGGCAAGGCGCGCAATGAGGGGCACTATTCCAGCCTCGAACTCAACGATACCCAGTCCCTGGAAATCGACAACAAAAGCTGCGTGCGTTGCATGCAGTGCATCAATGCCATGACTGGCGCCTTGTCGCCCGGCAAGGACAAGGGCGCAACGGTGCTGGTGGGAGGCAAGCGCACCCTCAAGATCGGCGACCTCATGGGGACCGTGGTGGTGCCCTTCATGAAGCTCGAGTCCGATGAGGACTACGAAAAGCTGGTGGAACTGGCCCAGAAGATCATCGACTTTTTCGCAGAGAATGCGCTGGAGCATGAGCGTACGGGCGAGATGATTGAACGCATCGGCCTCGTCAATTTCCTGGATGCCATGGAAATCGATGTGGATCCCAACATGGTCAGCTCCCCGCGCATGAACCCCTACATCCGTACCGATGGATGGGATGAGGAAGTGGCCAAGATCAACGCCAAGAAGCAGGCCGCCGGAGGAGAGTGATCGTGAGCCAAGCCCAGACCCAAGCACCACAAATGCGCCGTCCCGTAGAAAGCGGAGTGCCGGACAACAAGCAGTACCTGCATCCCACCCTGCTCAAAAATTACGGTAACTGGAAATACCACGATCGGCCGCGGCCGGGCGTGTTGCACCATGTGTCGCACACGGGCGACCAAGTCTGGTCGGTGCGTGCCGGAACCCAGCGGCAAATGGATGTCCATACCATCCGCAAACTGTGTGACATTGCGGACCGCTTTGCTGATGGCCATGTGCGCTTCACCATTCGTTCCAACATCGAATTCATGGTGGCGGACCAATCCAGGGTGGCGCCGCTCATCAATGAGCTCGAAGCCAACGGCTTTCCCGTAGGGGGCACGGGCAATTCCATTTCCATGATTGCCCATACTCAGGGCTGGCTGCATTGCGACATACCAGGAACAGATGCTTCGGGCGTGGTGAAGTCACTGATGGACGACCTGATCGTGGAGTTTCGCCGCGAAGAGATGCCCAACCGGGTGCACCTGTCCACCTCGTGCTGCGAAATCAACTGTGGCGGCCAGGCTGACATTGCCATCATCGTCCAGCACACCAAGCCCCCCAAGATCAATCACGATCTGGTGGCCAACGTATGCGAGCGACCGGCCGTGGTGGCCCGTTGCCCGGTGGCGGCCATTCGCCCGGCCATGGTCAATGGCAAGCCGTCCCTGGAAGTGGACGAGGAAAAATGCGTCTGCTGCGGCGCCTGTTATCCGCCTTGCCCACCCATGCAGATCAACGATCCGGAACATTCCAAGATTGCCATCTGGGTGGGCGGCAAGAATTCGAATGCGCGCGCCAAGCCCACCTTCATGAAAATGGTGGCCTCGGGCTTGCCCAACAACCCCCCGCGCTGGACCGAAGTGGGCGACGTGGTGAAGAAGATTCTGCACGCCTACAAGGCGGATGGCAGGGCCTGGGAGCGCATGTCGGACTGGATCGAACGCATTGGCTGGCCGCGCTTCTTCGAACTGACCGAGTTGCCGTTCACCAAGTATCTCGTGGATGACTGGCGGGGTTCGCGCGCCAATCTCAACGCCTCGGCGCATATCCGTTTCTGATCGGGGTGACCATGAAGTTTGGCATTGTCGTCAACGAAGGTCCTTACCAGCACCAGGCCAGCGATTCCGCCTATTTGTTTTGTAAGGGCGTGCTGGAGAAGGGCCACGAGATCTTTCGGGTGTTTTTTTATCACGACGGGGTCAACAACGCCTCGCGCCTGACCGAACCCCCGCAGGATGATCGCAACATCGTGGCCCGCTGGAGCAAGCTTGCCGAGGAGCATGAGGTGGACCTCGTGGTCTGCGTGGCGGCCGCCCTGCGGCGTGGCATCAAGGAAGAGAACCTGGCTCCGGGTTTTCGCATCTCCGGGCTGGGGCAACTGGTTGAAGCCGGCATCCGTGCCGATCGACTGGTGACGTTTGGGGACTGAGAGGCACGCATGAGCGAAGAGAGCAGCATCAAGAAATTCATGTTTGTCAACCGCAAGCCCCCGCACGGCACCATTTATGCGCTGGAATCCCTGGAAGTGGTGCTGATCACAGCGGCATTCGACCAGGATGTCTCGCTGGTGTTTCTGGACGATGGGGTGTTTCAGTTGCGCAAGGGTCAACAGACCAAGGGCATTGAAACCAAGAATTTTTCACCCACCTACCGGGCGCTGGACGGCTACGACATCGAGAAGCTCTATGTGGAAAAGGAATCGCTTGAAGCACGGGGCCTGACCGAAGATGACCTGCTGGTGGACGTCATGGTGCTGGATCGGGTGGCACTGGGTGTGTTGATGGACCAGCAGGACGTGGTCCTGAGTTTTTGAGAAAGGAGAGCGTGCATGCTGCATATCGTCAATAAATCGCCGCTGGGTCACGCTGCGCTGGATTCCTGCCTGCGCGTGGCGCAGGGCGGCGATCTGCTGCTGATCGAGGATGCGGTCTATGCAGCCAGCGCGGGCACCCTGTTCGAGCCGCTTATGCGCGATGCCCTGAAGCGGTTCAAGGTGTATGCCCTGCAACCTGATCTCGAGGCGCGCGGCGTGGCCGCCCATCTGATTGAAGGCATTGCCGTAGTGGACTACGGCGGTTTCGTCGATCTCGTTACACAGAACAAGACCTGCCAGTCCTGGCTGTAAACAGCCGGGACTACCCTATAAACACGGAGGAGTGAGCAATGCCCAACATCGAAGTCAATGGCAAGTCGTACGAAACGGATGAAGAAGGCTACCTTGTCAACCTGGGAGAGTGGAACCGCGATGTTGCGGATTACATCGCCAAGGCAGAGAGTGTTGACATGACGGATCAGCACTGGGAAGTGGTGGATTTTCTGCGTGGGTATTACGACGAGTACCAGATTGCTCCAGCCGTACGCGTTCTTACCAAGGCCATCGGCAAGAAGCTTGGGCCTGAAAAGGGCAACAGCCAGTATCTGTACGAACTGTTCCCCTACGGCCCGGCCAAGCAGGCTTGCAAGATCGCTGGTTTGCCCAAACCCACGGGCTGCGTGTAAGCGCCCGGACCTCTGGTGGCGACGGCGTCTTTGCCGTCCCATTCCCCGGGTAAACCGACATGACGACGGCCAGCATGGTCTTTGCGTTGCTTTTTTATCTTGCGACACTGGTGTTTGCAGGGGGCTTGCTCATGCGCATTGCCGATTACGCGCGGACGCCTGCGCCCCTCAAGATTCCCACCACGCCCGCGCCCACCACTTCGCGCGGCGTGGTATTCCGCATGATGCGCGAGGTCCTGTTATTTGAAAGCCTGTTCAAGGCCAATCTATGGATCTGGGCGCTGGGTATCCTGTTTCATTTTGGCCTGGCCCTGGTGGTGTTGCGTCACCTGCGCTATTTCATCGAACCGGTCTGGTTTTGGGTGGCTGCAGTGCAACCCTTCGGCATCTATGGCGGGATAGCCATGGTGCTAGGCCTGGCGGGGCTGTGGTTGCGACGCATCGTGGTGCAGCGCATCCGCTACATCTCCACGCCTTCCGACCACCTGATGCTGGTGTTGCTGCTGGGAATCGGCCTGACGGGGATCGCCATGCAATACGTGGCGCATCCTGACGTCGTCGCGGTCAAACGCTTCTTTCTGGGGTGGCTGGGCTTCGATTTGCAGCCCCTGCCCCAAAGCCTGCTGTTGTACGGGCATCTGGCCCTGATCGTCGTGTTGCTGATGATTTTTCCGTTCAGCAAGCTGCTGCACGCGCCTGGCGTTTTTTTCTCTCCGACGCGCAACCAGGTGGACAATTCCAGGGAGGCGCGCCATCTGTCGGGTTGGGCTTCTTCCATGGACACGGAGCGCCCCCATGGCTGAAACCGTCGTTGCCCCACCGTACCGCGTCATTCCCATCGTGCCGGAATTGAAACCCGGGGCCATGAAGGATGTGCGCTCCTTCGTTGCCAATGAAAAGATCCAGGTGGCGCTGGGATTTCCCGGGCAACTGGTGGACGACTGGCAGGAGAAGGCGCTTTCCAGGATGGCTGAGCTGCTGGGCAAGTACCGCTCGCTCAAGGTGTACATGGATGCCTGCGTGCACTGCGGCGCCTGCAGCGACAAGTGCCATTACTTCATCGGCACCCAGGATCCCAAGAACATGCCGGTGGCCCGTCAGGATCTGCTGCGTAGCGTGTATCGACGCTATTTCACCCTTGCCGGAAAATACCTGCCATGGCTTGTGGGTGCGCGCGACCTGACGCGCGAGGTCCTTGACGAGTGGTACACCTATTTCAACCAGTGTTCGGAATGTCGCCGCTGTTCCGTGTTCTGCCCCTATGGCATCGATACGGCAGAGGTGACCATGGCGGCGCGCGAGATCCTCGATTCAGTGGGATACGGCCAGAAATATTCCAACGAGATCATTGGCAAGGTGCACAGCATCGGCAACAACCTGGGGCTTCCGGCTCCAGCCTTGATCGACACGCTGCAGGGGCTGGAAGAAGATGTCAAGGAAGACACCGGTGTGGACGTGCGTTTTCCGATCAATGTGAAAGGCGCCGAAGTGCTTCTCATCACGCCCTCCGCCGATTTCTTTGCCGAACCCCACATCGACAGCCTGATCGGGTATGCCAAGGTGTTTCACGCCGCCGGCATCGGTTGGACCCTCTCGTCCATGGCCTCCGAGGCCGGCAACTTTGGCATGTTCATCGGCAACTACGAGCAGTTGCGCAAGATCGCCATGCGCATTCGCGAGGCGGCCCTGGAGTTGGGGGTGAAGCGCATCGTGGTGGGCGAATGCGGCCATGCCTGGCGCGTGGCGTACAGCTTCTGGAACACCCTGACGGGCATCGGCGACGGTGCCGATGCCAATGACCGCTTTGCCCTGCAGCTGCAAAAGCAGTTGGATTTGCGTTACCGGCAACCCACCCACATCTGCGAACTGACCTGGGACCTGATCGAGCGCAACGCCCTGCGTTTCAACAAGGAAGCCAACGACCCGTATGTGGTGACCTTTCACGATTCGTGCAATGTGGCGCGGGGGTCGCGCATGGGGGATTTTGCTGGGGGACAGTTCGAGATTCCGCGCAACATCATCCGCGCCGTCGCCAATAATTTTGTGGAAATGGCGGACCACACCACCCGCGATAAAACCTTCTGCTGTGGCGGTGGTGGCGGTCTGCTGACAGACGACCTGATCGACCTCAGGGTCAAGGGGGCCTTGCCACGCATGGAAGCCCTGCAGGAAGTGGTGGACGTCCATGGTGTCAATTTCATGGCCACCATTTGCGCCATCTGCAAGGCACAGTTCAGCAAGGTGCTGCCTTACTACAAATTCGACCGGCGCCTGGTGGGCGGAGTCCACCAGTTGGTCAGCAACGCCATCATCCTGGGCGAAACCCATTAGCACGAAATCATAGACCGGAGGCATGTCATGTCAGACACGATCGAGCAGGGCGACAACAAACTGACTTTCCGTCGCTACAAGGACGGGGATACAGCGACGCACTCCCTGCGTGACAAGATCATTCAGGCCAGCTACTCCCACAAATGCCCCACCTATATCCAGTCCACCCCGCCCTGCCAGGGCAGTTGCCCCTCGGGTGAAGACATCCGGCGCTGGCTGCAGATTGCGCGTGGCATGGAGAAACCGCCGGCGGGCATGCCCTGGCAGGAATTTGCCTGGCGTGTGTTGACCGAGGCCAACCCCTTTCCTTCGGTCATGGGCCGGGTCTGTCCCGCACCCTGCGAATCCGGTTGTAACCGCAACGAGGTCGAGGACCATGTGGGGATCAATTCGGTGGAGCATTTTCTTGGGGAATATGCCGTTTCCAACAATCTCAAATTCAAGGCGCCAGATGTCACGACGGGCAAGCGCATCGCCGTGATCGGCGGTGGGCCGGCAGGCTTGTCCTGCGCCTATCAGTTGGCCCTCAAGGGGCATGCCGTCACCATTTTTGACGAGCATGAGCAGTTGGGTGGCATGATGCGCTACGGCATTCCGGGTTTTCGCACGCCACGCCATGTGCTGGATGCCGAAATCCAGCGCATTCTGGACCTTGGGGTACAGTCGCGTCTTAACTGCCACATCGGCGAGGACGTCACCCTGGAGCAGATCCGCGCCGAGTTCGATGCCGTATTCCTGGGAATGGGAGCTCAGTCCGGTCGGGCCTTGCCCACGCCGGACAGCGAAGCTCCCAATGTGGTCACGGCCACGGCCTTCCTCAGGGCCTTCAATGACGGCAGGCTGAAGTACGTGGGCAAGCGTGTGGTCGTGGTGGGTGGCGGGGACACCTCCATTGACGTGGCGACCGTGGCAAGACGCTTGGGCCATATCGAGCATGGCAAGCCGGTGGATACCGAACGCGCCATCGCTGGACGCATGGCCCACGATGTGGCTGAAATTTCCGCCAAGGAGGGCGCCGACGTCACGCTGACCTCGGTGTTTGCCATCGACAGGATGCAGGCCAACAGGCATGAAGTAGAGCAGGCGCTTGCTGAGGGCATTGACATCCGCGGCGGACTCGTTCCCATAGGCGTCGTCCGCGGTGACGACGGCCGAGCCAAGGCCCTGCGCGTGATGCGCTGCGAGGCCAGATTCGTGGGCGGAAAACTGGAAATCAACCAGGTGCCGGGCAGCGAGGAGGACATCGCGGCAGACCTGATCGTTTCGGCCATTGGCCAGGCCGTTGATTTTTCCGGACTGGAAGAGTTCGACAATGGTCGCGGGGCCGTGACCGCGGACAGGAATTACCAGGTGCAGGGTAAGCCCGGGGTCTATGCCGGGGGCGACGTCATCCGTCCGCATTTGCTGACCACGGCCATCGGACACGGGGCCATTGCCGCGGAGGGCATCGACCGTTTCCTGGCCGGGGAAGAACCCGAGAAGCGCCCAAAAATCGATGTCCACACCTTTGACCTGATGCGCAAGATGGTGGAATCGGGCCTGTCCATCGAGCCCATCACCGAACCCGCTTGGGGTACTGACAGCGCTGCAGTGGTCCACAATTTTGACAACCGCTCGGGTCGCTATGTCATCACCCATGAGGAGCTTTTCCTCGGGCACTTTGGCTACGTGCCGCGCAAAAAGCGCGCGGTCACCACCCTCACCAGGGAAAGTGCACTGGGTAATTTCGACGAGCGCCTTCACGCCCTGTCGGAAGCGGACGCGGTGGCGGAGGCCAAGCGCTGCATGAGTTGCGGCATGTGCTTCCAGTGTGACAACTGTGTGGTCTATTGCCCCCAGACTGCCGTGTTCCGGGTGCCCAAGTCCAAGTCCACGGTGGGGCGATATGTGGATACCGATTACACCAAGTGCATTGGTTGCCACATCTGCCACGACGTATGTCCCACCGGGTACATTCAAATGGGGTTGGGCGAGTAGGAGAGGGCGCATGGTATTCGGCTGGACCCTGATTGGGCGGATGGCGGTGCTGCTGGCGTTGGCGGGCCCCCTTGCGGCAGCCGTCAGCGAACCCGTGCTTGACGTCGGGCAGGGGGGGCAGTGCGTGGACGACCCCAAGTTCATGCGGCTCAACCACATGAAGCTGATGCGTCATCAGCGCGATGAAACCGTCCATCAGGGTATTCGCGGCGGCAAATACAGTCTTGCCGGTTGCGTGGACTGTCACGCCAGCAAAAAAAACCATAGCGTGTTGGGAACCAACCAGAATTTTTGTCAGGGTTGCCACGTCTATGCGGCCGTCAAAATCGATTGCTTTGAATGCCATTCCAGCGAACCGCGCCGCGCGATTGCAGGGGAGCCCGTGAAATGAGCTGTGGCCACGATCATCAACGACGCCAGTTTCTCTCCCGCGGTGCCGCCCTGACTGCAGCGGTGAGCATTGCCCCAGGACTCATGCTCTACGACTTTGCGCGCGCCCGCCCGCCGGGTGAGGCCGCCAACTCCGCCGTGCGCTGGGGCATGTTGATTGACACCACTCAGTGCGAGAGCGGTTGCGACGCCTGTGTCAGCGCGTGCAACAAGGAAAACGGCCTGCCGGCCCGAACGTTGCCCACCGATTCGCAATGGATCAGGAAGCTCGAATTGCAACAGGAGGACACGGGACGCAAGATTTCCATGCCCATGATGTGCCAGCATTGCGCCGAGCCGCCCTGCGTCGAGGTGTGTCCCACCGGTGCCTCCTTCAAGCGGGCGGACGGCATCGTGCTGGTGGACAAGCATCGTTGCATTGGCTGTCGTTACTGCATGATGGCCTGTCCTTATAAGGCGCGTTCCTTCGTGCATGAGCCGGTCACGGACCATTCCGGCGCCACGCCGCGCGGGCAGGGCACTGTGGAGAGTTGCACGATGTGCGTGCACCGAGTGGATCGGGGGGTGGCCCCGGCCTGCGTGGAAGCCTGCGCCAGGGAGGGTCACCAGGCCATCCTGTTCGGTAACCTCAACGATCCGAAAAGCGCCATTTCGAAACGCATCCACAGCGTGGTTTCGGTGAAGCTGCGTGCCGACCTCAATCTGGATCCGGGCGTTTCGTTTGTGGGGATCTAACCGCCATGCACCATAAAACCTTTGCGCAGATTGAAATCCGCTACTTTTACCTGCTGCTCGCCCTGGGGTTGCTGGTGGTTCTGGGCGGGCTCGCGGCTGCCCACCTGCTGGAATCGCACGGCCACATCATCAGCGGCATGAACAACCAGGTGGTGTGGGGGTTGCCCCATGTCTTCGCCATCTTCATGATCGTCTCGGCATCGGGGGTACTCAACGTGGCCTCGGTGGGTTCGGTGTTTGGACGCCATGTGTACAAGGCACGCGCACCCCTGGCCGGGCTTTTGTCGCTGGCCTTGCTTGCGGGCGGGCTGATGGTGCTGATGCTGGACCTGGGGCGCCCGGACCGGGTCATCGTGGCCGCCACCCACTACAATCCCACCTCGGTGTTCGCCTGGAACGTATTGCTCTACTCGGGCCTGTTCGCCACGGTGGCGTTTTATCTGTGGACCCTGATGGATCGCGCCATGGGGGCCTGGTCCAAACCGGCGGGCTTTCTGGTGTTTACCTGGCGCATCGTCCTTACTACGGGTACTGGCCTTATTTTTGCCTTTTTGGTGGCGCGTCAGGCTTATGCCTCCGCGCTCTTGCCGCCGCTATTCATCATCATGTCCTTTGCCTGGGGCTTGGCCAT
>DAIBBI010000008.1:0-56331 GCA_027442615.1 Ferrovaceae bacterium | reverse complement strand
AAATGGGAGCTGTCCAGAAGGTAGCTTACTCCCCCCTCCGAGCCCAGCGCAGCAAGATCCCGTTTCCACAGGCCAAAGCTGCCAAACACCATGGAGGCCTCCGTAGTGGGAGGGCCATGCCCCTCCCGCGTAAAGAGCTGGATGATGCCACCGGCCTGATTGCCATAAATGGACGCCAGGGGACCCTGCAGGATTTCAATGCGTTCGGCCTGGTCCAGGTTGAAGGTAGAGGTTTCCCCCTGACCGTCTGCCATGCTGGCAGGAATGCCGTCGGTATAGAGTTTGATGCTGCGGGTGCCAAACGGCGCACGGGCACCAAAGCCGCGCGATGAGATTTGCAGGTCCTGCGCGTAGTTGTGACGGTTGAGTCCCTGAATTCCCGCCACGCTGCCCAGCGATTCCGTCAGGTCCACCCGGGGTTGCGCATCCACGATCTCGCTACGATCAAGGACAGTCACCGAAGCGGCCACGTCCATGGGGTCGCGCGCCACCCGGGTACCCGTCACCACCAGGGGGCGCAATGTGGTAGAAACTTCTTCGTCAGCCAGGGCCTGGTGCAATGCGCTGGCCACCAGGGCAACCAGCCAGGGGCGGGCCCGGACAACCACCATCAGTCGCGATCGGGCGTTGCGCTGATCTTGTGGATGGCCAGATCCGCGCCGATGTACTCGGATTCCTGATCCAGACGAATCCCCATCAGCGTCTTGAGCATGCCGTAGATGATGAACCCTCCTGTCAACGCGATGACGATGCCCAGCAATGTGCCTGCAACCTGGCTTTCCAGGGTGACGCCACCCAGGCCCCCCAACGCCCTGGAACCAAAGATTCCGGCAGCGATGCCGCCCCAGGCGCCACACAAGCCATGCAGGGGCCAAACGCCCAGGACATCGTCGATTTTCCATCGATTTTGCACCAGGGTAAACATTTTCACGAACAGTACGCCCGCGACGCCACCCACCACGAGGGAGCCTAGCGGGTGCATGATGTCCGACCCCGCACAAACGGCCACCAGACCCGCCAGGGGGCCGTTATAGACGAACCCCGGGTCGTTCTTGCCCACGGCCCAGGCTGCGATGGTGCCGCCCACCATGGCCATGAGGGAATTGATGGCTACGAGTCCGTTGATCTTGTCGATGGTCTGCGCGCTCATCACGTTAAATCCAAACCAGCCCACGGCCAGGATCCAGGCACCCAGCGCCAGAAACGGAATGTTCGAGGGTGGGTGGGCGGAGATCGATCCGTCCTTGCCATAACGTCCGTGGCGGGCACCCAGCAGCAGCACGGCAGGCAGGGCAACCCATCCCCCTACCGCATGCACCACCACGGAGCCGGCAAAATCATGAAAGGCGGCGCCGGTTTGGGCCGTCAGCCAGGCCTGTATGCCAAAACGCTCGTTCCAGGCGATTCCTTCAAACAGGGGGTACACCAGAGCCACCAGAATGAACGTGGCGATCAGCTGGGGCTCAAACCGGGCTCGTTCTGCAATGCCGCCCGAGATGATGGCGGGAACCGCGGCGGCAAAGGTCAGCAGAAAAAAGAATTTCACCAGCTCAAAACCGCTTTTGGCCGCCAGGGTTTCTGCACCGGTAAAAAACTGCGTGCCATAGGCCACCGTGTAGCCAATGAAGAAGTAGGCGATGGTGGATACCGCAAAATCCATGAGGATCTTGACCAGCGCGTTGACCTGGTTTTTATGCCGGACGGTACCCAGTTCGAGGAAGGCAAAACCAGCATGCATGGCAAAGACCAGAATGGCCCCCAGCAATATGAATAGCGTATCGCTTCCAGACTTCAACGTTTCCATGATTCAGGGGCTCCTTGGGCTGGCCATGCAAAAGAAACCGCTAACATAATGCAAAACGGAGTGTATGCACAGATTTTGTGCAAAAAAATGCTTCAGATTGGTGCGGTTTGCCCCAAAAAAACCTCGGTGACGAGCAGGCTACGACCATACCGGTAAAACAGGGAGCGTCGGGCGGGAAGGAGGCGGGCCTGGGCAGCTATGCGGGGGTTAGACCCCAACCGCCGATACAGCGGGTGGCGTGCTGAGAGGTTTTTGAAGTGCAACGCCTGGCGGGCCACGCGGGGGTCGGTGAAAAGGACTTCACCCAGGGGGCGCGCCCCCAACCCGGCAAAGAGGTTCCACGCTCCGCGGACATGGGCGCGGGGGAGGATGGAATGCGCAAAGACCAGCGGCACGTCTCCATTGCACAACAGCACTTCGCGGATCCAGGCCAGTTCTCCCTGGCGCAGCCCCAGAAGCGCGCGCTCGTCTTCCAGGGGGCGCCCCAGTTCCTGGCGCAGGACCTTGACCCGGAACTGGGTGCATTGGGCCTTGAGGCGTTTCGTCAGGGAGCCGCGGTGGGTCAGCAAGGGGAATAGCGGTGCTGCCACCATCGGACGCAGCAGTGCGGATTTCCAGGGGTCTTGGCAGGGGTGGTGGCGCATCCTGCAATTATCCCACAGGCAATGGTATTCTCCACGGGATCAACCGTGATTCGTCCCACTCGTTCAGGAATACACTCATGTCCGTACCAGCTCAAATGCGATGCGTCGAAATTTCCCAGGCAGGCCCTCCCGATGTGCTAAAGCTGGCCCAGCGTCCCACCCCGCTGCCCCAGGCGGGCGAAGTCCTGATCGAGGTGGCCGCAGCCGGCATCAACCGTCCCGACTGTTTTCAGCGCGCGGGTTTTTATCCGGCGCCCCCTGGCGCTTCGGACCTTCCCGGCCTGGAGGTGGCGGGACGCGTGGTGGCCCTGGGGGAGGGAGCGGGCGGTATCGCCATCGGTGACGAGGTTTGCGCCCTGGTGCCGGGAGGCGGCTATGCCGATTATTGCACTGCCCCCGCAGCCCTGTGTCTGCCGATACCCAAGGGTTTCAGCGCCGTCGAGGCGGCAGCTTTGCCGGAAACGTTTTTTACCGTGTGGAGCAATGTGTTCGACCGCGGCGCACTGCAGCCCGGCGAATCGTTTCTGGTACAGGGCGGTTCCAGCGGCATCGGGACTACAGCCATTCAGCTCGTCAAGGCGTTTGGACACCCGGTTTATGCCACCGCCGGCAGTCCGGACAAGTGCGCCGCCTGCGAGGCGTTGGGCGCGGATCGTGCCATCAATTACAAAACCGAGGACTTTGTGGCCGTCCTCAAGGAAGTCACGGGCGGGCGGGGTGTGGACGTCATCCTCGACATGGTGGCAGGCGATTACACGCCGCGCGAATTGAAGGCGCTGGCCGACGATGGACGGCTGGTTCTGATTGCCTTTCTGGGCGGCGCCAAATCCCAGGTCAACATGGCGGAAGTCATGCAACGCCGCCTCGTCATCACCGGCTCCACGCTGCGTCCGCGTTCCGTGGCCTTCAAGGCGGCCATTGCCGCGCAGTTACGGGCCAAGGTCTGGCCGCTGCTCGATGCCGGTCGCATCAAACCGGTGATTCATGCCACGTTTCCCATGGCTGAAGCCGCTGCGGCGCACGCCCTCATGGAATCCAGTGCCCATGTGGGCAAGATCGTGCTGACGCGCTAACGCCCTCCTTGGACGCCTTCACCTTCTCGGGATTCTGGGTGGCGTTGTTCCAGATCATCGGCATAGACATCGTCATGAGTGGGGACAATGCGGCCGTCATTGCACTGGCCGCGCGCAATCTCAGGGGGCGTCGGCGTCGCACGGCGGTGTTTCTGGGAAGTCTGGGTGCGGTGATTCTGCGCGTGCTGCTGACCTTTGGCGCAGTGCAACTCCTGACGCGGTCTTATGTGCAAACCCTGGGGAGTCTGCTGCTGTTGTGGGTGGCCTATCGGTTGGTCCTGCCGGGCAAGCGGCAGGAGCCGGGCGAGGAAATTCGCGATCCGGGCCTGATGGAGGCCGTGCGGGCCATCATCGTGGCTGACGTGATCATGAGTCTTGACAACGTTCTGGGCCTGGCCGCAGTGGCGCGCGGCAACTGGTTTTTGTTGACCATTGGCCTGGCCATCAGCATCCTCCTGATCGTGGTCGGCAGCAGCGTGCTGATGCGCCTGATGATGCGCTATCCCGTCATTGTGATCATGGGAGGCGCGCTTCTGGGCTATGTGGCCGGGGACATGTTGCTCTCCGACCCCATCTGGAATGCGCTGGCATGGCTGAAGGATCCCTGGGTCCACAACAGCCTGCCGGTGATGTTGGCCACCGTGATTGCCTTATTTGGTGTGCGGCGGCCGGCCTGACTTCTCTTCTCCGCCGTCGCGACGGCGGTGGCTGAGATGGGCAAATTGTGCATCGTAGGTCTTGCCGACGATGCGCACCAGCACCCCCGTAGTCCAGCCAAAAGTAAACAACCCCGACATGGCAATGAACAAGGCCAGCTGGCGCCAGCCAGGAGGTAGCAACACGTCGCCATAGCCCAGGGTGGTGTAGGTTTCTCCGGCAAAGTAGAACGCCGTACGAAAATCTGGCATGGCATGAACCGCTTTGATGACGATGGCGATGATCAGGATCTCCGTCAGGTGCGCCATTAGAATGATCGTCACCAGGAAAAAGAAATAAAGCTGCCTGCGAAACTCGTTTCGGGCGTTCAGATAGTTGGGCCAGTTGATTTCAAACCGGTGCATGACCTGGTACATGCCGACGCTGTGGATCAGCATGGAAATCAGCAGCATTGAAATGCCCAGCAGGACTTCTACGACAGGCCACATGTTTTCTTTCCCGGTTGAAGTTGGCGTCCCCGGCGGGAATCGAACCTGCATCTGCCCCTTAGGAGGGGGCTGTTATATCCATTTAACTACGGGGACCCGGGCGAATACTAGCATCAATTCCAGCGCGGCAATCACGAATTAGGGGCTTTACATGAGAATGATTATCATTTATGATGGCCCCATGCATGTTAAACCAAAGATAAAGGCTAGAGAGATCATGGTGTTAGCTTTTCATAAGCGAAATGTTCTGGCAATGTTTGCCGGAGTTTGCTTGTCGGGTATGGCGCTTGCCGATGGCGCTCCCGTCATTACCATTCACAACGCCCGGTTTGAACCGGACGAACTTGTCATTGCCCAAGGCGTGCGTACCCAGGTCTTGATTCGCAATCAGGATGCAATCCCTGCAGAGTTCGAAAGCTATGACCTGTCGCGCGAAGTCGTGGTTCCCGCCCACGGCGAAGTGTCCTTTTTCGTGGGCCCGGCAGAGGCAGGGCGCTACGAATTCTTTAACGATTTCAATCGCGACATGAAGGGTGTTGTCGTGGTCAAGCCTGCGGCGGGAGAGCGTTAAGATGCTTGCCACGGCCATCATCCTGTTTCGCGAAGTGCTGGAGGCAGCACTGATCATTGCCATCGTGCTGGGAGCGAGTCGCGGCATTGCCCATCGGGGCCGCTGGGTCAGCGGCGGCGTGGGTATCGGCCTGCTTGGGGCTGCGGGGGTGGCCTACCTTGCGTCCACGGCTTCTTCCCTGTTGTCTGGAGACGGGCAGGCGCTGCTCAACGCAGGCATTCTGCTCACGGCGGTAGGAATGCTGACCTGGCATAACGTATGGATGGCCTCCCATGCGCGTGAACTACGGGCGGAGCTCAATGCGGTCGGTGCCGAAGTGGGGGCCGGGAGCAAGCCCCTGACTGCACTGCTTCTGGTAACCGCCATGGCCGTCATGCGCGAGGGATCCGAGGCGGTCCTGTTTTTGTGGGCCATCGCTGCGGGAGGTGGCGAGTCTTCCAGCATGGGGGTGGGCGCCCTGGTGGGAATTGCCATCGGCGTGCTGGCTGGTGTGCTGCTGTATCGCGGCCTCCTGCGCATTCCCGTGCGTCATTTCTTCAGCGTGACGAGCTGGCTGATCCTGTTCTTGGCGGCCGGTCTGTCTGCGCAGGCAGCGGGGTTTCTCAACCAGGCAGGCTGGCTGCCCGCCTTGGGCCATGGCATCTGGAATACCTCTCGCTGGCTTGACCAGAACAGCCTGTCTGGACAATTGCTGCATATTCTGGTGGGTTATACGGCGCGACCATCCGGAATTCAGATCGTGTTTTACCTGGCAACGCTTCTGGTGATTCTGGCCCTGATGTACCGGCCTCGCTGGAGGTCCATGTAACATGCGATTATTCCTTGGAAGCATCAGGGCACTGGGCGTGCCGGGGAAGGTTGCGGCCTCCGTTCTGCTGGGAGTACTGTCCCTCGCGGCGTTCGCAGACGACGACTTCATCGTGTATTCGCCTCACGTCACTCAAGGTCAGTCCGAAGTGGAAATGCGCGGCTATACCTTCAGCGACGGTCGCGCTTCACTCGACCGGGTTGGCGCCTTTGAACTTGCCGTTGCGCACACGTTTACTCCCTGGTGGAAAGCCGAAGTATATGTGGGCGAGTTCAGCCACGATCCGCTCATGGGGACGCATCTGTCGGGTCAGGAATTCGAAAATATTTTCCAGTTGGCCGATCCTGGCGAGTACTGGGTGGACCCCGGGTTCGTGGCGTCCTACATCCACAATCAGCAGGCTGGACTGCCGGATGGCGTGGAGTTCGGTCCCTTGCTTGAAAAACAGTCCGGGCATCTGATCCAGCGCCTCAACCTGATCTGGCAAAAGGACATTGGAGGAGAGGCCAGCGGCAAATACAATTTCCGCACGGCCTACAGCGCCGGGTATAAAATCGAGAGCGCCATCGTCCCTGGCATCGAAGCCTACTATCGTCCGGCAGACGACGCGCATCAACTGGGTCCCGCATTTGCCGGAGAACTCCACTTGGGGCACGGGGACGAATTGGAGTACAGTACGGCTCTGCTCTACGGCATCAACCATGGGGCACCCGACCGAACCGTCATTTTGCGGGTGGCCTACGAATTCTTTTAAGCGATTCACCCATCATGCCCCTGCTCACACTGTCCCATGCTTTCCTGGCTTTTGGCCACCACCCGCTGCTTGACGATGTTGAATTCATCGTCGATGAGGCGGACCGCGTGGGGCTGATTGGCCGCAACGGCGGCGGCAAGAGTACCCTGCTCAAGGTGCTGGTGGATGAGGCCCGGCTCGATGACGGCATCCTCTGGAAATCGCCAGGCCTGAAAGTGGGCTACGTGCCCCAGGAGCCCCTGCTGAACGACGGCGATACGGTGTTTGAAGTGGTTTCCCGGGGTGTGGGCTCCGGCGAGGATTGGGCGCAGCACTACAAGGTGGACATCGTCCTGTCGCAACTGGGCCTGACGCCGGAGCGCCGCATTTCAGAACTTTCGGGGGGCTGGAAGAAGCGCGTGGCCCTGGCCCGCGCCCTGGTCGCCGAACCTGATCTGCTGGTGCTGGATGAACCGACCAATCACCTCGACATCGCATCCATTGAATGGCTGGAAGGGCTGTTGCGCGGTTTTCGCGGCAGCCTCGTTTTTGTCACCCACGATCGCCAGTTTCTGGACCGGGTGGCCACCCGGATCGTGGAACTGGACCGGGGGCACTTGAGCCAGTTTGGCAACTCGTTTGCCGAGTACCAGCGGCGCAAGGCAGAGCAGCTTGCGGCTGAGGCCACGGTTCAGGCCAAATTCGACAAGGTGCTGGCGCAGGAAGAAGTCTGGATTCGCAAGGGCATCGAAGCGCGCCGCACCCGAAACGAGGGCCGGGTGCGGCGTCTCGAGGCATTGCGCGTGGCCCGTGCGGCCCGCCGCGAGCAGCTGGGCAGCGTGCGTATGGCGCTGGCCACGGGGGATCGCTCCGGCGAGCTGGTGGCAGAACTCTCCCATGTGACCATTCGCTATGATGACCGGGTGTTGGTAGGGGACTATTCCACTCGCATCATCCGCGGCGACAAGATCGGCCTCATCGGCCCCAACGGCGCAGGAAAAACCACGCTGCTACGGGTGCTGCTGGGCGAACGCGCACCCGATGGCGGCACCGTCCGGCTGGGCACGCGCCTTACCTTCGCCTATTTTGATCAGCTGCGCGCACAGCTGGATCCGGAGGCCACCCTGGCCAACACCATCAGCCCAGGTGCCGATTTTGTGGAGATCGACGGGGTGCGCAAGCATGTCGTGAGCTATCTGGGGGATTTTTTGTTTCCGCCCGAGCGCGTACGCGCCAAGGTCAAATCCCTCTCAGGTGGCGAGCGCAATCGCCTGTTGCTGGCCCGCCTGTTTACCCAGCCCGCCAACGTGCTGGTGCTGGATGAACCCACCAACGACCTTGACATCGAAACGCTGGATTTGCTGGAGTCGTTGCTGGCGGAATACACCGGCACCCTGTTTCTGGTCAGCCATGACCGCGCCTTTCTCGACAATGTGGTCACTCAGGTCATCGTCCTGGACGGGGAGGGCGGGGTGACGGAAAATGCAGGCGGCTACAGCGACTGGGTGCGCTACCTGGAGTCCCGAAGTGCTCAGGACGGGACCGAGCTCACCAGGACGCCCGTGGAAGCGAGGCCCAGGGCCGAAGCCGCGCCGGGTGACGAACGTACCCGGCAGCGCCCGGCAAAGATGTCATTCAGGGAAACCCGCGAACTGGAATCCTTGCCAGTCCAGATAGAGGCGCTTGAGGCAGAGCAGGCGGGCATTGCCACGCAACTTGCGGACCCGACGATCTACAAGGGGGATCCGCAACGCTTGAAGCAATTGCAGTCACGCCATGCCGAGATCGAGCAAGCGGTGGCAGATGCCATGGCGCGCTGGGCCGATCTGGAGCAAAAGCAGGCCCGTTTGAACGCCAACACGGTATAATGCCCGGCTCGGAGAGGTGGCAGAGTGGTCGAATGTACCTGACTCGAAATCAGGCGTAGGTGTATGCCTACCGTGGGTTCGAATCCCACCCTCTCCGCCATTTTCCCTTGAATGGCTGACGAATGTGCGCCGCAACGGGCCTCATGACTGAACAATAACAATCCTATGCGCACTGTCCTCGTGTTGGTGTTCATCCTGCTTGGATTCACTTCCTCCCATGCAGGGATGCTGGATGAAATCGAAAAATCCAGGGTATTGAAGGTCTGCATGTGGCCTGATTACTTTGGGATCAGTTACCGCAACCCCATGACTGGCGAATTCCAAGGTATCGATATTGATTTATCGAGAGAATTTGCCAAGGATCTTGGGGTCAGGCTGGAATATGTGGTGACCGATTTCAGTCGGCTGATGGGGGATCTTGAGGCGCACAAGTGCCACATCGCCATGATGGGGGTGGGCGTCACGGCGCAACGCGCGGCCAGGGCCGATTTCTCTGCCCCGTATTTGCATAGCGATGTCTATGCAATTACGACCAGTTCCAATAGTTCAATCAGGCAATGGGATGACATCGACCAGCCGGGACGGGTGGTTGCAGTGCAAAAGGGAACCTATATGGAACCCTTGATGCGGAAAGTCCTCAAGCGCGCCACGCTGCACGTGGTTGCCCGGCAGGGCGAACGCGAGCGTGAAGTCGAGTCGGGCAGCGCAGACGCTTTCATCACCGACTATCCCTACAGCCAGCGCATGTTGATGAATACCGACTGGGCACGGTTGATCGAGCCCTCCCGACCGATACAACTGACCGACTATGCCTATGTGGTGCCCAAGGGAGAAAAGAGCTGGCTGGCGAGGGTCAACCACTTCGTGAGCCAGATCAAGAAAGACGGCCGACTTTCCGATGCGGCCCGTCAACAGCATCTTTTGCCCATCATGGTCAAGAATTGAAGCATGGCTGACGGTCATGAATTTCACGTTGAGCCGAAAAAATTTCGGCTTTTTTTTACGGCACTGCTGCTCGTTGGCCTGCTGGTGATTTGGTCCGCATTCGTCATTGGTGTCCACTTTGAGGAGCGGAGCGAAGAGGAGAGTCTGAAAAACCGCATCGAGATCAACACGCTCATGCTCGAAGATCACGTGTCGCGAACCCTGGATGCCCTGGTGGCGCGTCTGAAGTCGGTTTCGGCGATAACAACCCCGTCGTCGCTCCGTGAAGGCAGGCTTTCCACCGGGATGCTCTACAAGCTGATTTCAGAGGACCACGTCATTCGAAGCATCTCGCTTGTCGATGATTCAGGACGCGTGGTGGCGAGTTCGCTGGAGAGAAACGACGGCAAGCTGTTGCCAGACAGCATGTTGCCAGATCGGTCGGGGCAGCTTGACGCCTCTGAGGTTAGGTTTGGACAGGTCTTTCAGAATCGTGACCTTTACGATGTGGGTTCTCCGGCGCCCTCCGGAGACGTGAAGTTCTGGGTGGCGACCGCGGCAGTTCCAATGGGTCAGAAAACATACCATTGGGTTGCCGTCATCAATCTTGGATTCTTCAAGAACCTTTGGGCGCGAATAGACAACGACGACGCGACGGAGATTGGTTTGTTTGATTATCAGGGACAAAACCTCATCTCATACCACGACGCGATGGTGCCCCATTTCGACAAGGTGGTCGCCACGATTGTAAATACCGTCAAAAGCCGCCAGCGTGGTTTCCTTGACTTTGGTGAAGGCCATCATCTGATGGTGGCTTACCGGACCAGTCTCACCCATCCAGTGATTCTCGCGATAGCCGGTGACCGGCAACGCCTGTTCGCACAGGGAGCAAAGGACCGGCAGTTTCTGGCTACTGTCGCCGTGATCGCTTCCCTGCTTGTTTTTGCGGTGCTCGGGGTTTTGTATCGCTGGTATTTGCGTTACGAGGCCTCGGTCATCGAAATGGCCAATCAGGCCAAGGCGATCAGCGCGCATCTGATGGTCAGTGAATCGGCTCAAAACGGAAAGATCATTCGGGTGAGCGATACCTTTCTCGAGGTGAGCGGCTACTCGAGGGAGGAGGTTATTGGTCAGTACCATGGGATGTTCAATTCCGGACTATATTCGAAGGAGTTTTACAGGAGCCTGTGGAATACGGTGAGCTCTGGCAATATCTGGAAGGGAATCTTTCGTAACCGCAAGAAGGCAGGGGGCTATTACTGGGTAAACGCCACGATCGTGCCGTTTACCGATGCCTGGGGAAAGGTTTCCAGATACGTTTGTTTTTACAGCGACATCACGGAGGCCATCGCCCTGTCGGAAAAGCTGGACCATGAGTACCGGCTTCGCGAAGAACTGTCCCAGATGAACCGTGATCTGGTCACGGATTTGAACACGGACCCGCTGACCGGGGTGGCGAATCGCAGGGCATTGGACAGTTTTACGCGGCAGGCGATTGCCCCCGACAGAAAGCTGACTCAGCCGATGTCCGTCATGATGCTGGATCTGGACAAATTCAAGTCTGTAAATGACACCTATGGGCATGGTGCCGGAGATGCGGTGCTCAGGGAAGTGGCTCGCCGGTGGACGCAACAGATCCGTACGTCGGATATGCTTGCCCGTTTTGGGGGGGAAGAGTTTTGCGTCGTTCTGCCCCAAACGTCCAGTGCCCAGGCCCAGCGGGTGGCAGAGAAATTAAGAGCGGTTACTGCGGCCACGCCGGTGGAAATCATGCACAACGATACGCCACTTTTTTTGAACGTGACGGTGAGCATTGGCCTGGTCAGCACGGACTGGCCGCAGCACCTGGAGGTCAAATCCCTGCTTCAGGCTGCAGATGAAGCGTTGTACGAAGCCAAACGCGGCGGGCGAAATCGCGTGGTATCGCGTCGTGCAGCCTAGGCCTGTCAGCAGGTCTTTTGGGTACCCGGCGCTGCATGACGCGTTGGTGAAAACGGGGCTACAATGTAACGCGAGGCAATCTGGATTTTCCGTATTCATCGATCACTCGGGGTTGGTCGCCCATGCGCAGTATCGCAAAATGCATTAACTCCACAGTGCTGCTGGCGGCATCCCTGGCGTTGGGGGCCTGCGGTGGTGGAGGCGGGTCGTCGATGGCAGTGATCGTGCCCGCGGGCGCGTTGGTCACGGGCTCTGTGTCGCACGGCTTGCCGATGGCGGGTGCGACATTAACCTTGAGGGATGCAGCCGGAGTGTCCATGACGGTAACCACTGCAGCCGATGGCACTTATACTTTGGATGCCTCAAACCTGACGGCCCCGGTGGTGCTGGTTGCCGTGGGTAGCAGCACTTTGGTGTCCTGCAAGGACGTTATTGCCGCATCGGCCACCACCGTCGTCAACGTCACGCCCTGGACCACCGCCATCTGTGCGGCGCTCTCCAGCACGGGCAAGGCCACGGACCTCGACCCCATCAAGGATCGGGACAGAATTCGCACCATGCTCACCCTGGTGGACAACTATACGAAGGCCCTGCTGGCCCCCACCATGATCACGGCGGGGTACCTGACCACGCAAGGCCCCATATCCACTCCGTTTGCCACGATGGGCATGGGCTACGACTCCATCGACGACAACCTCATCGTGGGCGAAACCCCTGCCCATGCCATTTTCATGGCGGACAGGAACTTGCCGGGCTGTGCGTTGAACCAGGTGCGGGGTTGTGTGCAGTTTGCGAATCCGGCAACGCAGAGCGCCACCAGTCCCAACGTTTGTGGCGCTGATATCGCCACGGGCGTACCCATTGCCTGCAACGCCGCACTTCCCTTGACGTCGATGCCGCCTGCCAACAACATCGCAACGACAAATGCCTATGCCTTTGGCTGCATCGGCTGCGTATTTTGGGGGCCCCTGGACAATTTTTCAGGGGCCCCCAGCCAAACGCCGCTTTCATTGACAAAAATCATCCCGGCCTCCACCAATCGTGGCAGGTAAGCTGTCGCGCCTCACTGTTCTTGTCCTGGCTTTGCTGGTGGCCTTCCCTGGCCACGCTGTCCATACTCCCGAAACGGTCTTGAGCGTGAAAGCTACGCAGCTGGGCGAGACGATTACCGTTGATGCAACACTGGTTGTGGGGGTGTCCCTGAATACCGCCTGGGAGGTTCTGACCGACTTTGATCACATGGCTTCGATCCTTGAAAATCTGGCATCGAGCGAAGTGCTTTCGCGCAACGGGAATCTTTGGATCATTCGGCAGAAGGGCGTGGCCAGGTACGGGTTTCTCTCCTTTCCCTTTGAATCGGATCGGGAAATCTATTTGGAACCCATGAAGCGAATTTTGGCAAGAAATCTCTCGGGAACCCTGAAGCGGATGGATAGCGAGGCCAATCTTGCTTTCCAGGACCAGGCGGTGCAGTTGCTCTACCACGCAGAGATCGTGCCGGACTCGTTGCTGGGACGATTCTTTGGGGCCACCTTCGTCCGGCACGAAGTGGAGGAACAGTTGCAGAAAATGGCCACGGAAATGAGGCGTCGCGAGTCACAAGCCAAACAAGCCCGGCGCTAGCGTAGCATCACCCGGTTAACGATCTTTCAGGAAGCGGTTTTTCGTATGGTCACAAGGAAAGGCGGTTCCACCCTGGGCCGGATTCCGGCAGGGATATGGGTTCTGGGCTTCGTCAGCATGACGATGGACATTTCCTCGGAGATGATCCATAGCCTGCTGCCGTTATTCATGGTGTCCAGCCTGGGGGCAAGCGCCCTTGCGGTCGGCCTGATTGAGGGTTTGGCCGAATCCACTGCACTGACCGTCAAGATATTCTCCGGCGTTCTGAGCGATGCCATTGGCAAACGCAAAGAGTTGGCCCTGTTGGGCTATGCGCTGGGCGCATTGACCAAACCCCTGTTTGCCCTGGCGCCCACCATCAGCGTGGTGCTGACGGCCCGCGTGCTGGATCGCATTGGCAAGGGTGTGCGCGGTGCGCCGCGGGATGCCCTGGTGGCTGATATCGCACCGCCGCAATTGCGCGGTGCCGCTTTCGGTTTGCGTCAGTCCCTGGATACCGTGGGCGCTTTTCTCGGGCCGTTACTGGCAACCGGATTGATGTTGCTGTGGGCCGATGATTTTCGTGCCGTATTTTGGGTTGCGGTCATACCGGGTCTGTTGGCCGTGGCGTTGCTCCTGTTCGGTCTGCGTGAACCGGGGCATCGTCGCACCGAAGTACGCAGCAACCCCTTGCAACGCGCAAATCTCAAGCGCCTGGATGCCTCCTATTGGTGGGTGGTGGGCATTGGGGCCGTCTTTACCCTGGCGCGATTCAGTGAGGCATTTCTGGTTTTGCGCGCCCAGCAGGGGGGGGTTCCCGTCGCGCTGGTCCCTCTTGTGATGGTGGCCATGAATGTCGTGTATGCATTGTCAGCCTTTCCCTTTGGTCACCTCTCCGATCGCATGAGCCATACCCGATTGCTCATGCTGGGCTTGCTTGTGTTGTTGGCTGCGGACCTTACCCTGGCCTACAACGAGCGCTGGCAGGTGGTGCTCGCGGGCATTTTGTTGTGGGGGCTTCATATGGGCATCACCCAGGGCCTGCTCGCCACCATGGTAGCGGATACGGCTCCTGCCGACCTGCGCGGTACGGCCTACGGCTTCTTCAACCTCGTCAGCGGGCTTGCCATGCTCCTGGCCAGCCTCGTTGCGGGTTTTCTGTGGGACAAGTTCGGGGCATCGCAGACGTTTTATGCCGGGGCTGCATTCAGTACAATTGCACTGTTGGGCGTGGCACTGCATCCGCGTCGGCCGTCCCCCTCGTAGGAGGGCGAGAGGCATTGCTCAGCAGCGGGCCAGGACGGCAATTCCCCGTACCGGTTTGCAGAATTCGTTGCGCAACGTCACTTCCTGAATGCTCAGTGGTGGCAAGCCTGCAGCCTCAAGGGTCTGCCTGACGTAATCTGCGCTGTGGCTGAAGCGGCCGCTGGGATCGAGGCGATAAGGCACTTGCACCCCAGGATGCATTGCACATTCCACGGTGAAGGCAAACCAGCCGTTGGGCCGCAACGCCTGTTTTGTGGCCTCGAAAACCATGGCCAGATCGCCAAAATAAATCAGCACGTCGACCATGACGACGAGATCGAAGGTATTGGGTTGGCCGTCCAGATAGGCGGTCAGTTCCCCTTGCGCCAATTCGGTATACAGTTGTCGTTCCCGCGCTTTCGCCAACATGGCGGCGGAGAGATCCACACCGGTGATGCGGCGCGCGTAGGGCACCAGCAGGGGAGCGCACAGGCCGGTGCCGCAGCCGCCGTCCAGAACGTTCAGTGCCTGGTGCGGGCTGAGATGCGCTTCAAGCAGGCCTGCGATGATCTGCGGGCCCCGGTAGGCCAGGCCACCCACGAGCTTCTCGTCAAAGGATTCGGCCATTTCATCAAAGAGCTTCGTTACGAAACCGTCGGCAGCCCGGGCAGGGACTTGTTCCCGGGTGCAGGCAGCAAGATGATGCTGCGCGATGGGATGACCAGGTTCGGCCTGCAGCCAGGCCCGATAACATTCGGCAGCCTCGGCAAGGCGACCCAGGCGATAGTAGGCAATGCCCAGCATCTTCGGGGATTTTTCAGAAAGCGGCGGTTGAATGAAGGCTTTGCAGGACAATAGCGACGATTCTTCGTCGCGTCCGGTTTCAGACAGCAGGCGCGCGAGGTTGCTCAATGCGGGAACAAAATCGGCAGCGTGATGAAGTGCCTGGCGATAGGCAGACTCGGCTTCGGCGATCTTATTCTGTCGATGCCGAACCGAACCCAGGTTATTCCAGACGTTGGCATCGGCGCCGTTGAAATCCAGGGACATCCTGAACGCCACCGCGGCATGGGCCAGGTCTCCCGTTTGGGTCAGAACGTTTCCCAGGTCGTTGTAGCGCGTGGCATGACCAGGTTCCGCTTCCAGGCAGCGCAGGATCAGTGCTATCCCCGCCTGCGATTGCCCCATCTGATGGAGCAGAATACCCAGATGATGCTGCGCATCAAGGTGTAATGGATCCACGGCCAGAATGTGGCGGTAGGCCAATTCTGCATCTTCGTGCCGGCCGGCTGCATGCAGCGCGAAGGCTTTCTCGAAAGGACTGCGTTCGTTCAAAAGGGTAACCATGTACGGGAAATCCGCCATCCTACGCCAATGCGCCGGAGTGCGCTGGGTTGCGACATTGCTACCCGTTCAATTGCCAAATCTTTTCAGCATATTGCATGATCGTTCGATCACTCGAAAACTCTCCCATGTGGGCCACGTTGAGAATCGCCTTGCGCGCCCAGGAATCGCGATCACGGTAATGCCGGTCTACGCTTTCCTGGGCGCTGATGTAGGATGCGTAATCTGCCAGAAGGAAGTAGGGGTCGCCAAGGTGCAGCAGGCTGTCTACCAGGGACTCGTAACGATGATGCTCGTCAGGCGAGAAAAATCCGGATGAGATCATGTCCAGGGCCGTCTTCAGCTCGGCGTGGGCATGGTAGTACTCCAGGGGATTGTAATCGCGGCGACATTGATCCACCTGGCCAGCATCCAGGCCGAAAATGAACATGTTATCTTCGCCCACTGCTTCCAGAATTTCGATGTTGGCACCATCCAGGGTACCGATCGTCAATGCGCCATTCATGGCAAGCTTCATGTTTCCGGTGCCCGAAGCCTCGGTGCCTGCAGTGGAAATCTGCTCGGAAAGATCTGCGGCCGGAATGATGTCGAGTGCGGTGGAAACGTCGTAATTCGGAATGAACACCACCTTGAGAAGATGGTTGACGGCAGGATCGTTGTTGACGATGTCGGCGACGTCATTGATGAGTCGGACAATGCGCTTGGCCGTCACGTATCCTGGGGCGGCCTTGCCGCCAAAAATGATGGTGCGTGGCGTGAGTTCTCCCACCCCAAGGCGAATTCTGTTGTAGCGCGTCACGATGTGCAGAACGTTGAGCAATTGACGCTTGTATTCATGGATGCGTTTGATCTGAACGTCAAACAACGAATCCGGATTCACCGCAAGCCCCAGCCTGTCCTGAATGAGCCCCGCCAGTCGGGTTTTGTTGGCCAGTTTGACGGCCATGAACTTGCTTCGAAATTCGGCGTCTTCGGCCAGGGGGACGAGTTGGCGTAATTGATTGAGATCGCTGATCCAGTCTTTGCCGATGCAGGAAGAAATCAAGCCGGACAAATGGGGGTTGGCTTGCTTTAACCATAGGCGCGGTGTCACGCCGTTGGTGATGTTGATGATCCTGCCCGGAAAATACCGGTCGAAATCATGGAAGATGGAATGCTTCATCAATTCGGTGTGGATATGAGACACACCGTTGACCTTATGGCTGCCAACAATGGCAAGGTGGGCCATTCGCAAGTGGCGTTGCCCATCTTCCCCGATGATGGACATGCGTCGAAGAATGTCGCCATCGCCGGGGTTGTGATGCATGACGTCCTTCAGGAAACGGGCGTTGATTTCGTAAATGATCTGCATGTGCCGCGGCAGGATCCGCTCAAACAGGCTGACTGGCCAGGTTTCAAGGGCCTCGGGCATCAGGGTGTGGTTGGTGTACGAAAATACGCGCTGGGTGATGTCCCATGCCTTGTCCCACGGCACATGGTGAACATCCATTAAAAGGCGCATCAACTCGGGGATGGCCACGGAAGGATGGGTGTCGTTGAGCTGGATGGCCACCTTGTCCGGAAGGGTGTCGAAGACCGTGTGATATCTGCCAAAGCGGTGCAGGATGTCCTGCAGCGATGCGCTGACGAAAAAGTACTGTTGCTTGAGGCGCAATTCCCGCCCCACCAGGGTGGTGTCATCCGGGTAGAGTACCTTGGAGAGGTTTTCCGATTCGTTCTTGTCCTCTACCGCCTTGATGTAATTTCCCTCATTGAAGTAGCGCAGCTCAAAATCGCGGGTTGCCTTGGCCGTCCATAAGCGCAGGTTGTTGACCACGTCGTTGCCATGTCCGGGAACGGGCGTGTCAAAGGCCATGGCCATGACTTCCTCGGTATGCACCCAGTGATGGCGATTGTGTCCCGAGTCGTCGTCATATTTCATGACCTTGCCGAAAAATTTTACCGGGTAGAGCACTTCAGGCCTGGAAAACTCCCAGGGATTGCCGTAGCGCAGCCAGTTGTCCGGGTGCTCGATCTGTTCTCCATCCATGATTCTTTGATTGAACATGCCGTATTCGTACCTGATGCCGTAGCCATAGCCATGCAGCCCCAGTGTTGCCATGGAATCGAGAAAACAGGCGGCAAGCCTTCCCAGGCCACCATTGCCCAAGGCTGCATCGTGCTCGACTTCGTGCAGCGCATCAAGATCCAGGCCCAGCTCATCCATCAACTTTTGGCATTCTTCAAGGAAGCCGAGGTTGGAAAGGCTGTTGACCAGCATGCGCCCCACCAGAAATTCCAGCGAAAAATAGTAGATGCGTTTGGCGTCGTCACGATAATAGCCCCGCATGGTTTCCATCCAGCGTTCGGCCAGACGATCCCTGACCATGTAGGCCACCGCCTGGAACCAGTCCCGTTCGGTTGCCGTGATCGGATCTTTGCCGACGGTGTAGGTCAGACGGTTGGAAAGTGAATGCCGCAGCGTCGTCGCGTCGCATCCCAGTTTTTCATAATGGAATTCAATGGACTTTGGGTCTTTTTTCATGGTTTGGCGTGCCTCATGATGGCATTCAACAACTTTGCATAAGCGTCGGAAAACAGGTCCACCCCTTCCGTCAGCAGTTTCCGGGTGACCTCATCCAGCGAAATGCCAAGGTCGCGCAAGCTGGACTCGGTTGCGATGGCCTGTTCCAGACCTTCTTCAAGCGTGGCGCTTGCCACGCCATGTTCGGCAAATGCCTGTAAGGTGGCTGGAGGGACCGTGTTCACCGTGTCGGGGCCGATGAGGGATTCCACATAGAGGATGTCGCTATAAGCCGGATTTTTGGTGCCGGTGCTGGCCCACAGCAGGCGCTGTGACTGCGCCCCCCTTTTTGCCAGCGGACGCCAACGTGCTCCGTCCACCATTTGTCGGTACTGGTGGTAGGCCAGTTTGGCATTGGCAATGGCGGCCTTTCCCAGCAGGTTATGCAAAGCGGCCTGCAGTGCCGGATCCTCGGCTTCCTTGATGCGGGCAAGAATCATGGCATCCACTGCGCTGTCAACCCGGCTGACAAAAAAGCTTGCAACGCTGGCGATTTTGGCAAGCCGCCCTCCCTTGTGGGCAAACTGTTCGAGTCCGGTAAGCCATGCCTCCATCACGCGACCGTACATATCTCTTGAAAACAGCAGGGTAGCGTTGACGTTAATACCCTCGGAGAGCAGTGTGGTGATGGCGGCAAGTCCTTGCTCCGTGGCAGGAACCTTGATCATCAGGTTTTCGCGGTGAACGGCCATCCATAGCCTGCGTGCTTCCAGAATGGTGCCTTTGGTGTCGTAGGCCAGTTTTGGGGAAACCTCCAGCGAGACATAGCCGTCGCGGTAGATGGTTCGTTCGTACACGGGATAGAGGATATCTGCGGCAACCTGGATGTCGGCGATGGCAAGGCGCTCAAAGATCTTTTCCGCGTCCTGAAGCAGGCCGGTACCGCTTTCAAGATCCTTGGCATATGCGCCATCCGTGGCCACAGCTTTTTCGAAGATGGCGGGGTTTGAGGTCAGCCCCTTCAGATCATCCTGTGAGATCAATCTGTACAGCGCTCCGCTGTCGAGCAGCTGTCGATCGATGTAATCCAGCCAAAGCGATTGGCCCAGGCCATTCAGCTTTTTCAATTCATTCATCAGGGTCTCCGCAGGTGAAATACAAAACCAGCGGACTAACTTAATCTGTTTTGGCGTTCCAAAGTGTTTGCAATGGTTAAGTTATGTGTAGGCAGCCTTGCAGCTCAGGGGGCCTGGCACAGGCAATGGGTCAGAGCCAGGAATGCGCTGTGGCCATCCGCCAGTTGGGAGAGCCAGGACAGGGATTTCACGATGTCCCGGGCTGGATCAGGCAACACGGCCGTCGGTTCCAGGTGGCTTTGAAGATATTGGTGAGTGAGTCGCGTCGTGGAAAACCCCAGCCATTGCGTCCAGCGATCCAGGCCCGTGGGCTTGGGATCAAGATAGGTGATGCGAAAATCCTTGCCCAGCCTGGCCCGGGTTGCGGCAGCCTGCAGGGCCTCGCCGTAACTGCCCAGGCGATCCACCAGGCCGCGTTCCAGGGCCTGCTGACCGGTCCACACGCGTCCCTGTGCCACGGCATCGATCTTTTGCGGCGTGGTCTTGCGGGCCGCTGCGGCCTTGGTGGTGAACTCGTCATAAATATGGTTGACGCTGCTTTGCACCAGCGCGCCAAAGCGTGGGTCCAGCGGGCGCAAGGGGTTTTGGGCATCGGCAAGCCAGGTGGTGGTGACGCCATCGGTATGGATGCCGATCTTGCCCATCATCTTGTCTGCCGTGGGAAAGAGCGCAAACACCCCGATGGAACCCGTGACGGTGGTGGGGTCTGCAATGACTTCGTCTGCGGAGAGCGACATCCAGTAGCCACCCGAAGCGGCGAGATTGCTCATGGAGATGACCACGGGCTTGCCGGCGGCGCGCGTCAATTCAAGTTCCCGACGGATCAGTTCGGAGGCGTAGGCACTGCCACCGGGGGAATTGACGCGCAATACAACGGACTTGATTTGATCGTCATCGCGCGCGGTGCGAATCAGCTTTGCCGTTGAGAGGCCACCCACTGCACCGGCAGGCGCCTTGCCATCGCGAATTTCGCCTTCGGCGACAATGACCGCCACCGCATCGCCGCTCTTTCCTGTCTTCTGGCGGGCCAGGTAATCTTCAAAGGAAATCTGCCGGAAGGTCTTGGCCTCGCTGTCCTCTGCTCCCTTCGCAGTCATCAATTGCCGAAGTTCGTCGCGGGTCTTGAGTCCATCCGCCCAGTGCACCGAAAGCGCCAGCTTGCCTGCATCGCCGTGCGCAGTGGCCATGGCTTGCGGCAGGGAGTCTATGGTTTGCTGGACGCTCCCCGCAGGCAGCTTGCGCGCCTTTTCCACCGCTTCGGTATAGGCGTTCCACAGGGCGGCATAGAGTGCGCGATCCGCCTCGAGTGCGGCCGAGGAAGGTCCATTGGCCACGAAGGGTTCGGCAAAGCTTTTATAGGTGCCCACGCGCATCAGGTTGACGGTAATGCCCAGCTTGTCGAGGGCTTCGCGATAGTAGTTGCGATAATGTCCGAACCCCTCCAGCAGGATGTGCCCCATCGGGTCCAGAAACACCTCGTTGGCATGGGAAGCCAGAAAGTACTGGCGCTGGTCGTACGATGAACCCCAGGCGACCACGGGCTTGCCACTGGCCTTGAAGCGTTCCAGTGCGGCAGCGACCTCGCGTAGCATGGGCAATCCTGCTGCGCGGAGTTCATCGGGCAGCAGCACGACGCTGGTGATTTTTGGGTCGTGCGCCGCCGCCTCCAGCACCTGCAGGATGTCACGCAGCTGGATGTCTCCCTGTTCGATGCCGTCGTCCATCCCCGCAAGCA
The DNA here is from genome assembly GCA_027442615.1 of Ferrovaceae bacterium. GTDB lineage: Bacteria > Pseudomonadota > Gammaproteobacteria > Burkholderiales > Ferrovaceae > JAJZRV01. The sequence goes on along the minus strand of DAIBBI010000008.1, from coordinate 35,255 downwards.
GGCGGGCATCCACGTTGGCAGCGTGCTGCTCCACCAGATTGCCCTTGAGGTTCAGCACCAACGCCGTCTTTTCTTCCAGGCGACGGGGCATGCTGTAGATCAGTGCAGCCAGCACGACCGCGACAAAAAGCAGGAACAGAAGGTTTGAAAAGACGCGCCGTCCGGTATCCAGCGCGTGCCACAGGGCGGCAAGGAAACGGTAAACCAGACGGAGCAGATACGAGGTCATGAGTCGCTATCCCTACTTTCGTTGCTGGGGGTAAAGTAGACCGAAGCAATACGGGCAGACACCAGAACGGCCAGAAGTGCGGCCAGCGCCATAATATCCTGCCACGACAGGCTGCGGCCATAGAGACCGATGAAGATGTCCCGCAGGATGAAAACGATGGCCACTTCGGTCAGCACGCGCAGGCGGATGCGGTGAAATTCCAGGTAGTCGGTGAAGGTGCGGAACAGTTCGATGAGTACGAAGACTGACAGGATGGAAATGACCAGGGTTTGGATGGCCACCTCGTGGCGCAGGTTGCTCAGGGCGTCGTAGAGATCATAGAGCACCCCGATGAACGCCACGCCCAGCGTGACCAACATGACCAGGATGAGAAACACCACGATGACATCGATGATCCGTCCATAAACCCTCAGGATCTGGCCTTTCGCTCCGGTAATGTTGGATAGGTCCATTGCAAATCTCCTGGCTAGCGCCTAAGTGCGATCATTACGGGGCCGCATGATTGAGCAGCGTGTTGATGGATTCCAGGTCGGCCGCCGTCAGGATGCCCGCTGCAGCCTTGAGATTGACCCGGGCCACCACATGGGCGTAGAGCGCAACATTATAGTTTTGCTCGGCGCGGATGAAATCCGTGGCCACGTTCAACACGTCTATGATGGAGCGGGTTCCCACTTCAAATCCTGCGCGCGTGCCTTCCAGCGAGACCTTGGCCGAGGTTGCAGCCACTTCCGCTGCCTGTAATTGGGCCACGCTGTCCTGCAGGTTCAGGAAGGCGGTCTGGGTGTTGAGCGTCACTTCGTCGCGCAGGCCCGCCAGGGCCTGGGTGCTGGCTTGGGCCTGGGCTTGCGCCTGATCGACCGAAGCGGAAATCTGGCCGCCATCGAAAATCGGCATGGAAAGGTTGAGGCTTGCACCCTTCTGGTTGATGTCCAGGTTGGGAAAAGGTGAACCCAGGGAGTGTTGCGCGATGCCTTGCAGGCTGACCACGGGCCAGCGGGCACGGCGATTGAATTCCACCTGTTCCTGGGCAATGCGGAGTTGCGCCTCGTTTTGATGGATGAGGGGCTGGTTGGCCAGTGCCGTTTCCACCCAGGGGTCGCTTTTCGCGGGCTCGGGTGGCATCGCTTCAAAATGACCCAAGTCATCCAGGCGGCCCACCGGCTGGTGGGTCAGGCGTTGCAGGCCGCGACGCGCCACCGTGACGGCGTTGCGTGCCTTGATCAGGTCGGATCGGGCGGCATCCAGGCGGGCCTGGGCTTCATGCACCGCGATGATGTCGCCGGTGCCCACTTCCAGGGTGGCCTTGGTTTGCTGATTGATGTTGTCCAGCAGTTTTTCCTGTTCCACTGCCACCCTTTCCTGGGCTTCGGACTGCAACACGTCAAAATAGGCGATGGTGACCTTGAGGGCCAGTTGCTGTTCGGCATAGACGAGGGCGGCTTCGCTGGCCTGGATGCGATTGCCGGCCTGGGACAGGGCGGTCCAGGCCTGGCCATTGAACACCGTCTGGGTCAGGTTGACGCTGAAATTATTGGATGGGTAGCTTTGCGAAATGGGATTTCCAAACCCCGTGATGTTGGCGGTGTTTTCTCCAAATCCGGTGGCAAGGCCCATGTGCGGCAACAGGGCTGAACGTGCCAGGGGTCGGTTCTGCATTTCGGCATCAAGGCTTGCCTTGGCCTGGGCCAGGGAGGGGTCGGTGGCAAAGGACTGGCGATAGGTTTCAAGCAGGTTATCCGCCCAGGTCGGCTCCATGCAAAGGGTGGACAAAATGAGAGCCAGGCTTGAGCGCAATCGCCGCGGAATACGGACAGACATCACAGGACACCATTTGAAGGTCGTTTTAAGAGAAACACCCTTGATTCTACCTAAAGAATTCCTGGAATTGATCGATATCAAGTGGGTGATGCCCCAATAACTGCATGCCACACGGATGCCTGCAATGAAAAATAAAATCACGCCCAGCACGGTCGAGCGGGTCATGCGGGAGGATGATTTCATCGTTTCAACCACGGACCTGAAAGGCCGGATTACCTACGGTAACCGCATTTTCATCGAATTTTCGGGTTACACCGAGCAGGAATTGCTGGGCGCCCAGCACAACATCGTACGCCATCCCGATATGCCCCGGGCGGTCTTCAAACTGCTCTGGGATCGCATCGAGGCTGGAAACGAGTGCTTTGCCTACGTTAAGAATCTGGCCAGGGATGGCAGTTTCTACTGGGTATTCGCCAATGTAACCCCACTGTTCGACCCCAAGGGGGGCATTGAAGGATATTTCTCGGTGCGTCGCAAACCCAGGACCGAATCCCTGAAAATCATCAGTGCGCTGTACCGTGCCATGCTGGCAGAGGAACAGCGGGCCGGGGCGCGGGATGCCATCTCCGCATCCACCGCGCTGTTGCATAAAACCCTGTCCGACAAGGGGCTGAGTTATGACGAATTCATCCTTTCAATTTAAGATCGTTGCGCTGTTGTGGATGAATGCGCTGGCAGCGCTGCTGGTGGTGGTGGGCAGCCTGGTCTGGTTTCCGTTCACCCCCCTGCTGCTGCTGTTTCCCCTCGTCGCGGGCGGGTTGGCCATGGCGGGTCAGATCATGGTGCGTCGCTGGCTGGCGCCGCTTGCCAAACTTCACAATCTGATCGCGGAGGTGGCTCAGGGGCGGTTCAATAACCGGATCACCGGAGTGTCGGATCAGGGCGAACTGGGCCGGGTGTGTTGGGGCCTTAATGACATGCTGGACCAACTGGGGGCTTTTTTTCGCGAACAGGAAACCACCTTCCGCAGCAACCTGGAAGGGAGGTTTTATCGCAAGACCCAGCAGGTGGGGCTGCATGGGGGCTTCAAGAAGGGACTGCAAAACCAGGATATCCTGCTGGAGAGCATGACGGCTCAAAAGTTGGCGGCCATGCACGACAGCCTGATCTCGCGCGCCCACCATCTCAATACCGCAAATTTGCTGCAGAACCTTGCCTCCACCCAGGATGACCTCAAGGTCATCACGGACAGGATGCAGGTGGTGACGGACCTCGCGAGCCGCACTTGCGAAGATGCGGAAGCAGGCAAAGGCCTGGTCCATGAAGTGGTGGACCGCCTCAAGGGAATCGGCGAGCGCATCATGCGTGCCAACGAAACCATCACCCAGCTGAATTCGCGAGGCGCAGAAATCAGCAGCGCCGTGGAATTGATCAACACCATTGCGGACCAGACCAATCTCCTGGCGTTGAATGCCGCCATCGAGGCGGCACGTGCGGGCGAGGCCGGACGCGGTTTTGCCGTGGTCGCCGACGAGGTGCGCAAACTGGCTGAGAACACCAAGCTGGCATCCAAATCCATTGGCAAAATCATGGAAACGCTACAGACCGAGGCCTCGCAAATGCAGGTGGATTCGGAAGAAATGCGCGCCAGCGCCACTGCTTCGCAATTCGTGATCACCCAGATGGAAACGCGCTTCAACGAGTTCAACCAGTCCTCCGCGCAGACGCGGGCTTACGCAGATTACGCGCATGACCTGAGTTTTTCGTCGCTGGTCAAAGTGGATCATGTGGTGTACAAGCAACGGGCATATGTCACGCTCAACGAACCCAGTGACGAGTGCCTGCAGGCGGTTGGCGTGGATCACCGCGGCTGCCGCCTGGGCAAGTGGTACGAGGGTTCCGGGAAGGCACTTTTCGGCCACCTTGCTTCCTACAAGATCATTGAAACTCCGCATCGCAAGGTCCACGACAGCGTGCACCAGATGGTGCAATTGATGAATGGTGCATGGCAATCCAACCAGGCCCTGCAAGACAGGATCATGGAGCTCCTGGAGAGTACTGAAGCAAACAGCCTTGAGGTCATGCGGCTGATCGGCGAGATCGTGCGCGAAAAACACCCTGACATTGCCGGCGAATCAAATAGATAGACTGCTGATTCTGGATTACAATGCGCCAGGACGGTGCGTTGAGACCGGTGAGTTTGATTTTGGGTGGACCCCATTACGATGACGGGTAGCGACAAATTCAGGGTTTTTCTGGAACAGGCGCCAGACGCATTTTTTGCCCATGACCTGTTGGGAAGGATCACCGACGCTAACCGCAACGCCTGTGCCAGTCTGGGCTACACGGCGCAGGAACTGATGGGCATGTCCCTGCTGGACGTTGAACAGGATTTCGACCCGGCTTCGGCAACGCGGCTTTGGGCCGGAATTGAACTGGGCAAGGCCATCCAGTTTACCGGCACCCACCGTCGCAAGGACGGCAGCACCTTTCCCGTCGAAATCCATGCTACCGGCATCATGCAGGACGGCCAGAAAACCATTTTTTCCCTGGTACGAAATGTCAGCGCGCGCTTGCTCGTGGAGGAGCGCCTCGAACGGCAATCCAAACTCTACAAGGCATTGAGCGAAGTCAATCAGGCCATCGTGCGCATGGTGGATGAAAAGGGGCTGCTCCCCCTGGTATGCCGGATGGCGGTGGAATTTGGCGGGATGAAACTGGCCTGGATTGGTCAGGAGCGCATCGCCAGGACGATTTCCCCGGCGGCAAGCCATGGGACTGGGCAGGAAACCATCAAAAACACCGCCATCTCATCGGAGGGCCCGCCGCTTGAAACGGCGCATCCCGTGGCGATGGCCTGGCATTCGCAGGAAGCCGCCGTTGTCAACGCATTTGGGCCGGAGGCTGCGCCCTGGAGGGCCATGGGAGCCTTTCCCATCCTGCGCAAGGGAAAAACCTATGCCGTCCTGGCGGTCTATCATGATGTGGCTGGAGCCTTCGACGACACCATCATTCGCCTGTTCAACGAGATGGCGCGCGACGTGTCCTATGCGTTGGACATTTTCGATCGCGAAGCTTCGCGCAAACGCGCCTCCGAGACCATCAAGGCCCAGAACGATTTTCTCAAGGCCATTCTGGAAGCCGAACCCGAATGCGTCAAGGTGGTGTCTCCCGCAGGAAAACTGATCCACATGAACCCGGCGGGACTTGCCATGCTGGAGGTGAGCAGCCTGCGTGAAGCCCAGAAATCCGGGCTGGACGCATTCATAGAACCCAAGCATCTGGGCGCTTTCCGGGAGTTTCATCGGAGTATTTGCGCCGGGGGCAGCGGCACCATGGAGTTTTCCCTGGTGGGCAAGAGGGGGACGCAGCGCTGGCTGGAAACCCACGCCACCCCGCTGCGCAACGCCAAGGGAGAAGTGACGGCGTTGCTGGGCGTGGCTCGCGACATCACCGAAAAGAAGCGAACCAATGAACTGATCTGGCGCCAGGCCAATTTTGATCAGTTGACCGAATTGCCCAACCGCAACATGTTCTATGACTTGCTGAGCCACGAGATCAGGCGTGCAGAACGGGATGGAGCCATCGTCTGTGTTCTGTTCATCGATCTCGACCACTTCAAGGAAGTCAACGACACAATGGGGCATCAGGCCGGTGACGTGCTGCTGATGGAGGCTGCGAGCCGCATCGTCTCCTGCGTGCGCAAATCGGATACCGTGGCGCGCTTGGGAGGCGACGAATTTACCGTCATCCTGCCCCAGTTGCGCGGTACCGATCATGTGGAAAAAATCGTCCAGGTCATTCTGGATCGCCTGGCGGAGCCCTTCCAGCTTTCTGAAGACAAAGGGCAGATCTATATTTCTGCCAGCATTGGCATCACCATGTATCCCATGGATGCCAGTGACATCGAGTCGCTGATCAGCAGCGCTGATCAGGCCATGTACGCCGCCAAAAATGGCGGGCGCAATCGTTACAGTTTTTTCACCCACGCGCTGCAGGAAAGAACCCAGTCCCGGCTCAGGCTGCTCAACGATTTGCGCATGGCACTCAAAAAAAATCAACTCGTCATGCACTTTCAGCCGGTCGTGGATCTGGCCACTGGCCGCATCGACAAGGCTGAATCACTGATGCGCTGGAAACATCCTGAACGCGGGATGGTCAGCCCCACGGAGTTCATTCCGCTGGCTGAGGAAACCGGACTGATCGTGGAGATTGGGGACTGGGCCTTCAGGGAAGCCTCGCGCTGGGCCAGCCGCTGGGCAAAAAAGCGTCCCGGATTCAAGGTCAGCGTCAACATGTCTCCGGTACAGTTTCATGACAAGGTGAGCGGCCTTGGGGCATGGCTGGATTACATGCGGACATTGAACCTGTCGGGAAAGAATATCGTCATTGAAATTACCGAGGGCTTGCTGCTGGAGGCCAATCCCACGGTCAATCTGCAACTCAACGACTTTCGCGATGCCGAGTTTGAGGTGGCCATCGATGACTTTGGCACGGGTTATTCCTCGTTGTCCTACATCAACCGCTTTCCCATCGACTATCTCAAGATCGACCAGTCCTTCGTGCACGATCTGGAGCCAGGCTCACAGCATCATGCCCTGTCCAAGGCCATTATCGTGATGGGGCACGAATTGGGACTCAGGGTCATTGCCGAAGGCATTGAGACGGATGCCCAGCGCGACATGCTGCGGCTGGCCGGATGCGATTTCGGGCAGGGTTTTCTCTTTGCCCATCCAATTCCCCCTGCGGAGTTCGAAAACAGGGTGTTCAGGTAAGCGGTCTCCCGGGTCTTCTGGGCCCATGCAATCTTCTGTAGCCGCTCCTTGTCATGAATTTGTCAACTGGCAGAGTTAGGGTGGCCCGGGTTCCCGCTGGTCCCGTGCAGAAGGAGGTTTGTCAGAATGTGGCATCTGGAGTTGGACGACCATGATTTGTTGAAGGAAATCATCAACACCGAACAACTGACGGCGCTATATCAGCCCATCGTCGATCTCAACAGCGCAGAAATCTTTGGCTATGAAGGGTTGATTCGCGGCCCTTCCGACAGCCCGCTGCATTCCCCCATCAGCCTGCTCAAGGTGGCCGCTCGGTGTGGCTTGCAATACGAGACCGAGCAGCTTTGCCACAAGGTCCTGATTGAATCCTTCCAGCAGATGCACCTGCCTGGCCGCCTGTTTCTCAACATCAGCCCCGACATCCTGGTGCAGCGCAGTCTCATTGAAGGCGCCGGGAGCATGGGTCTGTATCAGGGTGGTCTGGAGGCTTCGCAGATTGTGATCGAGCTGACCGAAGGCGAGCGCATCGTGGACTACGGCCCGGAAAAACTGAGCCAGGCTGTCTCGCAATGCTGCAGCGAGGGGTTTTCAGTGGCTATTGATGATTTGGGCGAAGGGTTTTCCAGCCTTCGCCTGTGGTCCGAATTGAGGCCTGCCTTTGTAAAAATTGACCGGCATTTCGTGCAGAACATCGAGCACGACCCTGTCAAGGCGCAGTTCGTGCGCTCCATCCAGGAAATTGCAAGGCGCGCCAAATGCGAAGTGATCGCCGAGGGCATCGAGACCCAGTCAGAGCTGATGCTGATCAAGAGCCTGGGGGTGCCCTACGGGCAGGGCTATTATTTTGCACGACCCCACGCCAATCCTGGCAGGGTCGTTTCTGAGGGCGTGGTGCGAACCATCAAAAGTGTTGCCATCTCGCCCATGCATGGCGAAACGTCCTGGGGCAGGGATTCCATCGTTGCGCGTGACGTGATTCATCGAATCACGCCAGCCAGGATGCAGCAAACCAACGATGAAGTGTTTCACCTTTTTGAAGAAAATCCCCAAATCGAGTCCATTCCGGTCGTTCAGGAAGACGACGTTCCCGTGGGCCTGATCACCCGGTCCGCGCTGTTTGGCAGTTTTGCCCAGCGTTACCGCCACGAACTGTTTGGTAAAAAATCCTGTACCCAGTACATGGATCCCAAGCCGTTGCTGGTTGATAAAACGGCAACGGTGCAGGAGATCAGCAAGGTTCTGGGAAGCGCTGAGCGACGCCACCTGGTACAGGGCTTCGTCGTGACCGACGGCGGGCGGTATTACGGCGTGGCCCATGGCCAGGATCTGATCAGGGTGATTACCGAGATGCAGATCCAGGCGGCAAAATACGCCAATCCGCTGACGCAGCTGCCGGGCAACGTTCCAATACATGAACACCTGGATGGCCTGTTGCGCAGCAAAATTCCATTTTGTGCGTGCTATTGTGACCTGGACCATTTCAAGCCCTACAATGACATCTACGGATTCAGCGCCGGAGATGCCATTATTCAGCTAACTGCCAATATTCTTGCCAGCGTGTGCGATCGTGACCAGGATTTTCTGGGCCATATCGGCGGGGATGATTTCATCATCCTGTTTCGAAGCACGGACTGGGAGGCTCGTTGCCAGAAGGCTCTAACGGAGTTTGGCCGAACCGTGCGCGCTTACTTCAGCCAGGATGATCTGGATCAGGGCGGATACTTTACCGAAAATCGCCGAATGGAAAAGGAGTTCCACGAACTTACGTCGCTCTCGATTGGTGCTGTGGCGGTAGCGCCGGGGTTATTCACCTCCTATATGGAGGTTTCCCGCGTGGCCTCCGGTGCCAAGAAACAGGCCAAGCTCATGCCCGGCAACTCCTTTTTCGTCAATCGCCGCTATGAACACTAAAATTTTGCTTGGAGTGGTGCTGCTTTTTTGGGGCATTGGGGCTGTGGCTGCGGATCTGGTGGTTTCGGCAGCAGCAAGCCTCGCAGCCACCTTGAACGAGGCCAGGCCGGTATTCGAGGCAACGCACCCCGGAACGCGCCTGTTCTACAATTTTGCCGCTTCGGGAATCCTGGCGCGGCAGATTGAGGGTGGGGCGCCCGTGGATGTCTTCATCAGCGCCTCGCCCCAGCCCATGGATCAATTGCAGGCACATCGGCTGGTCCGGGAGGGGACACGCATCGGACTGCTGTCCAATGAACTGGTCCTGGTGGTGCCCAAAGGGGCCCAGGGGCGCTTCAAGGGGTTTTCGGACCTTTCCAGTGCCGAGCGGGTTGCCATGGGCGATCCGGGGTTTGTGCCTGCGGGTCAATATGCCCGGGAGATTTTGCGCCACCTGGGGTTATGGGAGTCGCTTCGGCCCAAACTGATTTATGGGCAGGATGTGCGCCAGGTCCTGGAGTATGTGGCGCGCGCAGAGGTGGATGCAGGCATTGTTTTTGCCACGGATGCGGCGCTCATGCCTGACAAGGTGACGCTCCTGGCACGGGCCCCGGCGGGTTCCCATCAGCCTGTACTCTACCCGGCAGCCGTCATGGCGCAAAGCAAAAACCCGGAACAGGCTCGGGCATTCCTCGAGTTTTTGACGCGCCCAGAGGCCCGGGCGCTTTTCGAGAAACACGGCTTCGATTGGGCGCTAAAATAGCGCTTGTTGATCAGAGGAGCACATCAGTGAAAATCAGCGGACAGAACAAACTGGCAGGGGAAGTCATTGCCATCAAAATGGGCGACGTGGAATGCCAGGTCACCATGAAATCCGGAGAGCACCGGATCGTGTCCATCATCACGCGTGACAGCGCCGAAGAAATGGCTTTGGCGGTGGGCGATCAGGTGGTGGCCCTCATCAAATCCACCGAAGTCATGATCATGAAGTAATGGAAGCCATACTGACGGCAGCGAAGCTTTCGCTGTGGGTGTCGGCCAGCGCCACGCTGCTGATTGCGCTGGTGGGTATCGTCCTGGCATATTTTCTGGCGCGCCGGAATTTTCGTGGCAAGCATCTGCTCGATGCCCTGATTTCCATTCCGTTGGTGCTGCCACCTACCGTGGTGGGCTACACCCTGGTGGTGTTGTTTGGCCGGGAAGGCTGGATCGGCGCACCGTTGTACCGCCTGACCGGTTGGTCTTTCGTCTTTACCTGGCAAGGTGCGGCCCTGGCGGCATTCGTGGTGGCATTGCCCCTCATGGTGCGCGTGTCTCGGGCCGCCATCGAGGCCGTGGACCAGGACTTGATCAATACCAGTACCGTTCTGGGAAAGTCCGAATGGGAAACCGTGTTCAAGGTGGTGTTGCCGCTGGCCCGGGGAGGCATCATGGCCGGGGTTTTGCTGGCCTTTGCGAGGGCCCTGGGAGAATTTGGCGCCACCCTGATGATTGCCGGCAACATCCCGGGAAAGACCAGTACCTTGCCGCTGTCCATCTATTCGGCGTTTCAAGGCGGAGACGATGCGCTGGCACAAACACTCGCCATCATCCTCACGGTCATTTCCGGAACCGTCATCTACCTGGCGGGTAAGTGGACCTCAAGCCGATGGATATAGTGCTTTCCGTTCAATTCAAGAAGGCGTTTGCCGGTGGCTTTTCCATGGATGTATCGTGGCAGGCCGCGCGGGAAATCGTGGTGTTGTTTGGCCCCTCTGGTGCCGGCAAGTCGCTTACCTTCCAGGTCATCGCAGGGCTGGTGAGGCCCGATGAGGGGCACATCCAGCTGGGGGATAAGGTCTTCCACGATGCGCGTGCGGGTATCGAACTGCCTCCCCAGTCGCGTGACATTGGTTACCTGTTTCAACACTATGCGCTTTTTCCGCACATGACGACGCGCGAAAACGTGCTGTACGGACACCGGCAGCCGCGTAGCAGTGAGGCGGCGGCAGATTTTGCGGCGATGCTGACGCGCTTTCACCTGGAAGGGCTGGAGCAGCGATATCCTGCCGCGCTCTCTGGTGGCCAGCGTCAGCGGGTGGCCCTGGCGCGCGCCCTGATGCGCAAGCCCAGGGTGTTGTTGCTGGACGAGCCCCTGTCTGCAGTGGATCTTTCGGTCCGGCGAAGCATTCGCAACGAACTCAGGAATCTGCAGCGCGTACTGGACATTCCCATGGTGATCATTACGCACGATCTGGGCGAAGCGCTGGCGCTGGCAGATCGCCTGGTCATTTATGACCATGGGCGCGTGGTGCAATCCGGGACGCCGGATGCGATTGTGCAGGATCCGCAAAACGAGATCATCGCGGCATGGGCAGGTAATACCCGGCTGCATGGCGAGCGGACTTTTTCGTTTTAACTGGGCATGGGGTGCGCGTGAAAAAGGTTTCCGGACTGAAGGGCAGGCTCCTGCTGGAAAAGGATGGGGCCTCATTTCTTGGAGGCAGGCGGGTGGACCTGCTCGAAGCCATCGCCGAGGCTGGCTCGATTTCGGCCGCAGCCCGTACCGTGGGTATGAGCTACAAGGGGGCCTGGGACGCCATCGATGCCATGAACAACCAGTCCGAGCAGCCGCTGGTGATCTGTTCGGTGGGGGGTAAGGATGGTGGCGGCACCCGCCTTACCGAACATGGGCAGCAGATCGTTCGTCTGTTCCGTGCGGGTGAAGCGGAGTACCAGCGCATCCTGGATGCGTTGATGACGGGCGTGGAACACTTCGACGCCTTTCAACACATGCTGCGGCGTTTTTCCATGCGCACCAGCGCGCGCAACCAGTTTGTCGGCAAAATCACCAGGCTCACGCGGGGGCCGGTCAACACGGGGGTACACCTCAAACTCGACAGGAAAAACGCGCTCATGGCCGTGGTCACCAGCGAGAGCGCTGCCATCCTGGAGCTCAAGGTGGGGCTGGAAGTCTACGCCCTGATCAAGGCCCCCTCGATCATCCTGACCACGGATACCACGGGCAAATTCAGCGCCGAAAACCGCCTGTGCGGTCGCGTGGCGCGCATTCACCAGGACGAGGTGAATGCGGAAGTTCGGCTTGCGCTGGACCAGGAAAAGACGGTGATTGCCACGGTAACCCACGAGACGGTGGACAAGTTGCAGCTTGCCGAAGGAACTCCAACCTGCGCGTTATTCGCCGCTTCCAGCGTGATCCTCGCATTGGTCCAGTAGGCTTCCTATCTAAAATGGCGTTCGTGCGGTCATTTGCCACGCATTGTTGAAGGTCTGGAAGCCCCCTATGGCTTTCTGATACCCAAGACCGATGACAAATTTCATGCGGTCGACGAGTTCATAACGACCCAGAATCAGCCCGGGGGTGAGAACCGTCTGATTTTTGCCATTATTGGGTCCGCCGGAGAAATGGGTGTACTGGGTTTCGAGTTCAGGCCACCAATATTCTGAAAAATGCCCCTGGAATGCCGTATTCCAGACGATCGGCTCGCCCAAGCGGCTCATGTCCCGGTCAGGTACAGTGATGGCGAGCGTGCTTTGAATGTCAAATCCGGATTCTCGCGTGCCCCAGCCTTTGCCAACGGCCAAAGTCGGGGTGTAGGCGTAATGTCCCGTACTCAGGGTCGAATCGCCGGTAGGCAGGCTCACTCCCATGAAGCCCGTCACGATATAATTTCCGTTCTCTTCGTTGGCGGATAGCATGCGGTATTTGAACAGCAGGGTTTCGTCAGCCCAGCCCTGGGTGCTGATCCCTTTGGGTTGATTCGTGACCTGGTAGCCGGGAACCCCGATGATGATTTCGGAGTTCATGGTGGGGATGAGTTCAAGCCCCTTGTTCAGTCCGTAATTGCTCACACTGACCCCGCCTGACTTGGATTGCGTCAATTGGTCGTAACGGAACTCCTGTTCAAGCCTGGGGGTCACCGTCACGACGGGGGTCATCCAATGGGGCTGCGATTCCTTTGCTGCGTCAGAGATTGCAAACCAGGAATTTTGAGCGTCATCCGCATGTGCCGTAGTCGTCAGGATGTTCATGGCAGCAATCGTCAGCAGTGTTTTTTTCATTCTTGTCCTCATTTTTAGCAGGGTCTATCGTTATAAATAAGAAAACATAGCGAATAATACTTGAGTATATAGCGATAACCTCTTGATCTGGATCACCTGGAGGAAAAATTAATGCCGGTTTGATAATGGCGGCTGCCCCGATAGAATGTGAGCACCATAGCGAGGAGGGTGTGCATATGAATACCGTGAATCGGCATTGGCGGTTTTTTCGTGCTGGCGGCTTCGATCAGGTTCGACTGGACGATGCCGAAGATCTGCTGGCCATCGGCGAGCTTGACCAGAAGCTGTGGGTTGCGTTGTCCTGTCCCGTCAAGGGCATTCAGTTTGATGAACGCACCCTGACGCTCGTTGATGCCGATGCAGACGGACACGTGCGGGCCTATGAGCTCATCGCCGCAGTGCGTTGGGCGGCTGAGCGCCTGGAAGACCCCCGGTTGCTGGGCAGCGCGCAGGACGGGCTGTCCCCTGACGACATCAGCCATGAAACGGAGGCAGGGCAGCGACTGGTGGCTGCCGCAAGGGTGCTTGCAGATGAGCTGGGAAAATCCGGAAACGAGCGCTTGAGCGTGGCGGAGGTCAGCACGGCCCAGGCGCGGCATGCAGCCCGCGTGCTGGCGGGATGGGAATCCGCCGGGACGGCGAGTGCGCCCCTGGGGCAGGATAGCGAGGCTGCCTACGGGGCGCTGGTGGCTGTGACCGACAAGATCGACGACTTTTTCCTGCGCTGCCGCCTCGCAGCTTTCGATGCGCGAGCCAGTGAAGCGCTGGATGCCTCGGACGAAACCTACAGGATGCTCGCAGCGGATGCCCTGCTGCAGGAGGCAAGCCTTGCGCGCCTGCCCCTGGCCCGCGTGGAGGCAGGGGGTGTGCTGCCGCTACGCTCGGGCCTCAACCCGGCCTGGGCTGCCGGCATGGCATCCTTTTGCAGTCGGGTGGTCCAGCCGCTATTGGGCGCGTGCGAAACGTTGACCGAGGCCGAGTGGCTTGGCATTCGGGAAAGGTTTTCCGGATATGCCGCCTGGCGTGCCTCCCGTCCCGATCAAAAAGACGACGATGCCGTGCGCGAACTGGAGCAACTGGTGCGCTATGTGCGCGACCTGCTGAAGCTCGCCAATAATTTCGTGGCCTTCAAGGATTTCTATACCCGTCAGGGCAAGGCCACGTTTCAGGCGGGCACCCTCTATCTGGACGGGCGCTCGTGCGAACTATGCGTGGCGGTGGCGGACCCCGCCAAGCATGCTGCGCTTGCAGCCCTGTCGCGAATCTGTCTGGTGTATTGCGATTGCATCCGGGGCAGCCAGAAAATGACGATTGCCGCTGCCTTTACCGCCGGCGATTCGGATCAGTTGATGGTGGGTCGCAATGGCGTATTCTACGATCGCCACGGCGACGATTGGGACGCCACCATCGTCAAGATCATCGACCATCCGATCAGCCTGCGCCAGGCCTTCTGGTCGCCTTACAAGCGCCTCGTCCGGTTGGTCGGCGAGCAGTTGCAGAAGCTCGCAGCCAACAAGGCCAGGGAAAGTGAAGTTCGCATGGCCCTGGCAGCCACGAAAGGGGTGGCGCCACCCGCACAGCAGGCTTTTGACGTGGGCAAGTTTGCCGGAATCTTTGCGGCGATCGGTTTGGCCGTGGGGGCCATCGGTACCGCATTGGCCTCCGTTATCGTGGGCGTGCTGGCCCTGAAATGGTGGCAGGTTCCGCTGGCCCTTATCGGACTTATGTTGATCGTCTCGGGTCCTGCCGTGCTTCTGGCCTGGTTCAAGCTGCGCACCCGCAATCTTGGGCCCATCCTGGATGCCAACGGTTGGGCCATCAATGCGCGTGCCTGCATCAACATCCCCTTCGGGACGTCGTTGACGCAGATTGCCGCGCTCCCGCCCAATGCAGAGCGCTCGCTGACCGATCCCTACGCAGAGAAAAAACCTCCGGGTTGGTTTTATCCGGTGCTGCTGGTGCTCCTCATGGCCGTCATTGCCATATGGTGGGCGGTGCGCGTCATGCTGTCGTAACGATCCGTCCGTTACTGTTTGATGGCCTCGACTGAAACCGTGACGGTGACGTCGTCACCCACATAGGGTGCGTATTTGCCCATGTTGAAATCGGTGCGCTTGAGGTGTGTAACGGCATCAGCACCGCAGGCGTCTTTCTTGACCATGGGGTGTGGCATGCATTTGTAGGAGGTGATCTTCAGCACCACGGGCTTGGTGATGCCCTTCAATGTCAAATCGCCCACCAGTTCATCGGGGGTGTCACCATTGAACTTGATGGTATTGGCCTTGAAAGTGGCCGTGGGGAACGTGGCGGTATCAAGAAACTCTGCGCCCTGAATGTGTTCGTTGAATTGCGCCGAGCCGGTGCTGACCGAACGAGTGTCGATGATGATGTCAGCCGAACCGGTTTTTGCGACGGGGTCAATGATGATTTTTCCTGAAACCTTGTCGAAACGGCTCAACTGGGTGCTATAGCCCAGATGGCTATAGGAAAACCGGGCAAAGGTGTGGTTTGGATCGGTGAGGTACGTGTCTGCGGCCAGGGCAGGGACTGCGATGGCTGTTGTCAGGGCGATTGCAAGTAGCGACCGTTGCATGAAAGTCTCCTTGTTGGTTTTGGTGGGTAGATAAATAGTACGCATGCGAACAATATAGCTCCAAGCGCAATTAATTGCAAGCAGCCTTAAAACGGATCCAAATTGCTTTGACTGCGATCAAAACTCCTGGAGTTTTTCCATGGTAGATTGCGCGATGATGCGGGTTAGTGCTGCCAAACGGCGCCAAATCGGGCAAACGGGACATCCAGCGTGACTGGAATTCTGAAAGTGGCTTTCAAACTCCTTGTCAACGACAAGGGAAAGTTCTTTGCACTCCTCATCGGCATTACCTTTGCAGTATTCCTCATGGTCATGATGACCTCCATGTTTGCCGGCATCCTCAAGCGTGCTTCCGCCACCGTCCTCAATGTGGGTGCGAAAGTGTGGGTGATGGACCCCGCGGTCAACAACGTGGTCAGTACCATTCCCATGCCGGATTACGTGCTCGATGCCGCCCGCAGCATCCAGGGCGTCAAGTATGCAGTGCCGCTCTATTCGGGGGCCGCCCTCGTCAAGCTCAAGAGTGGAACCTACCAGGCAGTGACCATCCTGGGGCTGGATGATGCCACCCTGTTTGGCAGGCCCCAACTACTGGAAGGCAAAATCGAAGACATTTATGCTGAAAACGCCTTCTTCGTCGTCAAGGATTCTGAGTTTTCAAAGCTCGACAACCCGAAACTCGGGACCGAGTTCGAGATCAATGACCATCGTGGCACGATTGTGGGTATTGCCAAAGTCAACACTTCCGGGCTGTTTGGCATTCCCACCCTCTACACCACCTTCAACCGCGCAATCACCTATATTCCCTCTACCCGGTTTACGGCTGGATATGTCCTGATTGAGCCCAAGACCGAGACCGCAGTGCCCTTCATCAAGGCTGAAGTGGCCAAGCTGGGCTATGAAGCGCTCACCAAGGATGATTTCATCAAGAAAATCTCCGATTTCTACACCTACCATACCGGGTTGGGCACCAACGTCATGCTCATGACGATCATCAGTTTTCTGGTAGGTCTTTCCATTTCAGGGCAAACGTTCTATACCTTCATTCTCGAGAACCTGGAAAAGTTTGGCGCCCTGAAGGCCATCGGCGCCAAAGGCAGCGAACTGATTGCCATGATCCTGTTCCAGGCCATTTTCACGGCGTTGACGGCCTATGGTCTGGGTGTGGGACTGGCCACCCTGATGATCACGGTGGCTAGGCTCAGATTGCCGGATTACGCTGCAGAAATCACCTATTTCAACCTGGGGCTGGCATTCGTCATGGTGCTCATCATCGCCGCCATTTCAAGTTACATCGGTATCCGGAAGGTAATCAGGATCGAGCCTTTTGATATTTTCAGGGGATAGCGTGGCTACGATAGCGGTCAAGGCAGTGGAACTGAATAAGTGGTTTGGCGATGGCGAAACCAGAACCTTTGCGGTCAGGGACGCCAGTTTCGAGGCCTATTTCGGAGAAGTTCTCTACATCGTGGGTCCTTCCGGAAGCGGCAAAACCACGCTGCTCAGCATCATTTCCGGAATTCTGCGGCCCAATACAGGCCAGGTGATGGTGGAGGGGCGGGACCTATGGAGTTTGTCTGACGACGCAATTGCAGATTTTCGTTTGGAAAAAGTGGGCTTCGTGTTTCAGGATTACCATCTTTTTCCAAGGCTCACCACCGCAGAGAATGTGGCCATTCCGCTCATCCTCAAAAAAATCAACTGGGACGAAGCGCTCAAAGTGGCTGGGGAATACCTGGAGATCGTTGGTCTTCAGGACAAGGTGGGCTTGCCCCCGGTCAAGCTCAGTGGAGGCGAGCAGCAGCGGGTGGCCATTGCCCGCGCCATTGCAAGCCACCCGGATATCCTGATTTTTGACGAGCCCACGGCATCACTGGACGGCGATACCGGAAAGCGCATCGTGTCCTTCATCAAGGAGAAGATCCTGAATGACAAGCGCTGCATCATCATCGTGACCCATGACAGCCGGATATTTGAATACGCCGACCGGATCATGAACATGGAAGATGGAAAGATCAGCGGATTGCGCAACGGAGGCGTTCATGAGAGTTAAAGTCATTTTCGCATTGGCGGTACTCGGCATCATGGCAGGGCTCATTGCTGCATATGTTTTTGGAGTCCAGCATAAACCGCAGCCTCCAGCCTTTACGCCGGCATCGAATCCTTACGAAAAGGGAATTTACGCCAATGGCCTGATCGAAAGCATCCAGGGCAGTGGTGAAAACATCAATCTCTACCCGGAAGTGGCAGGGACCGTGGTGGAAATTCCGGTGACGGAGGGGGCAAAAGTCAAGGCCGGAACGCCCCTGCTCAGACTTGACGCGCGGCTTCAGCAGGCCGTGACGGAGCAGCTCAAGGCCCAGGCCGACGCGGCAACCGCGCAAACGGTGCTGGCCCGCGCCAGCTTCAGGAACATGCAGGACCAGTACGACAAACAGCGGACATCCCGCGAGCTGGATCCACGCTCCGTGAGTCGGGACGCATTCGACTCGGCCCAGCATGCAATGGAAGTGGCTGCTGCGGGTCTTGATGCGGCGCAAAAGCAGGCAGTGGCCGCACTGAAAGCCTACGAGGCTGGCAAGGTACTGCTTTCCAAATACACACTCATGGCCCCAGCGGATGGTACCGTTCTGGCCGTCAATGCGGCGGTGGGCGGGTATCTCTCGCCGCAGGGTGCCTATGACAGTTACACCGGCGGGATGACCCCCGCCCTGGTGGTGGGCAATGCGCAGCAGTCCATGGCTGTACGCTGTTATGTGGATGAAATCCTCATTTCCCGCATCCCCGATGCGTCGCACATGAATGCCCGCATGTTCATCAGGGGAACGGACATCAACATTCCGCTGGAGTACGTCCGGCTCCAGCATTATGTTTCGCCCAAAATTGAGCTGTCCAACCAGCGCACGGAACGGGTGGATGTGCGTGTGTTGCCGTTGATTTTCAGGTTCACGAAACCGGATGGCTTGGCGCTCTATCCTGGCCAGTTGGTGGATGTGTACATCGGGGAGAAATGAATGAGAACCGCATGGAGGTTCCTCGGGCCATGCTGTGGGACGCTCCTGGCGCTGCTCACGGGTTGCGCCCTCGGCCCGGATTTCAAGGCGCCCGAAGCGCCCGTCGCCGACCACTATAACCATGGTGGCGATCCTGCGGTAACCAGGGACGCCGATGGCCAGGCCCAGCACTTCGAAACAGGGGTAGGGCCCACGGCGCGCTGGTGGCAGCTATTCCATTCCGCGGCCCTCGATGCCCTGGTGACCCAGGGATTGGAGCACAATCCCGGTGTGGAGGCGGCGCAAGCCAGTTTGCGCCAGAGCCAGAGTGCCCTGCAAGCGGGTTACGGCGTGTTCTATCCGCAGGTGAATGCCGATGCGGGTGCGGCGCGCGAAAAATTTTCCCCGGTACTGTTTGGCGGGACGAGTCCAGGCCCCACCTTTAACCTGTTCACCCTGTCAGCTTCCGTTGGCTACGCCCTGGATGTTTTCGGTGGGCAGCGGCGTGCCGTGGAAGGCCTGGCTGCCCAGGTAGATATGCAGCAGGCCCTGCTGTTGGGAAACTACCTGGCGCTTTCGGGCAACATCGTCAACACGGCCATTGCGCGCGCAGCCTACGAGGCGGAAGTGGTCGACACGCGCGCATTGATCGATCTGCAGCGCGCGCAGGTGTTGCTGGCCGAAAATCAGTTTGAAGCCGGCACCACTGCCTACGGCACCGTGTTTGCGTTACGCAACCAGTTGGCCCAGTTCGAGGCATCGCTCCCGCCGTTACAACAGAAAGCCGATCAGGCAGAACACCTGCTGGCAACGCTGGGCGGCAGGCTGCCCTCTGAATGGCAGCCTCCGGAGGTGAGGCTATCGGAGCTTGCCCTGCCCAGTCATCTGCCACTCTCGCTCCCCTCAGAGCTGGTACGGCGTCGTCCTGACATCATTGCCGCCGAAGCGTCATTGCACAGTGCAAGCGCCAGTATCGGCGTAGCCACGGCAGCCTTGTTTCCAGCCCTTACGCTCAACGGGGGTTTTGGACAGTACGGCACTTCCACCAATACCCTGTTCGCAGGCAATGGCAACTTCTGGAATCTGGGTGTAGACGTGACGGCACCGATATTTGATGGCGGGACCTTGCGCGCGCGCAAGCAGGCTGCAGTGGATGCCTATCAGCAGAACCTGGCGCTCTACCGACAGACCGTACTGGGGGCCTTCGGCCAGGTGGCGGACACGATACGGGCCTTGCAGCATGATGCCGAAGCCTTGCGGTCTGCCACTGAAGCCCTGACCGCTGCGGAAGGGGCCTGGCACTTGCTCGAGGCCAATGAACGGGCTGGCCTCGCCAACGGCCTGGCCGTGCTCGCCGCAGAGATCCAGTATCGACAGGCCAGAATCAGCTACGTCCAGGCGCAGGCATTGCGTTTCCAGGACACTACGGCCCTGTTCATTGCCTTGGGTGGAGATTGGGAAAACCCTACAAAAACCGGAAATTGATACGGTTTTCGCCATGAACCGCCCATTTTACGCGTAGAATGTACATCGTTTGAGTCTGTTGGACTCCCTGTAAACCCTCTATCTGGCTGTTGATATGGATTTCTCTGAACTGAAATCTGTTTGTGGTGGCTGTACCATCCGGGAATTATGCCTGCCCGCAGGCCTGTCTGACGAGGAAGTCCTGCTGCTGGACCAGCACATGGCGCATCGCCAGGTGGTGAAGAAAGGGGACTCGCTCTATCGCACGGGCGATGCGTTCCGTTCGCTGTTTGCGGTCAGCACGGGGTTTTTCAAGACCAGTATCCTGCATGAAGATGGCCGCGCCCAAGTCACCGGTTTCCAGATGGCGGGCGAAATCCTGGGCCTGGACGCCATCAGCACCGACCAGCACATCTGCGATGCCGTGGCTCTGGAAGACAGCGCCGTGTGCGAAATCACTTTCGACCGCTTTGAGGAGCTGGGCCAGTTGATGTCCAACCTCCAGCATCGTTTCAATAAAACCCTCTCGCGTGAAATCGTGCGGGACCAGGGTGTGATGCTGTTGCTGGGCAGCATGCGCTCAGAAGAGCGTCTGGCCGCATTCCTGGTCAACCTCGCCAAGCGTTTTTCGATGCGCAAGCAGTCCGGTTCTGAACTGGTGCTGCGCATGACGCGTGAAGACATCGGCAGTTACCTGGGCCTCAAACTCGAAACTGTCAGCCGCATCCTGTCACGCTTTCACGATCAGCAATTACTCGATGTCAAGGGACGCAACGTCCGCATTCTTGATCAGCAGGGCCTGAACAAGCTCATCGAAGGCAGTTGAACAATTCTTCTTGTTTTTTGATCCATATCAAAATATAGACCGTTGCAAGTTCATACGATGTACGCCAAGGGGAGTAGCGGCGTAGATCGTAAGGTTCCCCTTACATCATCCGATTTGGGGGGAAATTATGAGAACAGCAATGGGAAAACCGAATTTATATGCAGCACTGGCGTGGGCCACCGTAGCGTGGTTCGTCGCTTCGAGTGCGGCTGTTGCCGAGGAGTTAAGCCCTTGGCTGGTGCGCGTGCGCCTGCTGGATGTGGTTACTGAACGCAACAATACGGCGGGTGGTGGCGTGGGTTCGGATACCCTCAAGGTATCCGATCAGGTCCAGCCTGAAGTGGACGTGACCTACTTCTTTACCAAGAACATCGCCGCCGAGCTGGTAGCCACCTATCCGGTGAGCCACAGCATCAACCTGTCAGGCAGCGACATTGGCGGCCTGAAAGAGCTTCCGCCCACCCTCAACCTTCAGTATCACTTTGATCCGTTGGGAAAATTGACCCCCTATGTTGGCGCAGGCGTTACCTACATGCGCACCTGGGATTCGCGTGCTGCAGCAGGGACGCTCACCACCTCACAAAGCAATTGGGGTGGGGACCTGCAGGTGGGCCTGGATTACGCCATCGACCAGCATTGGTCATTCAACGTGGACGTCAAAAAGGTCTGGATCAGTGCCGATGTGCAGACCGTGGGTGGGGCCACTGTTCTGACCGCAAACATCAATCCCCTGCTGGCCGGGATCGGTGTGGGCTATCACTTTTAAACCACCGTCTTTTCCGTCGGCACCCCCTCGCCGGCGAAATCGCGCCACCGCACGCAGCTTCGCGGTGGCGTTTTCACGGGTTCCCGGTTCACGGCAACCCAAGGGGCATGGGTGAGAAAAACGACGCCGAGAAGCTGTAAATTTGATCTTGATCAAATTACCCAACCCAGGAATGAGCCATATTACGAAAACCAACAAGGATTCTCGTAAGACATGGAACTGATTACCCCTGATTTGATGCGCAGGTTTGATATTCCAGGCCCGCGCTACACATCTTATCCCACGGCAGACCGGTTTGTTCCGGACGTTCAGGGCAAAGCCCTGATCGGCGCATTGCAGGAACGTGCCTCCGGTCCCGCCCTGCCCATGTCTTTATACATCCATGTGCCGTTTTGCGAATCCGTGTGCTACTACTGTGCCTGCAACAAGGTCATTACCAAGGACCATGGCAAGGTGCGCGATTACCTGCGCTATCTGGAAGTTGAAATCGACCGCGTCTCACAGCATCTGGCAGGCCCGGAGGGGGAGTTGTCTCCCGTGTCCCAGCTGCATTTTGGCGGGGGCTCGCCCACCTTCCTGAGCGATGAGGAGCTTGCCAGCCTGGTGGCGCGCCTCAAGGCACGCTTCGAGTTTGTGGCGGGCGCCGAGTGCTCCATTGAAATCGATCCGCGCACGGTGAATGGCGCGCGTCTGGCGCATATCCGCCAGCTGGGTTTTAACCGGGTCAGCTTTGGTGTGCAGGACTTTGATCCGCTGGTGCAGGAGGCCATCCACCGCGTGCAGCCCTTCGAGCAGGTGGAAGCGCTGATGAAAGAAGCGCGCGCCCTGCACTTTGACTCTATCAACATTGACCTGATTTATGGCCTGCCGCATCAGGGCCCCACCTCATTTGCGCGGACCCTGCAGCAGGTAGTCAGTATCCGCCCCGATCGCATCGCGCTCTATGCCTATGCCCACCTGCCTGCACGCTTCAAACCGCAGCGGCGGATCGATGCGTTCGTGCTGCCTGGGGCAGATCTCAAACTGCGCATGCTGGATCAGGCCATCGAAAAATTTCTGGAGCAGGGCTACGAGTACATCGGTATGGACCACTTTGCGCTACCCGGGGATCAGCTAGCCAGGGTCAAGCGCGAGGGTCGGCTGCAGCGCAATTTTCAGGGATATCACACCAATGCAGGCTCGGATCTGGTGGGGTTTGGCGTATCAGCCATCAGCCAGGTGGGCCGGGCCTACAGCCAGAACGTCAAGACCCTGGCGGAATACTATGCTGCGCTGGATGAAGGGCAATTGCCCGTGGAACGCGGACTGACGCTGACCGACGACGACCTGTTGCGCCGCGAGGTCATCATGGGGCTGATGTGCCAGGGCCGGGTGCACTTCGCGCCCCTGGAGCGCCGCTACGGCATCCAGTTCATGGAATATTTTGACGAAGCGCTGGAGCGCATTCGTGAGTTTGAGAGTTTTGGCCTTGTGGTTCGCACAGAAGCGGGCATTGAGGTCAGCAAAGCGGGGTGGTTCTTTGTGCGGGCCGTGGCGATGGCCTTCGACAAATATCTCTGGCAGCACGCCGACCATCATCGTTTTTCAAAGGTGTTGTAGCAGTCTCCTAAAGTGGTCTTTCCGCCCTCAGCTTACGCTGCGGGCGGTTTTCTTTTGTGGGGCATCCAGTGTTATCATTCCTCGCAAAGCAGCATAACCATCGGCCAGAGTGGCTGGCCGAAATCGAGTGGAGCACACGATGAAACTGATTACAGCGGTCATCAAGCCCTTCAAGCTGGATGAGGTCAGAGAAGCGCTGTCCGAGGTCGGGATTTCCGGCCTGACCGTGACGGAAGTGAAGGGGTTTGGCCGTCAGAAAGGCCATACCGAGCTTTATCGCGGCGCCGAGTATGTGGTGGATTTTCTGCCCAAGGTCAAGGTCGAGGTTGTTGTATCTGATAGCGCCGAAGAAAAGGCCATTGAAGCCATCGTGCGTTCTGCGCGTACCGGCAAGATTGGCGATGGCAAGATTTTTGTGATGGACGTGAGCCAGGCGGTTCGCATCCGCACCGGTGAAATCAACTACGACGCAGTCTAATCCGTAATTCCCAAAGCGGTGCGCAAGCGCATCGCTTTTTCCAGCGCCTCGCTGGCGCTGTTCCCCAGGACGGTAAAGTGGCCCATTTTGCGGCCCGGTCGTGGCGCCTGTTTGCCATAGAGATGTAACTTGGCATCGGGTTCCTGAAAAATCACTTCCCAGGGCGGCGTGCCCCGGGCCCACAAATCTCCCAACAGGTTGACCATGGCCGCCGGCCTTAGCAGCTCGGGGTTACCCAGCGGCAGGCCGCACAGGGTGCGAACCTGCTGTTCAAACTGGCTGGTGATGCAGGCATCCAGGGTGTAATGGCCGCTGTTGTGAGGCCGAGGTGCCATTTCGTTGACGAGCAGGGTATCGATTCCGGTGACGAAAAATTCCACCGCCAGCACCCCTACGTAGTCCACGCGATCAGCAATGTCCGAGGCGATCTTGCAGGCGCGTCCCGCCAGTTCCTCGCGAATGCGTGCCGGTGCGATGGTGAGATCGAGGATGCCATTCTGGTGGCGGTTTTCTGCCACGGGCCAAAGTGCAATCTGTCCATTGGCACCGCGGGCCAGCAGTACGGAAATTTCCAGGCGCAGTGGCACCAAGGCTTCAATCACCACCGGCAGCAGGTTGGGTTGGTCAGCCAGTGCTTGCAGCGCTTCCGTGGCGGACTGAATCCGGACCTGGCCCTTGCCGTCGTAGCCATAGCGCGCCGTTTTGATGATGGCAGGGTACTTGATATCCTCTATGACCTGATGGAACTCCTCGGAGTTGCGCGCAACTACAAAAGCCCCTACTGGAAAGCCGTTGTTTTGCAGGAAGGTTTTTTCCTGGATGCGGTCCTGCGCGATGGCGACAGCGCTGGCTGCAGGGCGCACCGGGCAATGTTTTGCGAGGGCCTCGAGGGAAGCAGCCGGAGCATTTTCAAACTCGGTAGTCACCGCAGCACAGGTACGCGCCAAGGTGTCCAGGGCCGCAGCATCGTCATAGGGGGCACACAGGTGGCGGGTGGCGAAATGGGCCGCCGGGGCGTTGGGATCAGGGTCGAGGACTACCACATCATAGCCCATGGTGCGGGCTGCGCTGGCAAACATGCGACCTAGCTGACCGCCACCCAGAATGCCCAGGGTGGTGTGTTGTTCACTCATCGTTCGGGAGGAAGGATCATGGCTTGTACGGTGCTCACCAGTTCGGCGCGGTAATCGTCCAGCCGTTGGAGCAGGGCGGGTCTTGCGCAGGCCAGCATGCTGACGGCAAAGAGGGCGGCATTGGTGGCCCCTGCTTCGCCGATGGCAAAAGTGGCCACGGGAATGCCCTTGGGCATCTGGACGATGGACAGAAGCGAGTCCTGCCCGGCAAGGCTGGTGCTGGGGACGGGTACCCCCAGTACGGGCAGGGTGGTTTTGGCGGCCAGCATGCCTGGCAGATGGGCTGCTCCACCCGCGCCGGCAATGATGCAGGCAAGGCCGCGCCCACGGGCCTGCGCTGCATATTCAAACATCAGGTCCGGCGTGCGGTGGGCTGAAACCACGCGGGATTCGTAGGGAATGCCAAAACGATCCAGCATGCGGGCGGCATGTTCCATGACGCTCCAATCGGAGTTGCTGCCCATGACGATTCCAACCTGCGGCGCGGCACTCATGGCGAGTCAGTCCACCAAACCACGCGCTTCAGCGACCTGGCTGCGATAGGAATCGAAAATGAAGCGCAGTGCATCGGCCATGGTCACCTGGGGTGCCCATTCCAGCTCGGTCCTGGTGTTGGTGATTTTGGGGACGCGGTTTTGCACGTCCTGATATCCCTTGCCGTAATACGCCTCCGAGGAGGTTTCCACCAGCTTGACCTGCTTTGCCGTGTCGCGATACTCGGGATACTCCATGGCGAGCTTCAGCATCATCTCTGCCAGTTCCTTGACCGAGTATTTGTTGGCGGGGTTGCCCACATTGTAGATCTTGCCGCTGGCGACGCCGTTTTTATTCTCGATGATTTTCATCAGGGCCGAAACGCCATCGTCAATGTAGGTGAAGGCGCGCTTTTGCGTACCGCCGTCCACCAGCTTGATGTTCTCGCCGCGCACGATGTGGCCAAAGAACTGGGTGATGACGCGCGAGCTGCCTTCCTTGGGAGTATGAATGCTGTCGAGGCC
Source organism: Ferrovaceae bacterium (assembly GCA_027442615.1). Classification (GTDB taxonomy): domain Bacteria; phylum Pseudomonadota; class Gammaproteobacteria; order Burkholderiales; family Ferrovaceae; genus JAJZRV01. The sequence goes on along the minus strand of DAIBBI010000008.1, from coordinate 9,691 downwards.
GGCACCGATCCAGTTGAAGGGGCGAAACAGGGTGAAGTCCAGGCCATCCTGCATGCCGTAGCCCCAGATGACACGGTCCATCAGCTGCTTGCTGCAGGAATAGATCCAGCGCTGTTTTTCGATGGGCCCCAGGATGAGTTCGGAATGATCCGGGTCAAACTCGCTGTCGCGGCACATCCCGTACACTTCTGAGGTGGATGGAAAAAGGATGCGTTTCCTGTATTTGACGCAGCTGCGCACGATGGGCAGGTTGGCTTCGAAATCCAGTTCGAACACGCGCAGTGGCTGCTGCACGTAGGTGGCCGGGGTGGCAATGGCGACGAGTGGCAGGACCACGTCGCATTTCTTGACGTGGTACTCGATCCATTCCTTGTTGATGGTGATGTCACCTTCAAAGAAATGGAAGCGTGGATGGTCGATCAGGTCGGACACCCGTTCGCTTTGCATGTCCATCCCATAAACCTCCCAGTCGGTGGTGTTGAGAATCCGTTGACTGAGGTGATGGCCGATGAACCCGTTGACCCCGAGAATCAGAATTTTTTTCATGTGATCCAGCCGCAGATAAAACCGCGATTATACCAGTCAGTGCGGATGCACGCCGAGGGGAAAGCGGTGCTGGAATTCGACGGCATCCATCGGTTTCCCATCAAGTTCCATGGCCAGGATGTACAGTGGGGCGCCATCGCCTCCCGTCGTGCGGGCGATGGCGTCATTGCTTTGGGTGAGGCTGGTGCGCAGAATGCGCGCGATATGGCCTGCAAGGCGGGTGAAAGCGCCGGGGTAAGGGGGGGCCACGCCGCGCACCAGGTTATGGATCGCCTGCGCCGGCTGGCTCCAGTCAATGCAACCGTCCTCGGGGCGGCGTCCGCCATGATAAGAGCCAGCTGCAAGGTTTTGGGGGCGGTGGTGGGCCTGGCCGGAGAGCAGGGGGCCCAGCGCCTTTTTCAATGCCACCACGCCCGCCTCCGCGACCCGTTGAAACACCTCGAAGGCCGTATCGTCCGGTCCGATGGGAACCCGCTCCTGGGCCACGATGTCGCCTTGGTCGGGTTTGACGGTCATGGCGTGCAGCGTGGCGCCGGTCTCGGTTTCACCCAGTATGACCGCCCAGTTGATGGGCACACGCCCCCGAAACTTCGGCAGCAGCGAGCCGTGCAGGTTATAGGCACCGCGTGCGGGGAGTGCCAGCAGTGCCGTCCCCAGCATATGGCGGTAGTAAAAGGAAAATAGAAAGTCCGGTTTGAGGTCGCGAATTTTCTGCACGATGTCAGGATCATTGGGATCCTCTGGGGTGATCAGTGGAATGCCTCGCAGGCGGGCGAGATCAGCCACGCTTTCAAACCATATGGTTTCCCGTGGGTTGTCCTGGTGCGTCACTACCAGGGACACTTCCACGCCATTATCGAGAAGGACTTCCAGGCAGCGTACGCCGATGGTGTGGTACGCAAAAACAACGGCGCGCGTCATGCGTCTCGCGCGCCCTCTTGGGGCGCTTCCAGGATGGCTTCAATGAGAAAACGAGGGCGATCCCGCACCTGCTGGTAAATTCGGCCCACATATTCCCCCAGAAGACCGATGCCAAAGAGCAGAATGCTGATCAGGAAGAAGGTGATGGCAAACAGGGTAAACAAGCCCTCGGCTTCGGGCCCCACTACCAGCCGACGAATGAACAGGTACGCTACAAAGAGGCCGGACAGTAGTGACAGGACCATGCCGAGCAGGGAAAAAAGTTGCAGCGGAAAGACGGAAAACCCGGTCACGAGGTCGAAGTTGAGGCGCACCAGGCTGTACAGGGAATATTTGGATTCACCTGCGGTTCTTTCCTCATGTCGGACCGCCACTTCGGTGGGGTGCGCAGAAAAAGTATAGGCCAGCGCAGGGATATAGGTGTTTACTTCACGGCACGAGGCAATGGCCCGGACGATCTTGCGATCGTAGGCGCGCAGCATGCAGCCCTGGTCGGTCATGCGGATGCGCGTGATGCGCTCACGCAGCCGGTTCATCAGGCGCGAGGCCCAGCGGCGCCAGGCGCTGTCCTGGCGGTTCTGGCGCACCGTGCCCACATAATCATGGCCGGCATCCATGGCGGCAAGCAGCTTTCCAATTTCCTCCGGCGGATTCTGCAGGTCGGCATCCAGCGTCACAACGCGGTCGCCGCGGGATTGCTCAAAGCCCGCCATGATGGCCATGTGCTGGCCATAGTTGCCGTTGAGCAGAATGACGCGCGTGGCATCCGGGCGTTTTTCAAACTGGCCCCGCAACAGGGCAACTGAGCGGTCTGTACTGCCATCGTTGATGAAGATGACTTCGTAGGGGACACGCAAGGCATCCAGCGCCACGTAAAGCCGGTCAAACAGGGCTTGCAGCCCCTCTTCCTCGTTGTAAACGGGAATGACCACTGAAAGACTCGGGTTGGACATGGCGATCATCGTTTGGCGGCGTGAAGGATGGTCCGCAGCGTCTGACAGACCCGGTCCACATCGGCTATTTCCAGGGTGGGATAGAGTGGCAGGGTCAGGGTGGTGCGGGCAATGTGTTCGGCATGGGGAAAATCTCCCTCATGATAGCCCAGCTTGCGGTATTGGGTGGTGAGATGCACGGCTTCGTAGGAGATGCCGGTGCCAATGCCTTCGGCCTGCAGTGCATCCATGACTTGTTTGCGCGTCAGGGTGAGCTGGTCGAGCGGTAACAACGGTGCAAAGAAATTCCAGCTGTGGCCAGCATCGCCCCGCGCCGGCAGCGTACAGGGCGGGTCGGTTTGCAGTTGCTCGAAATACCGGGTCACCAGTTGTTGGCGCCGCGCGGTGAATTCGTCCAGTCGGGCCAGTTGCAGCAGCCCCAACCTTGCATTGACGTCAGGGAGGTTGTACTTGCCTCCCAGCACCGTGACGTCGCGGGTGCCATCCGGGTTGCGAGCGATGCCATGAAAACGGAATCGCTCGGCAAGCAGTGCTTCGGATTCGTCCTCAAATACCAGCGCACCGCCTTCGATGGTGGTCATGTTTTTGTTGGGATGAAAGCTGAAGCTTGCAATGTCCCCAAAACTGCCGATGCGCCGCCCCTTCCATTGGCTGCCGATGGCCAGCGCGGCATCCTCGATGACCCGCAGGTTGGTGTCCCCGGCCAGTTCATGGAGCGCGTCCATGTCCATGGGCAGTCCTGCAAAATGTGTGGGTATGAGTGCACGCGTGCGCGTATTGATGGCCGCTTCGGTGGCGTTCAGGTCCATGTTGCGGGTGACGGGGTCCACATCCACGAACACCGGCCGGGCACCCGTGCGGGCGATGGCATTGGCGCAGGAAAAAAAGGTCTGGGCGGGCATGATGACTTCGTCGCCCGGGCCGATACCCGCGACGAGCAGGGCCACTTCCAGTGCGGCTGTGGCCGAAGTGAATACGCGAACCGGACGGCCACCGTGATATTCGGACAAGGCCTTTTCAAAGGCAAGCACCTGTGGCCCTGATGTGATCCAGAGGGAGCGCAAGGTATCTGCCACGGCCGCCACCATGGTCTCATCGATGGTGGGTCGGGCAAAGGGCAGAAAGGGTTTGGCCCCTTTTGAATCAGCTGCGTGCAATGAGGAATACTCCCAGAATGATGACAAAAATTCCCGTCAGCCGCATGGCGGAAAATGATTCTCCCAGCAGCCAGTAGGCGGCCAGGGCATTGACCACATAGCCAATGGAAAGCATGGGATAGGCGATGGAAACAGGGACGCGCGACAGGGCCAGGATCCAGACCACCACACTGACGGCATAGCAGAAAAGGCCGCCCAGAATGTGGGGTTCTGTAGCCACTTGCCAACCGATGGGTACGACGTTACGCCATTCGAAGGAGAAATGGCCAATGGCGTTGGTGCCGGCTTTCAGCAACAGTTGTGCGACGGCGTTGAGCAAAACGCCGGTGAGGATCAATGAAAAACTGGCCAGGCTCATATGCGCGCCACTATAACACGGCGGGTGTCCCGGAAAATTACGCGCATGGGTAATCCCTCCGTGGACAGCATGTCGTAAGTGGTGGGGGCCATGATGGCAAGCGCGCTGGTGTCGTTCTGCCATGTGGCGCGAAACGCCATGAGCGTGGGAATGGAACGCCAGGGCTCAAGCGTCAGACCGAAAGCCAGTTCGTCCTGGAATGCCACCAGCACAACGGTGCGTTGAAGGTAGTAATCCAGCGTCTGGTCATAGGTGCCGACGCTGTAGATATGGGAGGCTGCCCGAAATTCCGCGGCATAGTCCGTGGCGATGCCGCGGCTTGAAGTGACGTCGGAGAGGCTTTCGCTTCCCTGCATCAGGAGTTGCACTGCCATGAGGGAGGCGAAGGCCAGTGCCGTGAAGGCCTTGAACGCCACGTCGCGCCAGCGCAATGCCAGCAGTATGCCTGCCATGAGGGCTGCGCTGGCAGCCAGCATCCAGCCGGAAAAATGCTGGTAGGACGTTACCATGTCCGCATCAATGTCAGGCTGGATTCCCCACTGGGCGGCGATTTCCGGAAAGCGCAGTACGGCCGCGACAAAGATGAGGGTTGCTGACCACAGAAGCGCCAGCCCCATGGCGCTTGTGGGCAGCCTCGGCCGCTGTGCCAGCGTGCGTCCCATCAAAAGGGCTATGACGGGGAAAGCTGGCAGGATGTAGGAGGGCAGTTTGGAACCGGAAAAGCTGAAAAAGGCCACCACCAGCAGGGCGTAGAGCGCCAGAAATCGCTGCGGCGAAAAGACCCGCGAATGAAATCCGCGCAGTGGGCGGATCACGCTGTTGTAGAGCAGGCCGGTCCAGGGCAGCCAACCGGCCAACACGACCGGCAGGAAATACCAGAAGGGTTCCACGCGCTGGTGGACGGTACTGGTAAATCGCTCGAGATGTTCGTGAATGAAAAAGAAGTGAAGGAATTCGGGATGCTCTGCCCCGCACAACAGAAACCAGGGGGCGGCCAGCGCCAGTAAAATCAGCACGCCACGGATGGGATCGAGGCGTCGCCAGGGCGAGACGTCGCGGGTCCACAGGGAATACAGGATCAGGGCCCCACCGGGCAACACCAAAGCCATCAAGCCCTTGCTCAGCACAGCCGCCGCAGCTCCGGCCCAGGCCAGCATCATCCAGCGCCGGTCTTCCACCTGGGCGCGTAAAAAGGCGCAGACGGAAACGGTCATCCAGACGCTCACCCCCATGTCGAGCGAATTGATGTGACCCAGCGCTGCGTAATATAGGCTGCTGATGAGGACGAGAGCCGCCCACTTGCCGCTGCCATGGCCAAAGAGGCGGTCGCCCGTGCGCCACACCACCCATACGCCCAGCAACCCCATGAGGGCGGTCCACAGCCGCGCCGCCAGTGCGGTGGGGCCCAGCAGCCCGATGCTCAGGGTGGTGGCCCAATACTGGAGAGGGGGCTTCTCGAAATAGGGGATGCCGTTCAGGCGTGGGGTGACCCAGTCGCCCGAAACGGCCATTTCACGCGCAATTTCCGCGTAGCGGCCCTCGTCAGGACGGGTGATGCTGCGGGTTGCAAGCGCCATCCCCCACAGCAGGACAAACAGCAGCGCGATGGCCAGGGGGCGTTTCATGCCGGGCGGGCAAGGTTCTCCAGATAGCGCTGGGCATCAAGCGCTGCCATGCACCCTGTGGCAGCGCTGGTGATGGCCTGGCGGTAGACATGGTCCTGTACGTCGCCGGCAGCAAAGACGCCGGGAATGCTGGTTTGGGTAAATCCGCCGATGCGCCCGGTCTGGGTCACGATATAACCGTTCTCCATGGCCAGTTGTCCGGCAAACAACTCGGTGTTGGGGCGATGGCCGATGGCAATGAACACTCCCTTGAGTGGCACCTCCTGAGTGGCCTGGTCCGCGGTGCCCTTAATGCGCATCCCCGTAACGCCACTCTCATCGCCCAGCACTTCGTCCAGCGTGTGGTTCCATAGCAGGCGCACGTTGCCGGTGCGGGATTTTTCCAGCAGCTGGTCCACAAGGATGGGTTCGGCCCGCAACCTGTCCCGGCGATGGACCAAGGTTACGCTGCGCGCGATGTTGCTGAGGTAGAGCGCTTCCTCCACTGCAGTGTTCCCACCGCCGATGACCGCCACGTCTTCGCCACGGTAAAAGAAGCCGTCGCAAGTGGCGCAGCCCGAAACGCCGCGACCCATGAACGCCTCTTCGGAAGGCAGGCCCAGGTAGAGCGCGGATGCTCCCGTGGCAATGATCAGGGCATCGCAGGTGTAGGTGCCGTTATCCCCCTGCAGGGTGAAGGGGCGCGCTTGCAGGTCGGCGCGGTGGATATGGTCGAACAGGATTTCGGTGTGAAATCGTTCGGCGTGCTGCTGAAAACGCTGCATCAGCTCCGGTCCCTGGACGCCCATGGCGTCAGCGGGCCAGTTGTCCACTTCGGTGGTGGTCATCAACTGGCCGCCCTGGGCCAGTCCCGTGATCAGTACGGGATGGAGGTTGGCGCGGGCGGCATAGACGGCGGCGGTATAACCCGCTGGGCCCGAGCCCAGAATCAGTAGAGGGCAGTGGCGAGGCGCTTGGCTCATGGGACACACCTGCAAAAAGTGCAAAGTATAACATCCGGCAGACAGGCTATAATCCGCGCATGTCTGCCACTCCCGTTCCTTCAAAGCTGGCGCGTCTGCTGCGTGAGGCCCTGTTGGGCCTGGTGGTTCTGGCCGCCGCGTACCTTGCCATGATTCTGGTCACCTACCATCGCAGCGATCCGGGCTGGTCGGTGGGGGCCACTTCCCGCGTTGTATCCAATGCTGGCGGGCGTATTGGCGCGTGGGTTTCCGATTTGCTGCTCTACCTGTTTGGCTACTCCACCACCTGGTTTGTGGTGGCCCTCATCATGGCTGTGTGGCGCGGCTACCGCACGCTCGCCTCCGACCGCGAAAGGGAGATCGGCATAGCGCAGCCCGCGCGTAGCCGCCACTGGGTGATGGCCATGGTGGGCGGGTTCTGGCTGCTACTGTTGACCAGCGCCGCCATCGAAGCCATGCGCTTTGCCGGTAGCCAGTTTCAATTGCCGCTCCAGCCCACGGGTGCAGGTACCTGCAGCGGTGCGGGCGGCGTGGTGGGTTGCGAGTTTGCCGACATGGTGGCAAGCGCCATGGGAGTCAGCGGCGCATTGATGTTTTTCCTGACAGGGTTTGCCATCGGTTTTTCGTTGCTGACGGGGCTCTCCTGGATTCAGATGGCGGAATGGCTGGGCACCCAGGTGGAACGGGGCGCCTTGGGACTGGTGGAGCAGTGGCGCGCCTGGCAGGATCGCCGGGCAGGACGGAAAGCGGAAGTGGCCCGTGAAGCGGTGGTGGTGGAAGCGCGCAAGCAGATGGATACGCAGGCCCCCTTGATGATTGCGCCCCCTGTTGCACAGATTCCCCAGTCCGCCCGCGCAGTGAAGGAAAAGCAGGCTTCGCTGTTTCGTGAATTGCCCGATTCCGACCTGCCGCCCCTGTCCCTGCTGGACCAGCCTGAGGCCCAAAGCGAGACGGTTTCGGCCGAAACGCTGGAATTCACTTCCCGCCTCATCGAGCGCAAGCTCGCCGACTTCAACGTGGAAGTCAAGGTGCTGGCGGCGTACCCCGGACCGGTCATTACCCGTTACGAAATCGAGCCTGCCGTGGGGGTGAAAGGAAGCCAGATCGTCAATCTCGTCAAGGATCTGGCGCGCGCCCTGTCGGTGGGTAACATCCGGGTGGTGGAAACCATACCCGGAAAAAGCTGCATGGGGCTTGAAATTCCCAATCCCCGTCGTGAAGTGGTGCGCCTATCCGAGATCATCGGTTCTGAGGCCTACGGTGACATGGGCTCTCCCCTGACCCTGGCCATGGGCAAGGACATTGCGGGGCGCCCCGTGGTGGTGGATCTGGGCAAAATGCCTCACCTTCTCGTGGCAGGCACTACGGGGTCTGGCAAGTCGGTGGCGATCAACGCGATGATCCTGAGCCTGCTGTACAAGGCAACACCGCAACAGGTGCGCCTGATTCTGGTGGATCCCAAGATGCTGGAACTGTCAGTGTACGACGGCATCCCGCACCTGCTCGCCCCGGTGGTGGTGGACATGAAGGAGGCGGCGCACGCATTGCAGTGGTGCGTCACAGAGATGGACAAGCGCTACAAGCTGATGTCGGCCCTGGGCGTGCGCAATCTTGCGGGCTACAACCATAAACTCGAAGAGGCTGAAAAGGCCGGCGAAAAAATTACCAACCCCTTCACGCTGACGCCCGAGGATCCCGAGCCGCTTTCGTCACTGCCCAATGTGGTGGTGGTCATCGACGAGTTGGCGGACCTGATGATGGTGGTGGGCAAGAAAGTGGAAGAGCTCATTGCGCGCATTGCGCAGAAAGCGCGCGCAGCAGGCATCCACCTCGTGGTGGCCACTCAGCGACCCTCCGTGGATGTGATCACGGGGCTCATCAAGGCCAACATTCCCACACGCGTTTCCTTTCAGGTGTCCAGCCGCGTCGATTCGCGCACCATCCTTGATCAGATGGGTGCCGAGGCATTGCTCGGGCAAGGGGATATGCTCTACTTGCCCACCGGGGCAGGTTATCCACAACGGGTTCATGGCGCTTATGTTGCCGACGATGAAGTGCACCGTGTAGTGGAATTCCTGAAGGCACAGGGCGAACCCGATTATGTTGAAGGCCTGCTGGATGGCGGTGCTGCGGCTGCAGCTGAGATGGAGATGGGTGGTGGCGAGACGCCAGCGGGCGGTGAGGCTGATCCGCTTTACGATCAGGCGGTGGCCATCGTACTGCAGTCGCGACGCGCTTCCATCTCGCTGGTGCAGCGTCACCTGCGCATTGGCTATAACCGGGCGGCACGCCTGATCGAGGACATGGAGCGTGCCGGGCTGGTGTCATCCATGGCCACCAATGGCAATCGTGAAGTGCTGGTGCCCGGAGGAATCGAAAAGTGAAATTGAAAAGTACGCGCCATATGGCGGTGGGGCTGATGGCGGTACTGGCCGGCCTCTCGATGTCGGCCTGGGGTAGTGGTCTGGATCGCCTCAAAAGCTTTGTACAGGACACGCAGTCGGGACAGGCGCAATTTACCCAGACCAGCCTTGGTGCCAAGGCTTCCTCAACTGCGCAGAGCAGCAGTGGCATGTTCCAGTTTTCGCGGCCTGGAAAATTTCGCTGGGAATACCAAAAGCCTTACCCGCAAACCATCGTGGGCGATGGGCGCACCTTGTGGATATGGGATCCCGACTTGAAACAGGTGACGCGCAAGAAACTCAATGAAAGTCTGGGTTCCACCCCGGCGGCGATTCTGGCGGGCGACAATGCTCTCGAGAAGGGGTTCCACCTGGAGGAGGCTGGCGCTTCGGAAGGTCTGGAATGGGTCATGGCCACCCCTAAAACCGCCGAGTCCGGCTTTGAAAAGATCCGTCTGGGTTTTGACGCGTCGTCGCTCGCACGCATGGAATTACAGGACAGCTTCGGCCACACCATCGTCATTCGCTTTACCCAGTTCAACAAGGCGCCGCATTTTTCGCCGGATGCATTCCGTTTTACCCCGCCTTCGGGCGCGGATGTCATTCAATGATTTGATTTTTGAGCGCCCAACCGGGATAATCGCGGGTTCGGGGTGTAGCGTAGCCTGGTAGCGCGCCTGGTTTGGGACCAGGATGTCGGGAGTTCGAATCTCTCCACCCCGACCAGATTTTAGGGTGTTCCTGACAGGTGCCCGTAGCTCAATCGG
>DAIBBI010000068.1:0-9992 GCA_027442615.1 Ferrovaceae bacterium | reverse complement strand
TCGTCCTCCTCGTCGTTGCCCTTGAGGCTGCTCATGAGGGGGGTCCACCAGGAGCGGATCTTGTTGCGGCGAAAATGGTCCCGGATGGCGTTTTGTAAAATGCGCTGGAACAGGGGGCCGAACTCCTCCGCCGGCCGGGCGTGGTACTTTTCAGCCAGTTTGAGCATGGCTTCCTGCACGATGTCGAGGGCCGCCGCTTCGTCCCGCACCGCATAGACGGCGTGTTTGAAAGCGCGGCGTTCTACCTCTGCCAGGAAACCGGACAACTCCTGATGGGAAGCCAGGGGGATACTCCTCCAGTGAATTTTGCAGATGGTAACAAAGCCCCCCCGCTTTTGCTTGCCAATCCTTATTCCGACACGACGGGCGTCATGGGCCTGAAACCTTGACCAAACGCGGCATAACCTTTAACCTGCAAGGTTTTCGATGATTGAACCATGCGACTGACCGGTGCAGAAATAACAATCCAGTGCCTCCAGGAAGAGGGTGTCGAATTTGTGTTCGGATACCCCGGCGGGGCCGTCCTTTACATTTATGACGCCCTGTTCAACCAGGACAAGGTCAAGCATATCCTGGTGCGCCACGAGCAGGCCGCATTGCATGCGGCCGACGCCTATGCGCGCGCCAGCGGTCGCACGGGGGTGGCACTGGTCACCAGCGGCCCCGGCGTGACCAACGCCGTCACCGGCATTGCCACCGCTTACATGGACTCCATCCCCATGGTGATCATCTCGGGGCAGGTTCCTACTCCCGCCATCGGTCTGGACGCCTTCCAGGAAGTGGATACCGTGGGGATTACCCGGCCCTGCGTCAAGCACAACTTCCTGGTCAAGCATGTGGACGAGCTGGCCAGCACCATCAAGAAGGCCTTCTATGTGGCGGCTTCCGGCCGCCCTGGCCCGGTCCTGGTGGATATCCCCAAGGACGTGTCGCAGCATATCGCCGAATTTGCCTATCCCAAATCGGTGACCATGCGCTCCTATAACCCGGTGACCAAGGGTCACTCGGGGCAGATCAAAAAAGCTGTCCAGATGCTGATGGAAGCCCGTCGGCCCATGATCTACGTGGGCGGCGGGGTCATCCTCGGCAATGCCGCAGGGCAATTGACGAAGCTGGTGCGCGAGCTGGGCTTTCCCTGCACCAACACCCTGATGGGGTTGGGCGCCTATCCGGGGACGGACCCCCAGTTTGTCGGAATGCTGGGCATGCACGGTACCTACGAGGCCAATCTCGCCATGCAGCACTGCGACGTGCTGCTGGCGGTGGGCGCGCGCTTTGACGACCGAGTCATCGGCAACCCCCAGCACTTCTTTTCGGAAAGCCGCCGCATCATCCATGTGGACATCGACCCCTCATCCATCTCAAAGCGAGTGCGTGTGGATGTGCCTATCGTGGGCAACGTGGCCGACGTGCTGGACGAGATGCAGAAACTCGTCAGCGCTTCCACGGTGCGTCCGGATGCCGCCGCACTCAAGGACTGGTGGAAACAGATCGGCGAATGGCGCGGACGCGACTGCCTGCGCTATGACCGCAACAGCAGCCTGATCAAACCGCAGTACGTGATCGAAAAACTGTATGAGGTCACCGGTGGAGACGCCATCGTCACTTCTGACGTGGGTCAGCACCAGATGTGGGCGGCCCAATACTACAAATTCGACAAGCCGCGGCGTTGGCTCAATTCGGGCGGACTCGGTACCATGGGCTTTGGATTGCCGGCCGCCATGGGCGCGCAAATGGCCTTTCCCGATGCCACGGTGGCCTGTGTGACGGGTGAAGCCAGCATCCAGATGTGCATTCAGGAACTCTCCACCTGCAAGCAATACCATTTGCCGGTGAAGATCATCAACCTCAACAACCGGTATTTGGGCATGGTGCGCCAATGGCAGCAGATCCTGCACGGCAACCGCTATTCCGAGTCCTACATGGACGCATTGCCCGATTTTGTGAAGCTCGCCGAAAGCTACGGGCATGTGGGCGTGCGCATCGAGAATCCGGCGGATGTCGAGCCCGCCCTGCGCGAAGCCTTTGCCCTGAAGGATCGGGTGGTGTTCATGGACTTCATGACTGACCAGACCGAGAACGTGTTCCCCATGGTCAAGGCCGGTCAGGGTCTCACCGAGATGCTGCTGGGCGCGGAAGACCTGTAATCGTGGAAAACAATCAACCTATGCGGCATATCCTGTCCCTGTTGCTGGAAAACGAAGCCGGCGCCCTGTCGCGCGTGGCCGGGCTGTTCTCGGCGCGCGGTTACAACATCGAGTCCTTGACGGTGGCTCCCACCGAGGACCCCACCTTGTCGCGCATGACCATCGTGACGAGCGGGTCGGAAGAAGTGATCGAACAGATTACCAAGCAGCTCAACAAGCTCATCGACGTGGTCAAGGTGTTCGACCTCAACGAGGGGAATCACATCGAACGTGAACTGATGCTGGTCAAGGTGCGTGCCGAAGGCAAGGATCGCGAAGAGTTGAAGCGCACGGCCGATATTTTTCGCGGCCGCATCATCGACGTGACGGACCGCACCTACACTATCGAGCTCACGGGTCCGCGGGACAAGCTCGATGCTTTTCTGGATGCCATCGACCGCAGCCAGATTCTGGAAACCGTCCGTACGGGCGCATCCGGAATTGGTCGGGGCGAATGGGTTTTGCGTGTTTAAAGACTGAAAGACTGGAGAAATCGCATGAATGTGTTTTACGACAAGGATGCCGACCTGTCCCTGATCAAGGGCAAAAAGGTGACGATCATTGGTTACGGCTCGCAAGGCCATGCCCATGCCAACAACCTCAAGGATTCCGGCGTGGATGTCACGGTGGCTCTGCGCGCTGGCGGGGCCTCCTGGAAAAAGGCCGAAGCGGCCGGCCTCAAGGTGCGCGAAGTCGCCGATGCGGTCAAGGGTGCCGATCTCGTCATGATCCTGTTGCCCGACGAATCCCAGCCTGAAGTCTATGACACGGCCATTGCTCCCAACATCAAGCCCGGCGCTGCGCTGGCGTTTGCCCACGGCTTCAACGTCCATTTCGGGCAGATCGTGCCGCGTGCCGACATTGACGTCATCATGATCGCCCCCAAGGGTCCGGGGCATCTGGTGCGTTCCACCTACACCCAGGGCGGCGGCGTGCCAAGCCTCATTGCCGTGCACCAAAATGCCACCGGGCGGGCCCGTGACATCGCGCTCTCCTACGCCGCGGCCAATGGCGGCGCGCGTGCCGGGGTCATCGAAACCAATTTTCGCGAAGAAACCGAAACCGACCTGTTCGGAGAACAGGCCGTACTGTGCGGTGGCGCCACTGCTCTGGTGCAAGCGGGTTTCGACACGCTGGTTGAAGCCGGTTATGCGCCCGAAATGGCGTACTTCGAATGCCTGCACGAATTGAAGCTGATCGTGGACTTGATGTACGAAGGCGGCATTGCCAACATGCGCTACTCCATTTCCAACACGGCTGAATACGGCGACCACACCCGTGGCCCGCGCATCATCACGGATGAAACCCGTGCCGAAATGCGGCGCATCCTGAAGGAAATCCAGACTGGCCAGTTTGCCAGGGAATTCATTTTGGAAAACCGTGCCGGGGCAGCCTCGTTGCATGCCATGCGGCGCATTGGCGCAGAACAGCAAATCGAGAAGGTGGGAGCCAAGCTGCGCGATATGATGCCCTGGATCAAGAAGAACAAGCTGGTTGATCAAAGCAAGAACTGATCGCTTGAATCCATATCCGCACCCCCTCATTGCCCGCGAAGGGTGGTTTTACCTGGGACTCGCCAGCGCTGCGGCGCTGGCCGTCCAGGTGATTGCCGGCTTTCTGTGGGCCTTGCCCCTCTGGCTCATTGCCCTGTTCATCCTGCAGTTTTTTCGGGATCCGGCCCGTCCGGTTCCTGCGGGCGATCAATGGATCCTGTCGCCGGCGGATGGCCGAATCGTGGCAGTATTGCCTTGCATCGATCCCTACCTGAAGCGCCCGGCCATCAAGGTCAGCGTGTTCATGAACGTGTTCAACGTGCATTCCAACCGCAGTCCGGTGGCGGGAACGGTGCGGCAGGTGGCTTATCATCCGGGGCAGTTTCTCAATGCCGATCTTGACAAGGCGTCCGAGGCCAACGAACGCAATGCCCTGGTGCTGGAAGCCCCGACGGGGCGCCAGCTCACCTGCGTCCAGGTGGCCGGACTGATTGCCCGGCGCATCCTGTGCTACGTCAAGGTGGGTGATGCGCTTCAGGCGGGGCAGCGTTACGGCTTCATCCGGTTTGGATCTCGCGTGGACTTGTACCTTCCGCCCGACGTTCGCCTGCGGGCTGCAATTGGTGATACTGTGAAGGCCACGACAAGTGTCCTGGCCGAATGGCCACAGTCCTGATTCGAGCCGAGGGTTGACCGTGTTGCTTCCATCCGACTCACCCAAACCCCTGATTGACGCCGCTGGTCGCCGCCGCGGCATCTACCTTTTACCCAACCTGTTCACCACGGCTGCCCTGTTTGCCGGTTTCTTTGCCATCGTGCAGGGCATGAACGGCTACTTTGAGATGGCGGCCCAGGCCATCTTCATTGCCATGGTGCTGGATGGCCTGGACGGCCGCGTGGCGCGCCTCACCCGCACGCAAAGCGCGTTTGGCGCAGAGTACGACAGCCTGTCGGACATGGTCTCGTTTGGTGCGGCGCCGTCGCTCGTAATCTATGAATGGTCGTTGCGCGGTATGGGCAAACTGGGCTGGCTGGCAGCGTTCATCTACTGTGCCGGCGCGGCACTTCGCCTGGCGCGCTTCAATACGCAGTTGGGCGTGGCGGACAAGCGCTGGTTTACCGGGCTGCCCAGTCCAGCGGCTGCGGCATTGCTGGCCGGGATGGTATGGGTACTGCAATCGGTGTACGAGGTGGAGGGACCGCACATCCACTGGCTGGTCTGGTGCGTTACGGTCTTTGCCGGGCTGTCCATGGTTTCCAACGTCAAGTTCTACAGCTTCAAGGACCTCAATCTACGCCGCAGCGTGCCCTTCTGGGCGGCCCTGCTCGTCATGTTGGGATTTGTGATCATCACGCTGGATCAGGCACGCGTGCTTTGGGGGTTTTTCCTCATTTATGCCTGCTCGGGATATGTATTATGGGGAGTGCGCAGCGTGCAACGCTGGCATAAAAAAAATAAGGGCATGAAAAATGGCATGCCCAATCATCGCGAGGGAGACTCATGAAATTTCCGGGAAGGGTGCTGGGGCTGGGGCTGATGCTGACCTGTATCTCTGCATTGGCAGCAACGCAGGATGATTTTTTCCACGAAAAGGTGTCTCAAACCATCACCATCCAGGCCGAGCCCGCCAAGGTCTGGGCGCTGATTGGCGATTTTGACGGCATGGCACGCTGGAATTCCATCGTGGCAAAAAGCGTGTCGATCGATGAGGACAAGGATTCCCTTACGCGCAAGGTGGTCTACAAGGAAGATATCGGTTCGGAAGTGGATGTTCTGGACGAACGAAGCGACACGGACATGACGCTGCGTTACCGTGTGCCCCAGAATCCCTGGCCCGTCGCGCATTTCAACTCTACCTTGCGCGTGAGCAGGGGGGCCGTTCCCGGCACATCAGTGGTGGAGTGGCGCGCCACCTTTGACGTGAAGGGCATCTATTCCGACCCCGATGGCAAGCCCAGCCTTGATATGCCGCCTGGTCCCATCGTCTTCGGCATTGACATCGAAACCTACAACGGTGGGTCCTCCACCCAGACGGTTGTCCGTGACAAGCGGACGGTGCAGATCATCACCGACCTCTATCGTTCAGGGTTGGATAGCCTCAAGTGGGTGATGGAGCGCTGAACAAAAAAAAGGGCGGATCTGGTGATCCGCCCGGCTAAAGGGTTTAGTACCCTGACTGCACTGTCTGCGATTTGAAGATAGCAGACCCGAAGCAAAAGAGTGTTTTATTTCAGTTGCAAAATTGTAAAAAAATATAACCCCATGCCGTTTCGCCGCTGGTACCTTGCCGCACTCGTGCTCTCGTTCAGCCTGGAATGTGCACACGCGCAGAACGAAGCGGTCATTGCAGCCTCCCATCCGCTGGCGGCAGAAGCAGGGGCCGCAATCCTGCGGCAGGGCGGCAATGCGGTGGATGCCGCAGCAGCCATCCAGTTTGCGCTCAACGTGGTGGAGCCCCAGTCTTCTGGAATCGGCGGCGGCGCCTTCATCCTCGTCTATCTCGCCAGCACGCACGAGACGGTGGTGCTCGACGCGCGCGAAGTTGCCCCTGCCGCAGCGACCCCGGACCAGTTTATCCATCACACCTTCGAGGAAAATTCCGTCAACGGCGTTGCCGTTGGGGTGCCGGGCACCCTGGCAGGATTTGCCGAGGCCGAACGTCGCTGGGGCAGAAAGACGCTTGCTGCCGTGTTGCAGCCCGCCATTGATCTTGCGCGCCAGGGCTTTGCGGTGACGCCATACCTGGCACGCGAGCTTGCAAGTCCACGCGCCGCACTTCAACCGGAAACCCGCGCGCTGTTTCGCAACGCCGCCGGGGCACCGTTGCGCGAGGGGGACTGGCTGCGTCAGCCGGACCTTGCCAACACCTTTGAGCGCATTGCTGCGCAGGGTCCCGGCGTGTTCTATCGGGGCGAGATTGCGCACGCCATCGTGGCTGCCCAGCAGCGCTCCACCCTGGGGCCTGCAGGCGCCGGACGCATGACGCTGGCTGATCTTGCTGGCTATCAGGTGGTGGAGCGTGCGCCCCTCGTGGGCCAGTATCGCCATTACACCCTGGTGACCATGCCCCCGCCCTCCTCCGGCGGGGTGGCGCTACTGCAGGCATTGGGGTTGCTGGAACATTTTCCGCTGGGGCGCATGGATGATTTTGGGGCAGGGGGGGTGAGCGCCACCCATGTGACGATTGAAGCCCTGCGCCTTGCCATGGCGGATCGCGCCCTCTGGCTGGGCGATCCAGCCGCGACGCAGGTGCCGCTCCAGCACTTGCTGGACAGTCATTATCTGCATCAGCGGGTGCGTGCCGTGGATGTGGACAAGCGCATGCCCGAAGTGGGGCCGGGGTTCAGGCCAGAGGGGACCCACACCACGCATTTCACGGTGGTGGATGCCGGGGGCAACGTGGTCAGTTGCACCAGCACGGTGGAGGAGTTGTGGGGCAGCGGCATCCTGGTGCCGGGTTACGGGTTTTTGCTCAACAACGAGCTGACTGATTTCAATCGGGTGCCGCAAGCCGGTCCTCAGAACCCCGGCGCAAACGACGTGCGCCCGGGCATGCGCCCGCGTAGCAGCATGACCCCCACGCTGGTGTTCCACGACGGTCAATGGCTGCTGGCTTACGGCTCGCCTGGCGGGCCCACCATCATCAGTTCAGTGCTGGAAATGACGCTGGATTTGCTGGATGACCATCTCACGGGCGATGCCGCAGTGCGGCTGCCGCGCTTTGCCGTGCTCGACGGTATCGGCGACACGCTGATCGAACCCGCCTTGCCCGCAGACCTGGTGGATGCGCTGCGCGCGCGCGGGCACCGCCTGATCCTGTCGCCCGACCCCATCGGCTCGGTGCAGATGGTAGGCGAGGACCCCGTGACTCATGCCCGCTGGGGGGCAGCCGATCCGCGCCGCGAGGGAACGGTCATTCGATTCTGAACTGCTCGTGTCCGATAATTCCCAACTTGGTCACGCCCAGCCGTTGCGCTGTGGACAGCACCATGGCCACCGGCGCATAAGTGGCGGCACGGTTGGGGCGCAGGTGGATTTCCGCCTGGTTGCCCTGCGCCACGACTTCCTTCAGGCGTGTCTCGAGATCATTCCGATCGGCAATGCGTTGCCCATTCCACAGCAGGGTATCGTTGGCATCCACGTCCAGCACGATCACCGGCGGTGGGGTGTGCTGCGCGGGCGGCGTGCCGTTGGGTAGGTCCATCTGGACCGAGTGGTTCTGGATGGGGATGGTGATGATGAGCATGACCAGCAACACCAGCATCACGTCAATGAGCGGTGTGGTGTTGATGTCCATCATTACTTCGGGTTCGTCGTTCATGCCATCGGTTCTCAATGGGCCACGGGCGGTTCTGTGATGAAGCCCACCCGGGTCAGCCCCGCGCGCTGGCAGGCCAGGATGATGCGACCGATGGGCTCGTACTGGGCCCGTTGATCGCCGCGAATGTGGACGGCCGGTTGCGGGGTGAGGTGGGCGCGCTCCTCCAGCCGTTGTTGCAGGCTGTGCATATCTATGGGCGACTGCTCCCAGTACACCACGCCAGCCCGGTCCACCGAGAGGTGGATGGTTTGCGGCTGGGGTTGGTTGGGTTGGCTGGCCTCCCGTGGCAGTTGCAGGGGGATGGTGTGGGTCACCACCGGAATGGTGATGAGAAAAATGATCAGCAGTACCAGCATCACGTCCACCAGCGGGGTGGTGTTGATGCTGGCCATCACGGCATCCTCCCCGTCTTCGGCGCGGGGCCCCGTCATGAGCGCCATGTCAGGCGCTTCCACCCGGTTGTCGGGCGCCGCCCAGCAAGACCCCGTGCAGGTCGGCCCCAAAGACGCGAATCTGATCCAGGACGATGCGGTTGCGTCGCACCAGGGCGTTGTAGCCCAATACCGCAGGCACGGCCACGGCCAAGCCCAGCGCAGTCATGATGAGGGCCTCACCCACGGGGCCGGCTACCTTGTCGATGGAAGCCTGTCCCGCTATGCCGATGGCGGTCAGCGCGTGATAAATGCCCCAGACGGTGCCAAACAATCCCACGAAAGGTGCGGTGGAACCGACCGTGGCGAGGAACGTGAGCCCGTCCTGCAACTGGCTTTGCACTTCGGCAACGGCGCGATCGAGCGACAGGGTCACCCAGGTATGTCGGTCAATCTGCTCCATCAAGGGGCCTTCATGGTGTTCCATGGCGCGAGTGCCGTTTTCTGCAATGCGGCGATAAGCGCTGTCCTGGGACAGCCGTTCCAGTCCTTCCTTCACCGAGTGCGCGCTCCAGAATTGTGTCCGGGCCTCGGAGCCATGGCGTAACAGGCGTTTTTGCGCCAGGAGTCGGGTGATCAGGAGGTACCAGCTGCCCATGGACATGACCACCAGAATCAGCAGCGTGGCGCGGGCAATCCAGTCGCCACTGTGCCACAGGGCTTCCAGTCCGTAGGGGTTGGTGACGAGTTCGGGTGACATGAGGAGGCTCCAGGCTATTGGTCCAGTTTGAATACGAGTTCTTGATCCACAAAAAATTCCTCAGCGCCTTTCGCAAAGCGAAAGCGTCGCACGAAATCGAGGGCGACGGCGTCAAACACGCCCGGGGGCGAGGCCTGGCGTACCGTGGCATTGATCACTTCACCACTGGGCGCAACGGTCAGGCGCATGAGGACGCGCCCCGACAGCCCTTCGCGCCGCGCCTCACGCGGATAGCGGCGCTGCAGTTCTTCCACCGGTGGAATGTAGACGGGGTTGACTCCCACCCGCAAGCGCGATTTGGGAGGAGCAGGGGCGATCGGCACAGCCTGCGCCGGCAACGGCGCCGTGGGAATGCTGATGGCCTGGCTGGGCGGGCTGGGCGCTTCCACCTGTGGGGGGGGCACCACGGCAGGCACGGGAGCGGCAGGAGCAGCCGCCTGCACGGGGCGGGGCCTGGGGGGCTCGGGAGTGGGCGGACGCATCTCGGGCAGCAGGGTCACTTCGAAGGCGGGAGGGCGCGGCTGTCCGGTGTGCGGCGTGAGGCCGCTCACCAACGCGTAAAACAGGCCCACATGCAGGGCCAGGACCAGCAGGACACCTACCCAGCGCTGTTGGGCATTGCCCTGACGTGCCGCATCGTTCATCCGGGCATTATACGCACAACTGTGTGGGCGACCGAACGACGCCGCCCGCAAGCCAGCGAAAGCTTGCAGAAACGATTGATTTGCCGCTATAATGCCCGGCTTTCCCGATGACATTAGAGTTTTGGAGAATCGCATGGTAGCAACCGCCGCCCAAAAAGCGCAGATCATGAGCGAATATCAGCGCGCCCCGAAGGACACCGGGTCACCCGAAGTCCA
>DAIBBI010000056.1:0-27013 GCA_027442615.1 Ferrovaceae bacterium | reverse complement strand
TTTGTCCACAGGCGTCCATTCCTTGGTTGATCCCACCTTCATATGGTGTGATCACTCCGTCCCACGAATCACGTGGAGATTACGGAGGTTCCCATGAAAACCCATGACCATCTCACCCCTTCCATGCAGGCCATCCTGATGCTCTATAACAAGGGCTACACACTGCACGTGACGTTCCAGACCATTCGTGAAAAGCTTCCTTCCCTCGACGCCAAATGGTCGGAGGACTTTGGCATTCGCTTGCCAGCCCATACCCGGTATCAGCGGAAGCTGAAGGGCTTTGCGAATGCAGTGGCTCTGGCTGGTCCCGTGATTGCCCTGCCGTCGATGGTCCAGCCTATTCTCATGGCCACCCCGGAAGCCCTGTGCATGCCCCAGGCCTCAGCCTGGGCACGGCAGCAGTGGGTTGATCGCTATCCCTGCTTCTCAAACTACCGGATGACCAAGGAGAACAGGGCAAACGGCGAAGTGGCCCTGACATGGCGCCTGCAAGATGAAGCGCTGGAAAAGTTCAGGAAGTATCTGGTGATGCTGGCACAGAGCGCCAATGGACAGGAAATCGCCCGGGTCACGGCCGATGCGGTTCGGTTTCATCCCATGTTCGGGGGAGTACGGCGGCAGCTGCGTCGCACCTTCCGTGAAATCGAGCGGCTGTGGCGCCATCTGCACAAGACCCCCTACCCCGGCTGGAACCCCGAAGCGCTGCCGACCATGATCGGGTTCAAAACCGAAGGAGCATCAACAACATCAGTGAGCCGGAAAAGGCAGGAGTGATCAATGGATCTATCCGCGCTTCGTTCGGTGCATGTCTCTGGGAGAAAACAGAGGTCCACGATGGTCTTCAGGACGAAGATGAAGTGCTTTGAAGCGAGGTTTTCTGCGGGGTCTGGAAGGGAATCTAGTCACCATCTAGTCACAGCCTAGATTTTACTCTGGGACTTTATGTAACTATATGATTTTATTGGCGTCCCCACGGGGATTCGAACCCCGGTTACCGCCGTGAAAGGGCGATGTCCTAGGCCTCTAGACGATGGGGACACAGACTACCTTCATCAGGGTTTAGAGGAACCTTGATGAATCAAGCCCGGCATTGTAACCAGTTTAAGAAGTTTTGTCACTGGGCGGATGTCCATCGTCGTTCATGACGCCAACGATAAAGCTCCATTGCACCCCAAACCAAGGCCATCACGGACAACCCCTTCTGCAGCAACCACACATCGCCAAAGCCCGTGTGGTCATTTTGCAGGTTAAAAACCGCCAACACGAACAACAACAACACAGGAAGCGCACGCCCGGTGCCCGTCGTACCCCAGGGCCAGCGCCGCGCCAGGGCCAAGCCTGCGGCTGCACAAAGCCATCCGATGATGGCGCCAGAGAGTACATCCACAGGCCAATGCACGCCCACGCCAATGCGTGACAAACCCACCAGGGCCGCCACGGTCAATACACCGGCCCTTGCCCGGCGATCCTTGAGGGGAAGGCCCAGGATCAGCAATCCGGCCAGTACGAAAATGCTGGTGGTATGTCCCGAAGGAAACGAACTGTGCAGAAGGCGCGGGCCTACCACCACGATGTCAAGTACGGCGGGCGGGCGGGCCTCGTTGATGATGGGCTTGAGCCCATGGGACACCGCATAGGCCAGCACGCTGCCGATCACGGCAGCCCACAGAAGGTCAGGACGGCGCCGGATAAAAATCACCAGGATCAGCGGCGTCAGGGCCGAATCTCCCAGCATGGTGAGGTTGGACCAAAGCGTGCCTCCCAGCAGCAACTGGTGCTCATGCAGCCAGAGAAACACTGGCATGTTCCATCCCGAAAACCACAATACGGCAGCCATCCCCAAAAGGGCCAGCGGCAATCCAAAAATGCATTTCATCATCGGTCCTTGCGCGTCAGTCGCCTGTTATTTTAACCAGCCGTAGCCCGCCTTTGCTGAATATCGTCTGGTGCAGGGGTATTTCTCCCACGCGATCGGCACGCAGGAAAACCACGTCGCCCGCGTGCGGGGTGCGATTCTCCGTAGGGCGCCCGCTGTACACCGCAAAGCTGGGCATGCGGTTGTCCGCCACCACGGGCTGCCCCATTCGCCGGGCGATCTGCGCGGCCTCCTGCAAGGGAGCCTGCTGCAAGTCCGCGGCCGCAGGCATCAACACCATCCATACCAGCAGGTTGCTAACCACGCCGGCAAGCGGCAGAAGTGCCCACGCGCGTCCCCCGCGCCAGCGACGGCGCATCAGGGCAAGGCCCAGCAGCAGCGCGCCCAGCACCAGGGCAATACCCACCCAGTACCCAGCGGTGAAAACCTCAGGGGCACGGCCCAGCATTTCATGGATATAGAGGCTCTTGCTGTGCTCACCGGCATTTGCCACCCAACGCGGAAGCGCCAGGGCAAACGCCATCATCACGATGATCGGCAGCAGGGTCAGCCATGTCGAGCGCAGGCGCTCGCGATGGTGTGCCATCAACAGAAACAGTGGCGTCAGGCCAATCAGGAGATAATGCGGCAGCTTGGTGCTGGCCAGCGTAAAGAGGCCAAACACAACGGCAAACCACAGCATCAAAAACATCGTCAGGGCATCGCTGCGTTGACGCAGGCTTTCATAACCTGCGCGCAACAGCAGGCTGGTGTGCGGCAGCACAATCAACGTCAGCACAGGAATGTAGTAGAACAGGCTGCCGCCGTGGCCCTGCAATGAGCCGGTCAAGCGCCCCAGGTTTTCCCGGTAGAGAAAATAATCCACGAAGGGCTGGCCCATCAAATGGTACTGGACCAGATACCAGGGGCTTGCCACCGCAAGAAACACCAGCCACCCCAGGGGATTGAAGGCGGCACGCAACCAGCGCCCCAGACCGCCCTGCATTGCATAGAAAATGAAACTGAGCAGCAATGGCACCACGACGGCAATGGGGCCCTTGGCGAGAAAACCCAAGGCCATCCACAAATAAACCCGCCAGCGCGCGTGACGGTCGTCCAGCGCCCAGGCCCGGTAAACGTCGAACCCGGCTGCAGCGATGAGAAGGCTCAGCACCCCGTCCATGGCCGCCGCCTCACCCGACACCACCACCCCGATGGAGGTGGCGCAGAACAGGCCTGCCACCCAACCGGTTTCACGATTGAAAAAGCGTCCTCCAAAACGGATCAGCAAGGCCACCCAAAGCAGGCAGGCCACGGCAGAGGGCAGACGAAACACCCACGCATGCACGCCAAACACCTGCACCAGGGGAGCCTGGAGCCAGAAGGCCAGAATCGGCTTTTCGAAGAAGGGTTGTCCGTTGAGTGTGGGCGTGATGAAGTCGCCGCTATGGGCCATCTCCACGGCCACTTCGGCGTACTCGCCCTCATCTTCGTCAAACAGGGGAACACGGCCCAGATTGAACAGCGTGACCAATAATGCAAAAGCCAGCAACCCGATCAACCATCGGGACGCTGGCTTTTGTGAATCAGGGCGAGTGGATAAGGCCATCGATGAAGCCTACCAAAAACCCCCCGCTTCAACCACCCATGCGTTTGCGCGATTGAAACGGCTTGTCGACTTTGGCCCAGGGTGCTGCCGCGTTGGTGCGGGGACGGCCACTCGGCCCTCCGGGACGGCCACCCGCACCCTGGGGTTTGCCTTGCCGGTTGCCACCCTTCGGGGCGGGACGGCTGGGTCGAAAAGGCCGCTTGGGCTCAAATCCCTCAATGGTGTGGACCTGGATGGATTTTCCGGTAAAGCGCTCGATGCGCTGCAAATGCAATGCGTCGCGGCCGCTTGCCAAGGAAATGGCAATGCCCTTGTTACCGGCGCGGCCGGTACGGCCAATCCGGTGCACGTAGTCTTCAGCCATTTTGGGCAGGTCGTAATTGATGACGTGCGAGATGCCGGGAACGTCGATGCCGCGCGCCGCCACGTCGGTGGCGACCAGCACACGAAAACGCCCGCGTCGCAGACCGTCCAGGGTGCGGTTACGCGCGCCCTGGTGCATGTCGCCGTGCAGGGCTGCAGCCGCGTGACCCATGCCGCTCAAGTCGCTGGCCAGCACGTCGGCATCGCGCTTCGTTGCGGTAAAGATGATGGCCTGGTTGAGGTCCACGTCGGTGAGCAGGTGGGCCAGCAGGCGGTTTTTGTGGGCCATGTCGTCCACATAATGCAGGCGCTGGTCGATGTTCTCGTGAGACTCCCTGATATTGGTGGCTTCGATGCGCACGGGGTCGCGCAGCAGATCACGCGACAGGCGGATGATTTCCTTGTCCATGGTGGCCGAGAACAACAAGGTCTGGCGCGTGGCTGGGGTCGCGGCAGCAATGCGCTCAACGTCCTCGATGAAGCCCATGTCGAGCATGCGATCCGCTTCGTCCAGCACCAGCATCTCGAGCTGCGACAGGTCGATGCGCCCATGTTCCATCTGGTCGATCAGGCGGCCTGGGGTTGCCACCAGGATTTCGTAAGGCTTGGCGAGCATGCGGTTTTGCACGGGATAGGGCATACCCCCCAGAATCGATACCGTGCGGATCTGTTTCAGATGGCGGCCATATTTCTTGGTGGCCTCGGTAATCTGGTTGGCCAGTTCGCGCGTGGGGGTCAGCACCAACATGCGCGGACCGCGGCCACTGGTGGGCTGGGTGGCGATGCGATGCAGGGCGGGCAGCATGAAGGCAGCAGTTTTACCCGAGCCCGTGCGCGACGAGACCAGCAGGTCGGAGCCCGAGAGCAAGGCGGGAATGGCCTGGGCCTGGACGGGGGTGGCATTGACGTAGCCTGCCTCGGTCACGGCGGTGACGATGCGGGGATCCAATTGCAGCTGATCGAAGCGAAGTTCGTTTGTCATATTCAGTGGTGTTTTCCAGTAAAAATCAATGGGCAAAAGCGCACACACGGCACAGCGTCGACCAGGAACGGCCATCGACTGGCAGATAATGAATTCAGCGGAATTAAGGTAAGCCGCCGGCGCAATGTCACTAACCGGCGAGCAGGATATTCGACGAATCGAATCAAGAAGGTCAGAGACAACTCAAGCAGTCCATGCTGCACTGCAATAGCCCGCCACTATACCTGATTTTTTGGAGAGTGCAAGCTTTTTTTGGCAAGCCGCGCTGCAAGGGCGTATCCTGTCGGGTGCGCAGCGGCCGCCAGGCGGCCTGCACGTTATCGTCCAATCCAAGAGGGTCCATTCATGAGCAGCGCCTACCAGGACGCCATTCCCGCAACGCTGATTCCCGGTGACGGAATCGGCCCCGAAATCGTCAAATCCGTGGTTGCCATCCTGGAGGCCGTCGGTGCCCCGCTGGCCTGGGATGTTCAGAAGGCTGGCATGGCTGCCGTCGCCGAATCCCTTGACCCGCTACCCGAGTCCACCCTGGCCAGCATCCGGCGTACTGGTCTTGCCCTCAAGGGCCCGTTGACCACCCCGGTGGGCGGCGGATTTCGCTCCATCAACGTGCGCCTGCGCGAGGAATTCAAACTCTATGCCAATGTTCGCCCGGCCCAGACCCTAATCCCTGGGGGACGCTATGAGGACGTGGACATCGTGCTGGTGCGCGAAAACCTGGAAGGGCTCTATGTGGGGTTTGACCACTACATCCCCATCGACAACGACCCCCATGGGGCCGCCATTTCCTCGGGGGTGAACACACGGGCCGGCAGCCGCCGCATTGCCCGTTACGCCTTCGAATATGCGGTCAGAAACGGCCGCAAAAAAGTCACCATCGTGCACAAGGCCAACATCCTCAAGGCACTCACAGGCATCTTTCTTGAAACGGCCATGGAGATGGGCAAGGAATACGCCAACCGCCTGACTATCGACGAGCGCATCGTGGATGCCTGCGCCATGCAACTGGTGCTGGACCCCAAGCAGTTTGATGTGATCCTGAACACCAATCTCTTCGGCGACATCCTCTCGGATGAAATTGCCGGCCTGGTGGGGGGGTTGGGCCTGGCGCCAGGGGCCAACATCGGCGAAGGAGCGGCGATCTTTGAAGCGGTGCATGGCTCGGCCCCGGACATTGCGGGCAAAGGCATTGCCAACCCGCTGGCCCTGCTCTCTGCCTCGGCCATGATGCTGGATCACATCGGTCGCCCCGAACAGGGCAAAGTGATCCGCCAGGCCATTCACGACATCCTCATCACCGACGGCATCCGCACCCGCGACCTGGGCGGCCAGGCCACCACCCAGGACGTCACCCAGGCCCTGCTCAAACGCGTTAGCGCCCGAAAGTCGTAATCCCGTTGGTCCCCACCGCAGTATAGCCATAGGGCACCGCCCCCATGAATCCGTTGGGAATGGTGGTGCCCAGCGGTTGGGTGATGGCGTAGAGGGTATTGTTGCCTGCGTTGGAGGCCTGGCTCGTCCAGGTCGCCCCATCAAGACTCGTGAAGACGGCGCCGGAATCCCCCACGGCCACAAACTGGGTACCAAAGTTCACCGCCTTGATCCCCACCGGAAAGTGCGTTACGGGCACGTTGTCGATGGTGAAATTGGTGGGCGTGGACCAGTTCATGCCGTCCAGGCTGGTCTGTAGCGCTCCACCATCTCCCGCGGCAACCCACAGGGGAAAGAACAGCAACGGCGGGTAGCCTGGCACTGTGGAGGGCGTGGAGTTCATGGTGCAAGCCACCCCGTGGAGATTCTCGGTGGTGGTGGTCTTGATGCCGGCATTGCTCCAACTGGTGGCCCCGTTGGGATCAGGGGTGGCAATGATGGTGCCGTTGGTGCCCACAGCAACCCACGACCAGAACGGCAGGGCACAGAAATTGAAAGTTATGCCATACAGATCGTTGCTGGGGATGGTGCTGCCTATGGGAAGCGCCCAGTTCTGCCCATCGCCGCTCCACAGGAGGGTGCCTTTGGAGCCCACCACCACATGTGCGCCCATGAGGGCCGCCCATCCATTCTGGTTGGTCGTCACCGCGTAAAAGTTGACGTTGCCCAGGTTGGGCGGCAGGGTGGTGGCCGGATACCAGCTGGCGTTGGCCGGGGTGTACATGGGGGGCCCCGCGTAGGCCAGACCCACCCCCGTGGGATTGACGATGGTCAGGCCGCTAAAACAGAGGGTGCCGTTGTCGCCTGCCACCACATAAGTACCCCAACCATAATCCGCGCTGCGCAGGGCACCCCCGGAAGGCGGCGTGCAGGCCGGCTGAGGGGGAAGCGCCGTCCATTTCACGGAATCGGTGCTGATGAACATGTTGGGGCCCGTTCCCACCGCAAGATAGTTGCGCAAACTGCCGTTATCCGGCCCCAGCAGGCCCGCATTGTCGCCAAAGGTCACGCCATAGAACGTGGGCGCACCGGTGGGACAGGTGCCTCCCGAGGCGGTGCAGGGCACCCAGGTGCTGCCCGCATAGCGTGGTGTGGCAGGCAGGCTGTTGGATTGCGGGCCCCCGGGGCTATTGGGGTCACCCACATGGGAATTGATGGCAAAGCTGTAAGGCAGGCCGTTGAGGAGACTGCTCATCACATAAGGCGACGTGGCGTTCACTTCGGCACCCACGGCATTGCCGGCAGGGCCAATGGTCACGCCAAGGGCGGACTGAATCCACCAGACCCAGTAATACAGCCCGGAATTGGGGGGGCTTGTCCAGGTCAGGGTAACCTGGCTGTCGCCGGGCACGGCGCTCAGCAGCACGGGGCCTGGCGCCGAACCGCCGCCCCCGCCGCCGCCGCAACCCGAGATGACCAAGGCCGCCACTGCGGCAGCCAGCATTCCACTCCATTGACGCTTCAACATGACTTTCCTTGACTGTAAGTCGCGAGACAAGCGTTGCATTTTGCCTGAACCCGCACCGCTTCGTAAACTTAACGCCATCAACGCACCATCTGGTTGATCTCGACGATGGGCAGCAATACGGCCACCACGATGAGGGCCACGATCATGCCCATGACCAGGATCAGTGCCGGCTCGAGCAGGGTGGTCAGCAACAGGATGCGGCGTTCCAGGGCGCTGGCCTCGCCGCGCGCCGCACGATCCAGCATGTCAGGCAGGCGCCCGGTGCTTTCGCCCGAATGGATCAGTTGCAGCAGGATCGGCGGAAAGCGGCGGTGCACCCCCAGCGCCCGGGCCAGGCTCGACCCTTCGCGCACGCGCGTGATGGCATCCATCACGTCGCGCCGCAACGCCGTATTGACCAGCGCATCAGCCGCCCCCTGCAATGCCGGCAGGATGGGCACCCCTCCCCCCACCAGGATGGAAAGCGTGCTGGCAAAGCGCTCGGTGTTGTACCCTCGCACGGATTTGCCGATGACGGGCCAGTGCAACAGGCGCTCGTCCCAGGCCAGGCGCACCTGCGGCTGTGCAAGCGCGCGTCGTGCCAGCAATCCGCCCGCTGCGACCAGAAGGGCAAGCGCCCAACCCCAGTGCCGGATCATGTCGGAGAGCGTGATCATGATGCGCGTCAGGAGTGGCAGGGTTTGATGGTTGCTGGTGAATACCGATACCACCTGCGGCACCACGGTGGTCATGAGGAAGATCACAATCCCCAGCGCCACCAGCGTTACGATGGCAGGATAGGCCATGGCCATCAACACCTTCTGGCGCAGCGCATCGCGCGCTTCCGCGTAGTCCGCGAGGCGCTCCAGCACCCAGCCCAGGCGGCCGCTCTGCTCGCCTGCCGCCACCAGGGCCTGGTAGATGGGAGGAAAGTCCCTGGAGTGAAACGAGAGCGCGGTAGCCAGCGAACTGCCGCCCAGCACCTCGGAGCGCAGTTCGAGCATGCGCTCGCGCACAATGGGCCGTTCCGCTTCCGATGCTGCTGCGGCCAGCGCCTCATCCAGGGGTATGCCGGCATTGAGCAGGCTTGCAAGCTGGCGGATGACCGTCACCCGATCGCTGCTGGAAAGCCCTCGCGCCAACCAGGCGCCGCCCCGGCGTGCGCCCGACTCCTTGGGGGTGGCGAGGGAAAATGGAATCAGCCCGCGCGCGCGCAGGAGGGCGCGGGCCTGGCGCAGCGAATCTGCCTCCACGATGCCCGACTCGGAGCGGCCGCCCTGGTCCAGGGCTTCGAATCGGTAGACGGGCATCGCTAGGCGTCCCCTGTCACGCGCAGCAGTTCCTCCAGGGTGGTAACGCCCGTGCTCAACCAGCGTTCACCATCCTGGCGCAAGGTACGCATGCCGTGCTGCAAGGCCCAGTCGCGCAACTGCGCTTCCGGGGCACGCTGATGGATGAGCGAGCGCAGGCCCTCATCCACTTCCAGCAATTCGTAAACACCGCTGCGGCCCTGATACCCGGTCTGGTTGCAGGTCGTACAACCGGCTGCGTTAGACGGTCCGCCGCAGACAGGGCAACAGCGCCGCACCAACCGCTGACTCAGCACCCCCAGCAGGGAACTGGCCAACAGAAAGGGTTCGATGCCCATGTCGATCAGGCGGTTGACCGCACTGACCGCATCGTTGGTGTGCAAGGTGGCCAGCACCAGGTGACCGGTCAGGCTGGCCTGCACTGCAATCTGTGCGGTCTCGGCATCGCGGATCTCGCCGATCATGATCACGTCAGGGTCCTGGCGCAGGATGGCGCGCAGGGCCTTGGCAAAGGTCAGGTCGATGCGCGAATTGACCTGGGTCTGGCCAATGCCATCCAGGTGGTACTCGATGGGATCTTCCACCGTCATGACGTTGGTGGTCTGCGTGTCGAGCCGCGACAGTGCCGCGTACAGCGTGGTGGTCTTGCCGCTGCCGGTGGGGCCGGTGACGAGGATGATGCCGTGCGGGCGACGCGTAAGGCTGTCAAAGCGCGCCAGGGTGTCGTCGGCCATGCCAAGCCGCGCCAGATCCAGCCGGCCCGCCTCCTTGTCCAGCAAACGCAGCACGGCCCGCTCGCCATAGCCCGTGGGCAGCGTGGACACCCGCACGTCCACCGGGCGCCCGGCCACCCGCAGTGCGATGCGGCCATCCTGAGGCATGCGTTTTTCGGCAATGTCGAGTTGCGCCATGATCTTGATGCGGGAAATCAGCGCTGCATGCAGCGCCTTCTTGGGGCGCACCACGTCGCGCAGCGTGCCATCCACGCGAAAGCGCACCACCGAGGCCTGTTCCGCGGGTTCGATGTGGATGTCCGAGGCGCCTTCGCGCGCAGCCTGGGTGAGCAGCGCGTTGATCATGCGGATGATGGGCGCGTCGTCGCGCGACTCCAGCAGGTCTTCCACGGCAGGCAGATCCTGCATCAGGCGCGACAGGTCGATTTCCTCTTCCGCCTCGCCCACCACCTGCGCCGCCCCACCCTCGTACTGCGCATAGGCGCGCGCCAGGGCGGCCTGCCAGTCTTCCGTGTTCTGGTGGCGAATGCGCAAGGGGCCGTACACGCGCCCCACTTCGGCCAGCGCCTCGGCACGGGTGTCATCACAGGTCCACACTTCCGTGGCCTGCGCATGCTGCGCCACCACCAGCACCCGCCCGTCACGGGCAAAGGCAAAGGGCAACAGGCGCGCTGCCAGGGTGGAGAGGCCGGTTTCCGTGGAACTCATGTCCGCCTTAGGGTTTCCTGGGAGGCACTCCGCCTGGCAATGGCGAGGCGGTGGGTTCGGTGCTGGTGGCCCCCGGCGTCACGAAGGGTGCTCCGCCCCCCAAAGCCGACGGCAGCGGGGTGAGGGTTTCGTTGGACAGCACGCGCACGTTGGGCTGGTAGTCATCGCGCATTTCCTTCATCAGCCCATATCGGTCATTGGTCAGCGCATCGCTCTGCTCCGCCGTGCGCACCACATAGGGGCGCAGAAACACCATCAGGTTGGTCTTGACCCGGGTCTTCGTTTCGTAACGGAACAGGGCACCCAGAAAGGGAATATCCCCCAGCAGGGGCGTCTTTTCCATGCTGTCCGAATAGCTGTCGGACAGCAACCCACCCAGCGCCACCACCTGCCCGTCTTCAACCAGCACGTTGGACTCCAGGGAGCGCTTGGTGTAACTGGGCCCGTAAACATTATTGATCGTGGCGGCATCCACCGCGGAGGATTCCTGGTAGATCTGCAATCGCACCAGGCCCCCTTCCGAAATCTGGGGTTTGATGCGCAGCGTGAGGCCCACGTCCTTGCGATCCACGGTGGTGAAGGGATTGATGGTGCCGGTGACACCCGTCTGGGCATACTGGCCCGCGACGAGGGGAATGTTCTCGGCAATCACGATGTTGGCTTCTTCATTGTCCAGCGTCAGCAGATTCGGTGTGGACAATACGTTCACCCCCGAGATGTTGCTGACGGCGCGCGCCAGGGCCGAAAGACCCATGACACCATTGTAGCTGTGCAAGACGGCGATGTTGGTTCCTGCCGAAGGCACCACGCCGGCAGTGGCGATATTGGCAGCGGCACCCAGGTTGAGCAGGCTGCCAGCTTGCGGGCTCAAGGCCACGATGTTGCTGCCGGGTGTGGCTGCATTGAAGTTGGTGCCGGCAAAAGTCTGTGTGGCGCCGCCTCCCAGCAACCCCTGCAATTGAACACCAAACTCGTCAGCCTTGTTGCTGGACACTTCCACGATCATGGATTCCACGTAGATCTGGGCGCGGCGCGCATCCAGCCGATCGATCACGGCGCGCAGATTGCGGTAGACCTGTTCGTTGGCCGTGATGATGATGGAATTGGTGGTGGCATCCGCCTGGATCATGCCCGCCGGGATGCTGCCGCCCGAACCGCCTGCCGAGTAAGTGCGCGTGTTGCCGCCCGTGCCGCCGCTGCTGCCCCCGGTGGAACCAAATGGAGAAGACCCCATGGAACTGCCTGAACTGGTAGACGGCGTGCTCGTCCCGCCCATGCCCCCCCCCATGCTGCCCCCGCTGCTGCCGGACTGCTGTGCGCTTCCTGCCGAGGCCGAGGAACTGAGCGGTTGCGTGTCGGAAGAAGCGTTGCCGCTCGTTTCTCCCGAGATGATGCCACGCAGGGTTTTGGCCAGCTTGACGGCCTCGGCATTTTTAAGAGGGACCACCCAGATGTTGCCGGCCTGGGTGGTGGGCGTATCCAGTTTGGCAATCAGGCTCTTGATCTGATCGCCGCGAATCACGGTGGCAGCCTTGAGCAGGATGCTGTTGGTGCGGGGCTCGGGGATCGCAACGGTGCGGATGAGCGGATCGGCATTGGCCCCCGCGCTGTCGCTCATGCGGTTGATGATGGCAGCGATGTCGATGGCCAGCCCGTACTTGATGGGGATGACGTCCACGTCGCCCGCCACCGGCGCATCGATGGCTGCCACGATGTGGGCAATACGGCGCAGGTTGCCGGAGTAATCGGTAATGACGAGGGTATTGTTGGCGGGATAGGCGGTGATGGTGTTGTTGGGCGCAATCAGGGGGCGCAATACCGGCACGAGGTTGTTGGCGGATTCATATTTCAGCCGAAACACCTGCGTCACGATCTGGTCGCCCACCGGCGCGCTCTCGGTGGCCCCGCCCGCGCCGCTGGCATCCACCGTCACACGCCCGCCCTGCAACTTGGCATCGGCTTCTGGCACCACGCGATAAAAGCCCGGCCCTTCCACCAGGGCGTAGCCTTGCAGTCGCAACGCGGCCGTCAGCGTGGCCAGCGCTTCCGTGCGGTTCAGAGGTTTGTCGCTGGAGAGGCTGATGGTGCCCTTGACCCGCGGGTCCACCAGAATGTTTTTGCCGATGGCCTCCCCCACCGCCTTGATCACGCCTTCGATGTCCGCATCCACGAAGTTGAGGGACACCAGTCCAGGGCTTGCAGCGCCAAGCGGCTCGGGCAGCACCGGAGGGGGCCCCGCAGGGGCCGCCAGCACGGTGTAAGACACGGACAACCCTGCCAGCAGCGCAGCGCAGACAATCCGGGAGCGTTCTTTCATAAGCATCAACCCTAATAATGCAGGCGTGTAATCCCGCCTTCTCTTTTACCTAAAATACTGAGCAGCCCGATCAACTGGGGTTCCAGTGCGTCGCTTGCAGTGGCCTGCCCGTCAAAGCCCATTCGACCGTTGACGATGGAGCCCTGGCCTGAAAGCATCAGGGGTCCGGACAGCGTTTCGAGGTCCAGCTTGCCGCCCAAGGGGCCCAAGGCAAGTTGCAGCCTGTATTGACCCAGCGGCGCCACGGGAGAGAGGCGCGAGCGCAACTGCTCGGCCTCAACCGTCAAGGTCGCCAAGGAGCGCGGTGCGGTTTCCCGATAACGCCATTCGAAGGTTTCCCAGCGCAGCTTCAACTGGCCCTCCAGGCGCAGGGTGTTGAACGGCGCACCCCATCCCGTCAGGACCTGGGCTGGCAACATCAGTGAACCCGGTACCAACCGGCCGCCCGACCAGCCCAGTGTGCCAGAGATTGCCCCGGACATGGCACTGGCGTCCACCGCCTCCAGGGTAAAATCGAGCCCCGCCACCCCTGGGGATAGGCGCCAGCGCACCCTGCCGGGGAAAATACCCAGGGCGTCCGGCCCGCCCGACAAGACCATTTCGGCCGATCCGCGCCACAGGGTGCCCGTGCTGTTGGTCAACAATAGCTTCTGGTCGGTAGCCTGCGCCACGCGCAGCGCCACCCAGCTGGCCGGCACGTTCAGCAGGGCCACCAGCAAGACCATCAGGACAAAGGCGATGCGCACTGCCTAGTCCCCGCCCCGCAGCACCAGATGGGCATTCACGTCGCCCGGATGGAGCGTGCGTTCCATGTGGCCCTCCACCAGCCTTACCCGCCATTTCCGCCGGGCCAGGTCCAACCAGTCCGCCATTCTACTAAATGGCGCGTCATGCCACTCAAGCGTGATGCGCCCGTCGGGGCGGGTGGCCAGCTTTTGACCGGACAGCCCCATGTCCTGCAAGGATTGCTGTAACGCGGCCTGCAGCTCGGCGCCCACGGGCACGGCAACCGCGGTGCGGCTCTTTGAGGCAGCCAGCTCTGCCGCCATGGCCTGCATGCGCGCCAGTTCGGAGCGCATCTGTGGCAATTCCTGCTGCAATCGAACGATATTCTCCGCGGCAGGCTGCCACAGCAACCCATATCCCATCAGCGCCAGCAACAAGGCGGCCAGGACCGCCAGCACGGCGCGTTCCCGCAGGGTGCGTTCGCGCCAGAGCGGTAGTAAGGCCTGTTGCACGTCGGAAAGTTTCATCGCGCGCCCCCGCTCAAGCGCCACAGTCCTCGGCCTTCGTCATGCAGCATCGGGCTTTTGACCGCCGCACCGGGCTTGAAACGCAGATACAGGCTGTCATCGCGATAATCCAACTGCTGCAGCGTATCGCCCGGTTCGCGGGCCAGCACCGTGGAGAGCCGTGAGGCCAGCACCGAAAAATCACCCGGCAACGCCCCCCCCTGGAGTGCGCGCTGGTTTTCCAGGGCGCGCTTCAATGTCAGCGCGGGCGAGAGATCCTGCGGGGCGTTGGGCAGCGTGTCGCGCACCAGGGCCTGCATGGACTGGGTAATCTGGTGCTTTTGCCAGGCCAGTTTTGCCCAATAGGCGTTGAGCGCCACCAACTGCAGCAGCAGGGCAAGACCCAGCAGTACCAGCGCCGAACGCCAGGGGGACAAGCGTTCCAGCACGCCGCCCAGGGGGGGAGCAAACTCAAACTGGCACAAGTTGACGGCGCCCTCGGCCTCTCCGGAAAGCGCCCAGGCACGCAGCCCCCCGGAAGGATGTGCCGTGGTGCCCGGCGGCAGTTGCGGCAACGCCGGCGGGCCCTCCTGCGCATTCAGGGACAGACCCCAACCCGACTGGGCGGCGCCACGCCAGCTCAGCACGGTGCGCTCCTCCAGCCCCGCATCATTCAACGCCGGACGCATGGGCAGGGTCTCGAGCGACGCCTGCGATTGCAGCAGTTGCGCCGGCACAATCCTGGGCGCGGATCGACCCGCCCCGGAAAACGCCTCATGCACGAAACGCATCCAGGCCAAGTCCACCACGGCCACCGTCATGACGTTGCGCGTGGCATCGCGCGCACCCAGGGCAAAATGGCATTGCTCCACGGATTGAATCAGTGACTCTTCCAGCAGATTGGGCAGGGCTTCGCGCACCCGCTCCCTGGACAGGGTTTCCAGATGGGGCCAGGGAGCTTCCAGCAGCAACACGTCGGGGGCCGCCATCACCAGAACGGTTTGCGCGGCAGGGGGCAGTTCGGACACCGGCGCCAGGCCCTCGCGCACGAGACGGGGCACGCCGCGCCCTGCCGTCAGGACAAAGGGCATGGAACCCAGCGACCAGCGATCGGGGCCCGTTTGCGGCCTGAGCGGCAAGGCCACCCAGCAGGTTAACGCCTCTGAAATTTGTCTATCCTCCTACGCTGACGCCGTCCGGCAATCCGGGCCTCTGCCATAATACCTGCGTTGCGTTACCAGGATGCGCACGCCGCGCCACCAGCGCCTGTTGCGTCACCGTCACCCGACCATGTCGCAGGCGCTCCACCACCCAAAAATATTCCGAACTCACCCCCAGGTTGCGCCCGCTGATCGTCAATCCCTGGGGGGCGCGGGTCCGCACGCGGCTCATCAGGCTGGTGTAATCCGCGTAGAACGCCTGATTGCGATCCGCAATCACCTGCTCGGCGGTGCCCTGCGCCACCCCCAACACGGCTGCCAGGACCACGGCCGGAGCCGTATTGGCATTGACCGCCGTGGGGCGCGGCAGCACCACCGTGTACTGCGCCAGTTGCGCCAGGGCCTCCGGCGTGGCGTCGGGAATCAGGTCCAGCAGATCCTGCGCGCCACGCCAGGGCAGCGGCGCGTCCCCTACGGCCGTCTGTGGCACGCGGCTTTGCAGCAGGCTCTTCGCCACCAGCGGAGCCCCGGCCGGATCCAGCCCAAGATTTTGCAGCAACCTCGCAAAAATCGCGACGGCCTCGGCATTGATCCCCGTGGCGCCAACCCAGCCCCGGTCTCCCAGGGGATTGCTCACGTCCACAAGCGAGGTAAGGTTAAAGCGCGAAGTGGCGTCCACAATGCTGCCCGAAAGCCAGATTTCGGAATCCCCATCGCCCGAAAGGGCCCCCATGCCCCGGCTTTTCAGGAAATCGGACAGGGGGGTCTCCGCAATGGGGATGGCCCACACCTCCCCCAGATGGTCCACCGCATGGGTTTGATACAGGTCTTCGCGCAACACGAGGCGAGCCCAGTCCAGGGCCCCTGTGCCAATCCACTGGGCCTCATCTCGCAACCGCTGGTTTTCCAGGGTGCGCACCCGCAAATGTTCACGCCAGAGCAAGCCGCTCACCAGGGTCGTGGCCAGGGTCACCACCAGCATCGCCGCCAGCAGGGCCGCTCCGCGCTGTTTGTCCATTTTCATCAGTCCTGCCCCGTAAGGCAGATTTTGCGCAGCGGCGCCGCAGCATCGGGCAGGCCCACGGTCAGTTCAACACCCATCAGCAAGGCGTTGCCGAAGGCCTTGGGCTTTATCCACTGCGCTGCCATTTGCGCGCTGTTGCCAGTCCAGTCCCCCGCCTCCATGAAGCCGCGCCCCGCCAGCCCCTCGCTGCGATTCATCAGCACCACGGGCGAGACTGCATACAGGGTATCGAGATCCCCGTTCTCCTCCAGGGTTTGCCAGCTTTGCAGCAATTCGGCGCGGCCCGCGATGGGCGGGGATTCCAGTCGTTCAATCGCGGTCCCGCGGGCACGGTAGGTGACAAGCACCAGGTGGTGCACCCCTGTGCCGTCGATACGACTGCGAATCAGGTCCACCCGGTTGGTGTCGAAGTGCAGCGGCAAGCCCGCCACCCAGCGATCGGGCGAACCGAGGTCGCGGCAATCGCTCTCCCACTGGGAAAACAGGGTGCGGACCCCGTCGAATTGCTCGCCGCGCACCTGCAGGGCCTCGCGCGTGCGCACCATGGCATCCAGCGCGCGCCAGGACAGCACCGACATCACGGCCATCAACAGCAATGCCACCATCACCTCGATCAGGGTGAAACCGCGCGATTTAGAGGACATAGGCGGGCCCGTTCACCACCAGCGTCACCGCCGAGGCCAACACCTGATCGTCTTCCTCGCCCATCACGCTCACTTCCACCCGCCGGAAAACCGGGTTGGGTGTTTCGGCCACCCGCTCGACGCAACGCAAGGCGTAGGGCCCCTGGGGACAATCGAAGCGATGCTCGCCGATATCCGGCCAAAACCTGCGCAAGCGCAACTCCGCCAGGGCATTGTCGGCACTCCATTGGGCGGCAAGACGCGGCGCCAGGTCTTCACTGGCCCGGGTGACCACTCCCAGGGCGCGCATGCCAGCTGCCAGTGCCAGCCCCGTAATGAACAGGGCCACCAGCACTTCGATCAGGGTAAAACCGCGGAATGGCGTTTTCATGGTTTGGCCCGTGCAACGCCGTAGTGGCCGAGGCCGTCGGTGACCAGCAGCACCTCTTCCGAACCGCGCTGCAGGCGCAGTCCCTTGAAGTCGTCGATCTCCTCAACGCCAATCCAGTACTGGATCATTTCGGAGGGGTTTGCCTCTGCGCCGAACCCAAAGACCGCGCGATCGAGCGGGGGGTTGAATTGCCCGGCGGGCAACTGGTCGTCGGGGACCGCCACCCAGCCCTCCGAACCTGCTTCAAAAAAACGCCAGCCCTGCCGGTCCAGTTTCAACAGCACGGGTTGTCCCGTAAGGCGGGCCTCGTCCCTGGCAAGATTGAGCACCGCAGCAAGGCGCTCGGCCTCCCTCCCCAGCGATTGCTGCGAGGGGGGCCGAAACGACAGCGTCACCACGCTCAGGGCAATGCCCACAATCAACAGCACCACCATCAATTCGATCAGGGTGAAGCCGGCGTCAGGGACTCCAGTTGCCGATGTCCGCGTCATTGCCTTCGCCGCCGGGTTGTCCGTCGGCACCCATGCTCCAGACGTCGATTTCGCCGTGCTGGCCGGGATTAGCGTATTGATAGGGCTTGCCCCAGGGATCCTTGGGCAGGGTGTCGAGGCATGCCTTCCAGTTGGTGGGGGCGGGCTCGGAAACGGGTTGGGTGATGAGGGCCGCCAAACCCTGTTCCGTGGTGGGGTAGCGTCCGTTGTCCAGGCGGTAGAGCTTCAGGGCCTGCACAATGGTGGCCACATCCTGCCGTGCCGCAATGCGGCGGGCCTCATCGGGCCGGTTCATGACGCGTGGAATCACCAACGCGGCCAGAATGCCGATGATGACCATCACCACCATGATTTCAATCAGGGTAAACCCCTGTTGCGGGGCCTGGCTGGAACGGGGTTTGAAAGCATTCATGATGGCCAGATGCTACCGGAACTATGTTTCATTTTCCACCTGACGCTGGAGGTTCCGGAAAAAATTCAGTATCGTAGCGGCATCATGGCCACCTTGCGCTTTCACCAATCCACGCTCCTGTTGCCCCAAGCGGCCCGCTGGGGGGCTCT
Source organism: Ferrovaceae bacterium (assembly GCA_027442615.1). GTDB lineage: Bacteria > Pseudomonadota > Gammaproteobacteria > Burkholderiales > Ferrovaceae > JAJZRV01. Next base: position 8,775 of record DAIBBI010000056.1, on the reverse strand, counting down.
CTTGCTGCTGGCCAGCCTGACCGGACTGTGGTCCATGCGCCTTTTTGCCCCCACGCCATTACCCGCGCCCGTGGCCCCGCTTTCCAGCAGCACTGAGCCTGACAGCGCAGCCTGGCGCGGCCTTTTTACCGGAGCCGGGGCCGGTAGCGGCCCGGTGCTGTTGCGGGGCGTCATCGTGGCTCCGCCCGAGGACAGTGTGGCCGTACTCTCGGTCAACGGCGGGCCCGCACGCGCGCACAAGATCGGCAGCGAAATCGCGCCGGGCATTCGATTGACCGAAGTAAATGCCCAATCCGTCATCCTGGAGCGCAACGGGGTGCGCGAAACCCTGACGCTCGCCCCTCGTCCCACCGCAAAAATTGCACCGCCATCCTCGCATTGACCTGCTGCGCGGGGCTGCCGTCCTGATGATGGTGGCGTATCACGGCTGCTATGACCTCACCTACTTTGGTTATGCCCAATTCAGGATGCTGGAGGATCCCCGCTGGATCCTCTGGCGCAGTTTCATCGTGGGCAGCTTCGTCTTTCTGGCAGGGGTAAGCCTTGGCCTGTCCCGCACGGGTTCACAGCGCGGCGCGCTCACCCGGCTGCTGCAACTCTCGGGCTGCGCGCTCCTGGTGAGCGCCGCCACGGCCGTTCTGTTTGGCCCGCGCTGGATCTATTTCGGGGTGCTGCATTTCTTTGTGGTGGCCACCCTCCTGACCCGTCCCCTGCTGCGCCACACCACGTTTCTGGGCAGCGCGGGGCTTGCCATTTTCGTGCTGGGCTGGACGATGGGGTGGGACGCCATGAACCCGCGCTGGTTCAACTGGGTGGGGCTTGCCGCGCAAAAACCGCAAACCGAGGATTACGCCCCGCTCATCCCGTGGCTGGGCCTGCTGTGGCTTGGGGTCTGGGCCGAACAGCGGTTTCCCCGGCTCGCAGGCCCCGCGGCCAGCCGCACCGCAGCGTCCCCGGCGCACACGCCGGCACTGCAACGCGCCGGGCAGTTTCTGGGGCGGCACAGCCTCCTGGTTTACATGGTGCACCAGCCCCTGCTGTTCGGGCTGCTGTACCTGACCCGCTGAGCCCGCTTCCCCAATAAAAAAGTCCCCTCTCACAGAGGGGACAAGAAAAACACCCAGGGGGTTGGGCGTTAGTCGTTGGTGCCGCCCGTATTCAGGCGGATCACCGTAGCCGTCATGGTGCTGTCGCTGAGCGTCCCCATCACCTCCACACTCTGCCCCACCCAGGCGGATCCGACACCGCCCAGGGCAGGGTCCACATAAGTGGTGGACGACCAGTTGACCGTAAGCACCTTGTCCTCGTTGCGCAGCGTCAGGGTATTGCCGCCTGCGGACAGGATGGTGCCGTGGAAATCCGAAACCGACCCACTGGGAGGCGCCGTCACGGCAGTACAGGTGACGAGGTTTGCTGCCACGGGCTGGCCCGGAGCCGGCACCGACCCCGTCACGGTGACGGACACCGTGTTGAGCGAGCCCAAGCCGGTGCAGGATGGATAGGTGCCGGGCTGCGCCGTCACCGAGGTGCCCTGCAGGATGAAGGAGATCACGCCCCCGGCACTCCAGTTGACGCCGTTGGTGGTGCCCAGCACCTGAATGGTTTGCGGCGTGACCACTGAGGCCACGGCGTTCTCTTCATCCACCGTGGTCTGCGACAGCGTCCCGGCGCTGATTTGCCCGGAAAGCTTGACGTAGTCGCCATCGCCCACCCGGGTACCCGCCGGCAGGGTAACCACCGTGCCCTGCACCGTGGCCGTATTGGTGGACGCACTGTAGTTGCTGATGAGTCCGCTCAACTGCGCCTTCTGGCTGGTGGTACCAGCTGTGGCCGCAAGGCTGGCGGAACTGATGGTGGCGGCCTGAAGCGGCGCGTAGCCGCCTCCCCAGGTATTCCAGGTGGCCCGATTGATCCAGGCGGAGACGCTCTGCCCGACCTTGATGCCCGTCGGCAGGGTGCCCTGCAGCACGGTGCCACCGGCGGCAGCATTGAGCATGACCTGATTGGACGCGGGCATGGCACCCACCACGCCCCCCATCAGGATGTTGCTGGACAATGGCGTGGCGGACAGCACTTCTACGCGCGAGGCTACCAGCACATAGGCATTGTGGGCGACATCCCAGGACCAGGCGCCATGGACTTCCACTTCGTTACCCAGGGCAAGCTGCGGCGTCAGGGTCGAACCGGCATTGTTGGCGCCGGCAAGCACGGTCGTGACACCCAGCGGCGTATGCGTGGCGTTGGATACGATGCGAATCCACTGGCCGCAGACCTCTGCCCACCAGTCGCCCGTCGCGTCCTGCGTGGCGGCCAGGGTAACTGGACCGGACAGGCTGGGGATGATGGTGGCCGTGATGATTGAAGTGCCCGTGCTGTCAATGCTGGCCTGCACGCGCTGGCCCAGTTTGAGCAAGGCATTTTGCGGAATGCCCTGGCTGTCGTCCTGTTCGATGGTGGCTGTGGTCGTGGCGTATTCCTTGCCGTCAATGAACACACTGCCAAAACCCAGAACCAGGCCCTGCACCAACCCGGTGCCACCCGAGCCCACGCCGGAGAGCATCAGGGCCGCACCCCCGCCCCCGCAGGATGAAAGCAAGGTGCCGCCTCCCAGCAAGCAGAGGGCTGTCAGAAATTTTCTGGTGTTGCGCGCAGACAGGATTTTTATCATTCGGTTGGACCTTTCATATGAATTCAACGATTCATTTACCTGAAACACTACGCGGTTTGCGCGGCTTCTTTTTGGGAACCTGGGGCACGCGGGGCTCTGCGGGTTCGGAATAACAGAACATCCCCACGCGGATGCGCTGATCGCCGCCCGCCGGCTCGTCCTTTTCACTCAACGGCAGCGCAGCGCGCACCATGGCATTGAGTACCTGCATCCACAAGGCACCGGCCAGGTACTCCAGCTGCTGCACCGAATCAGTGGAGAGCCCATCGGCAAACACGCTCTGCTCAAGGAATTTCTTGTTGCCCGGCCCCGAGAGGTTATGCACGCCGGCGGCCAGATGGTCCGCCGTGCTACCTGCCAGGAGATTGCCCGCTTCCGTCATCTGCTGGTCGGGCACAAAGGCGTTGCGGCACAGGCGGATGAAGTCGCCCTCCTGCTCGGCCATGCCCAGACGAACCAGTTCGTTGAGCACCGCGCGCGGATGCACGTCGCTCGAGACCTGGCGCGAGAGGATCTCGAAAGATTTGGCGGAACCGGACATGGGCAATTCATCCGGCCAGCCACTGGCCAGCCAGCGCGTCATGACCTGGGAGGGTACGGTGGGCCGACCCAGCGAATCACGGGTGATTTCGGAAGTCTTTTTGGGCGCCTGTGCCAGCGCCGTGACCATGGCTTTCACGTCCTTGCGGTGCAGGCCGGAGAGCATGCTGATGGCTGAATCCGTCTGCTTGGCGTTCAGGCGCTCCAACTCTGCAGCCGCCTGCTCCAGAAAGGTCTGCTTGATGGCCACCGAAAATTCCGGATGGCGCACCCCCGAGCGCAGCAGCCACAACACCAAGGGCTGCATGACCACAAGGGCCTGCTGGAGCACCTGATCAGGGTCTAGACGTGATTTTTTTTCATCCATGGGGAGATAATATGGGATTTTTTCCCATAAGTCAAGTATAATCGGTCCTGAGGTCGGGTTTGAGGGAGCGCAACCGGCCCGGCAAAGCAACCTCCAACTAATTGATTTGATAAGTATAACCGATTAACCCTGGCGTGATGGCCAGCCTGACGAGAATCCTGAAGCACCTGATTTTTGAATCACCGAGTACGACACCACTTTAATTTAAGGAGAATTTGCAATGAAACTGACTACACAAGCTCTGCATCTCAAGCGCACCGCCCTGCTACTGGCGGCTTCATTATCCCCCCTGTTTGCCGCCGCCGCAGTACAACCTGCATCGCCGGCAACCCCCCTGGTCCTGGCAGCACTGGATGTGCCGCCGGCCGTGGCCCACCAGAGTGCCCTGCAAGCCAGCCTTGCCAGCACCCTGCGTGCCAGCGTGGACGAAGTGGCCCTGCAGGCTTCGCTGATCCGCTCGGCGCATGCCCAACTCAACCTGGACCTTGCAGCCGGCAATACGCGCGCCGCCAAGGCCACCCAGGCCAAGCTGGACGGCTACCAGGCTGCCTTCATGAAGGCGCAGCAGAACGTGCGTGCCCACTTGCTGCAACTGCAAAGCAATCAGGGCAGGACACAAACCCGCATGAACTGAAGCACCAGGGCCAGCGCAAGCTGGCCCTGTTTTTTGTCCCCGCGATCCGTGGGCGCCTGGAAAAAATCAGTGGCTGAAAGCCGCTTGTAGATCGCGCTGGCCGCTTACGCCGTCTTGCAGCAACAGCATCAGCAGAATGCGCGCTTTCTGGGGGGAGAGATCATCGGCCATCACGGCACCGGCATCCACCAGGGTTTTACCGCCGCCTTCAAAGCCGTAATTGGGCAACACGCGCCCGTTGGGCACGCGGCTGGCAATCACCACGGGAATGTTTTTCGATAGCGCATATTTGACGGCGCCAAACATGGGGATGTTCATGTTGCCCCAACCCAGCGCCTGCACCACGATGCCCCTGGCCCCACTGTCCACCGCTGCGCGCAGCAGGCGGCCATCAGCCCCGCCATACATGGCGACAATTTCAACATCCGGCATGCTCTCCGCCTTCACCGGCACAAACTGCCGACGCAGGGGGGAGCGCGCAAACACCACGCGGTCATTGTCCACCACGCCGATGAAGCCGTAGTCGCCAGACTTGAAGGTCTCCACGCTGGAAGTGTGGGTTTTGGTGACTTCACGCGCCGCATTGATCTGGCCGTTCATGGCAAGCATTACGCCCTTGCCGCGAGCCGCAGGATCCACCGCGATGCGCACGGCATTGAGGAGGTTATGCGGGCCGTCGAAATCCGACTCCGAGGCGTTGCGCTGCGCGCCGATCAATACCACCGGCTTGTCCGACTTGACGGTAAGGTCCAGCCAGTAGGCGGTTTCCTCCAGGGTGTCGGTACCGTGCGAGACGATGACGCCCACCACTTCAGGGCGCGCCAGAGCGTCCTGCACCGCCTTGGTCAGCTGCACCCAGCGCACCGGGTCCATATAATCGGACGGCACATTGGACACATTGTTCACTTCCACGCGGGCGTACTTGCTGACCCCCGGCACGGTGGCGAGCAGGTCATCCCCCGAGATGGCCGGAACCGGTGCGTTTTTGACGGGGTCGATCTTCATGGCAATGGTGCCACCAGTGGCGATCAGCACCACCACGGGTTGTGCTGCTTCAACCATGGTCGTTGCAGCCAGCATGAGGATGCCAGCCATCAGGAATTTTAAAAGGCGCATTGTGCTCACTCCTTGTCGTAATGTCGAGGCCGCCGACGCTGCCTTCTAGCCGCGGTCGAGTTCGGGGCGGGCAGGCAGACCAGCGTTGTTGGAGGCTGTAAAAGCAGTAAGAAAACAAGCTTTGTAATGAATCTGAATTGCATAAGCTTTGAAATTATAGGCCAATCCGGAAAAAGACCCAAGCCGGATCCGTCCTTGATAAATCCTCCTACCCGGCATAACCTGACCAGTGCCCATGAAAAAATCACGCCACACCCTGCCCCCGCTGGACCCCGCGCAACTGTACAAGCCGTGTGACCCTGCGCTGCTTGCCTTTGAAACCACCGCCGAACTGGAGGACCTGGCCGAAATCTTCGGGCAACATCGCGCCGTGGAGGCGCTGCGATTTGGCGTGGCCATCCGTAACGACGGCTACAACGTCTTTCTGATGGGCCCGGCTGGCGTGGGCCGCTATTCGCTGGCCATGAAAGAGCTTCAGGCCAAGGCCGCCGCAGAACCCCCTCCGCCCGACTGGTGCTACGTCAACAATTTCAAGCAACCCCACAAACCCCGGGCCCTCAGCTTGCCCACCGGGCGCGGCACGCAATTCCAGCGGCACATGCGCGACTTCGTGGCGGAACTGCGCAGCGTCGTCCCGGCCGCCTTCGAAAGCGAGGAGTACCACAATCGCGTCGAGGCCCTGAACGGGGAATTCAAGCAGCGCCAGGAGCAGGCGCTCGAAGCCTTCAGCCAGGGCGCGCGCGCGCAGGGGATTGCACTCATCCAGACACCGGCAGGCTTTACCCTCGCCCCACTGAAGGACGACAAGCTGGTCGAGCCCGATGAATTCGACAAGCTTTCCGAGGAAGAAAAGGAACGGATCCGGACCCTCATCGAGCAAATCGAAGACCAGCTGCAAAAAGTCCTGCACCAGTTTCCGCGCTGGCGGCGCGAGCGTCACGCCAAGCTGCGCGACTTCAACCGGGATACCATCGCGCTCTCCGTGGGTCATCTGATCGACGAACTGCGCACCCAATACGCCGACCTGCCCGGCGTGATCACCTTTCTCGACGAGGCCCTGGGCGACATCATCGAAAACGCGGGCGAGTGGGGTGAGGCGGATGCCACCGAGTCGCCGCTGGAACGCTACCAGGTCAACCTGCTGGACGACTACAGCGCGGCGAGCGGATTGCCCGTGGTCTTTGAAAACCATCCCACCTACCAGAACCTGCTGGGGCGCATCGAACACGTGGCGCACATGGGCACGCTGGTCACCAATTTCAGCCTGATCAAGCCGGGGGCGCTGCACCATGCCAACGGGGGCACGCTCATCCTCGATGCGGGCAAGCTGCTCACCCAACCTTATGCCTGGGAGGGTTTGAAGCGCGCGCTCCTGTCGCGCGAAATCCGCATCGAATCCCTGGGAGAAATCTTTGGGCTGGTCAACACGCTCTCCCTGCAGCCGCAACCCATCCCGCTCAACGTCAAGGTGGTGCTGTTCGGCGAGCGGCTGTTCTACTACCTGCTCTACCAGTACGACCCGGATTTTGCCGACCTGTTCAAGGTGGCGGCGGACATGGAAGAAGAAGTGGTGCGCAGCCCGGAAAACAGCCAGTTGTATGCGCGCATGATCGCCACCATGGTGCGTTCGCAGGCCCTGCGCCCCTTCGACCGGGCTGCGGTGGCGCGCCTCATCGAACACAGCGCGCGCCTTTCTGGGGATGCCGCCATGCTGCACACCCATGTGCGCAGCCTGCGGGACCTCCTGGTGGAGGCAGACCATTTTGCCCAGGAGGCCGGATGCGCAGTGGTGGCCGTGGCCGACGTGAACGGCGCCATCAGCGCAAGAATCCACCGTGCCGACCGACTGCATCGCTCGCAGCGCAAGGACATCCTGGACGGCACGGTGCTGATCGATACGACGGGCCTGCACGTGGGGCAGGTCAACGGGCTGGCCGCCATCACGCTGGGCAGCCACCTGTTTGCACAACCGGTGCGCATTACCGCCACCACGAGGTTGGGCGATGGCAACGTCATCGACATCGAGCGCGAGGTGGAGCTGGGCGGCGCGATCCATTCCAAGGGGGTGCTGATCCTCTCCTCCTTCCTGGCCATGCGCTACTCCCACAGCGCGCCCCTGTCGCTCAATGCCAGCCTCGTCTTCGAGCAATCCTACGGCGGGGTGGAAGGGGACAGCGCGTCGCTGGCCGAACTGTGCGCCCTGCTCTCCGCCCTCTCCGGCATCCCCGTCATCCAGGGACTGGCCGTCACGGGATCGGTCAACCAGTATGGGCAGGTGCAGGCCGTGGGGGCGGTCAACGAAAAAATCGAGGGCTACTTTGACGTGTGCCAGGCTCGCGGATTGACGGGACACCAGGGCGTGTTGCTGCCCGAATCCAACGTGCGGCATCTGATGTTGCGCGAGGACGTGGTGGCTGCGGTGCGCGCCGGGCAGTTTCAGGTGTATGCCGTGAAGGACGTGGATGAGGCCATCGAACTGTTGACCGGCGTCCCCGCCGGGTCGCCGGACGCCGAGGGCAGGGTGCCGCCTGATTCCATCAACGACCGGGTGGCCCGACAGATGATTGAACTGTCGTTGATGCGCAAGGCTTACGGCAGCGCCGTGCAAAAAACCCGCGCCGTGCGCAAAAAACCCGTGTGCCGCAAGCCGCCTGCGTCATCGCGTTAGCGCTGGGTAGCGGCCACCGCCTTTTTGGCGAGTTTTTCGTTGAAGCGCACCATGTCGATCACCATGCGCTCATGAGTGGCGGTGCCGATGGTGTCCATGCCGTCGGTGGCGGTAACCTTGAACTCGATGCGCCGCCCGTCCACAAAGGTGACTTCGGCATGGGCCGTGGCCGTCATGCCCACCGGCGTCGCCGCAAGGTGGATGACGTCCACGCGCGTGCCCACCGCACTTTCATTGGGGTCAAGGTAGGGTTTGATGGCATTGAGGGCCGCATTCTCCATGAGCATGACCATCACCGGCGTGGAGAACACGGCGGGCAGCATGGCGTCCTTGAAACGATTGGCCAGATGCCTTTCGGTGACGAGGAGGGAAAACGAGCCCTGGGCTCCGACGGGAATGGGTTGCATGAAACGGTCTCCGAAAGTATGCATCGCGCGTTGGGATGCCCTGATTTTACTGCATAACGCCGGTGGGATTCATTTCTGCGTTGCCAGGGCCGCACGCAAATAGGCCAGTACATCGTCGAGCGTCACGAGCCGCGCGTAGTCCGTCTCGGGAATGTCCACGCGCAACTTCTCGTGCAACCCCAACAGGAAATTGAGCCAGTCCATGGAATCGAGGTCCACCTGATTGCGCAGGGGGCGGTCGCCGCGCAGCGCGTCGACCTCGATTTCGGGGGCGATGCCCCGCAGGGTATCCAGCACCAGGGTGCGCAGTTGGGCATCGTTCATGCGTCCAGTTCCTCCGGGTGTTGCAGCGCCTCGCGCAGGGCCATGAGAAAG
>DAIBBI010000050.1:0-50641 GCA_027442615.1 Ferrovaceae bacterium | reverse complement strand
AACCACAAATTCCATGGGCGTAAAATCGTCATTCAGCAATACGACATTAAAAAGCGAAGGTGGTTTCGCCCTCGTACGCTGTTTTTCAAGAACGGGTTCTGCCGGATTTCGGGTTGCCATGTAAAAAGTGTCTTGCTTGATTCCCTGCTGTTTCTAGCGACCAGAATTGCTTCACTAATGGCTTCAGTCTAAACAATTCTGGGTTTTTCGCAAGGGTTGTGGTGGCCTTTGCCAGCTTTCCCAACAGGGAATCTCAAATTGGGGTTAACTACTTGACTTACACGGCAAAAGTCGCGTAAAAGGTTGTCTGGCGTTTGGTTCAAGATGTCTGCATCACCGGTTTGTCCGTTTGCTGGCCTTGAAACTCAAACCGTTCCGGGTTTACAGGCCCATTTTTATCGATAGGAAAGCAAACAATGGCAACAGGCACAGTGAAGTGGTTCAATGATTCCAAGGGTTATGGCTTCATTACCCCCGATGACGGCAGCGAAGATCTTTTCGCTCATTTCTCGGCTATCCAGATGGGTGGCTTCAAAACCCTGAAGGAAGGCCAGAAGGTCTCCTTCGAGGTCACGCAGGGCCCCAAGGGCAAACAAGCCTCCAATATCCAGGCTGCGTAATTCCTGCCCCTCCTGCCCAACGCTGTTGGGCGTGACGGCATAAACCCCCCTGCCCCGGCAGGGGGGTTTTTTATGCGCTGCACCAAGCCATCAAAGGTGCTTGACGAGCTCCTGGCCAAAGCCAGAACAGGACACCTGCGTTGCCCCCGGCATCAGTCGGGCAAAATCGTAAGTGACTGTTTTTGCAGCAATTGCTTTCTTCATGGCAGCGATAATGCAATCGGCCGCCTCAAGCCAGCCCATGTGCCGCAGCATCATTTCGGCGGACAGGATCATCGAACCCGGGTTGACATAATCCTTTCCTGCGTACTTCGGAGCCGTGCCATGGGTCGCCTCAAACATGGCCACGGTATCCGACAAATTGGCTCCGGGGGCAATGCCAATTCCCCCCACCTGCGCTGCCAGAGCATCAGAAATGAAATCCCCGTTGAGGTTCATGGTGGCAATGACGTCATATTCTTCCGGACGCAGCAGGATTTGCTGCAGAAAGGCATCGGCGATGACATCCTTGATGACGATACCATTGGGCAGCTTCATCCATGGCCCCCCGTCCAGCGGCACGGCACCGAATTCACGCTGACTCAGCGCATAAGCCCAGCTTTTAAAGGCTCCTTCGGTGTACTTCATGATGTTGCCCTTATGCACGATGGTCACCGATTTGCGCTGATTATCGATGGCGTACTTCACCGCCTGGCGCATCAGTCGCTCGGTTCCTTCGCGCGATACAGGTTTGATGCCAATCCCCGAGGTGGCCGGGAAGCGGATGGCCGTCACCTTCATTTCCTTTTGCAGGAATTCGATGATTTTGCGCGCTTCGGCAGATTCGGCTTCCCACTCGATTCCAGCGTAAATATCTTCCGAGTTTTCACGAAAAATCACCATGTCAGTCTTCTCAGGCTCGCGCACCGGGCTTGGCACGCCGGTGAACCAGCGCACCGGTCGCAAACATACATAGAGATCCAGTTGCTGGCGTAGCGCTACGTTGATGGAACGGATGCCGCCACCCACCGGAGTTGTGAGCGGCCCCTTGATGGACACGACAAAATCCCGCACGGCATGCAGCGTTTCTTCAGGTAGCCACACGTTGTCCCCATAGACGCGAACCGACTTTTCGCCCGCATAAACCTCCATCCAGGAAATCTTTCGCTTCCCGCCATAGGCGCGTTCCACTGCGGCATCCACCACCGTCTTCATCACTGGCGTGATATCCACCCCAGTGCCATCCCCTTCCAGGAACGGAATGATGGGCTGGTCCGGAACCTCCAGCGAATGGTCCGATTTAACGCGAATCTTCTCCCCGACCGCGGGGACCTTGATGTGCTGGTACATGATGGTCGATGCCTCCCATTGAAAAAATACTTGTGTCCTATGTCTTATATATGATATATCAATACTCACGCGAGCGGGAAACTGTTTTTACTGCCCCCCCCATTCACTCCAGGAGCCCGTCATGGCCCTCACTACTTCTGATCTGTGCGATCAGCTCGGCGACGCAGCTTTCGTGGCCGAGCCCATGTTGGGCAATTATGGTGGCATGACGGCTTTTAGCGGGCAAATTGCCACTTTGAAAGTCTTTGAGGACAACACCCTCGTACGCGCCGCCCTGGAAACCCCAGGCTTTGGCCGCGTACTCGTCGTAGACGGAGGCGGATCCTTCCGTTGTGCCTTGGTAGGCGACCAGCTTGCCTCCCTGGGCGTCAAACATGGCTGGGCCGGAATTATCGTCTATGGCTGCATTCGCGACTCGCAGCCCATCAGCGGCATGCCCATTGGCGTGCAGGCCCTGGGAACCCACCCCCGAAGATCCATCAAGAAAGGCGAAGGCGCTGCAGACATTCCGGTCACTTTTGCCGGAATTACCTTCAGACCCGGAGCCTGGCTCTACGCGGACGATGACGGCCTGGTCGTCACGGCCAGCCGCATGGGTCCCGCTTAACTTAATTCAGGCAGTCATCATTTTTAGGAGATGTTCATGAGTGTCGAACGGGAAATTGCAAATCTGAATCGTGATTGGGCTGAAAACCCCCGCTGGAAGGGCGTCAAGCGCCCCTACGGTGCAGAAGACGTGGTCCGCCTGCGCGGAAGCCTGCAGATCGAGTACACCCTGGCCCGTCGTGGTGCCGAAAAACTGTGGCAAATGTGTACTACAGAACCCTACGTCAACACCCTGGGTGCGCTCACAGGAAACCAGGCCATGCAGCAAGTCAAGGCAGGCCTCAAGGCCATCTATCTGTCGGGCTGGCAGGTGGCTGGAGATGCCAACGATTCCCTGCAGATGTATCCGGACCAATCCCTCTACGCGGTCAGTTCAGTGCCCACCGTGGTACGCCGCATCAACAACACCTTCCGCAGGGCCGACCAGTTGCACTGGGCTGAGGGCAAGTCCAGCATCGACTGGTTTGCGCCCATCGTGGCCGATGCCGAAGCGGGCTTTGGGGGCGTTCTGAATGCCCATGAGCTGATGAAAGCCATGATCGAGGCTGGCGCCGCAGGCGTGCACTTTGAAGACCAGCTCGCTGCAGCCAAAAAATGTGGCCATTTAGGCGGCAAGGTCCTCGTCCCTACCCAGGAAGCCGTGCAAAAACTGGTGGCGGCCCGTTTTGCCGCTGACATCATGGGCGTTCCCACCATCCTGCTGGCACGCACCGATGCAGAAGCTGCCAACCTGCTGACTTCGGACGTGGACCCGCGCGACCAGACCTTCTGCACGGGTGAACGCACCTCCGAAGGGTTTTACCGGGTACGCAATGGCCTCGAGGCTTCCATTGCCCGCGGACTTGCCTACGCGGAAGTGGCTGACATGGTGTGGTGCGAAACCGGAAAGCCTGACCTGCAGTTTGCCAAGCAATGGGCCGACGCCATTCGGGACAAGTTCCCGGGCAAGATGCTGGCCTATAACTGCTCTCCTTCCTTCAACTGGAAAAAGCATCTGGATGACGCCACCATCGCCAAATTTCAGCGAGAACTGGGGGCCATGGGTTACAAATTCCAGTTCATCACCCTGGCCGGGTTCCACTCGCTCAATTACGGCATGTACGACCTGGCGCAGGGCTATGCCCGGGACGGCATGACGTCGTACGTCAAGCTGCAGGAAGCCGAATTCGCTGCCGAAAAGCAGGGCTACACCGCAACGCGCCACCAGCGCGAAGTGGGAACCGGCTATTTTGATGAGGTCACACAGGTGATTCAGGGCGGCGCATCTTCAACGATCGCATTGACGGGCTCCACTGAGGAAGAACAGTTTCACTGAACCCCCACCACCGGCGATCCCGGTGGCATCCCGTCCCGGTCATCGGGACGGGATTTTTTATATTTTAATCTTTGTCCAATCGATAGCTGCCCTGCAATATTGCACCGCACCATTGCGAACTTGAAGAGGCCCCCATGACTGCATCCTCCCTGCCTGCTGGCCTGACCATTACCGCTCCGTTACAACAGGGTTTTGACCAGATCCTGAGCCCTGAAGCCCTGGAATTTCTGGCCACGCTGTGCCGCACATTCGAACCCCGTCGCCAAGCCCTGCTCAGGCAGCGCGAGCAGCGCCAAGCCGAATTCGATCGCGGCATCCGACCCGACTTTCATGCAGAAACCGCAACCATCCGCAAGAGTGACTGGACTGTGGCGCCCTGCCCCGCTGACCTGCAGGATCGCCGTGTTGAGATCACTGGCCCCACGGACAGAAAAATGGTCATCAATGCACTCAACTCGGGTGCCAACGTGTTCATGGCCGATTTTGAGGACTCCACCACGCCCACCTGGGAAAACTCGGTGTACGGCCAGCTCAACATCCGAGATGCCCTGCTGCGTACCATCCGGTTTACCAGCCCCGAAGGCAAGACCTACCAACTCAAGGAAAAACCTGCCGTGTTGATGGTGCGCCCGCGCGGTTGGCACCTCAATGAAAAACATGTACTGGTGGATGGCAAGCCCATTTCCGGCGCCATTTTTGACTTTGCCCTGTATTTCTTCCACAACGCCAGGCACTTGCTGGCGCAAGGAAGTGGCCCCTATTTTTACCTGCCCAAGCTGGAAGGGTATCTGGAAGCCCGCCTGTGGAATGACATTTTCATCGCCGCGCAAAATACCCTGGGGATTCCGCTGGGCAGCATCAAAGCCACGGTCCTGATCGAAACGGTGCTGGCCACCTTCGAAATGGACGAAATTCTTTACGAATTGCGTGAACACAGTGCCGGACTCAATTCCGGCCGCTGGGACTACATTTTCAGCTGCATCAAGAAGTTTCGCAAAGACCCCGACTTCATCCTGGCAGACCGCAATCTGGTCACCATGACCTCACCCTTCATGCGCGCCTATGCACTCCTGCTGGTGAAGACCTGTCATCGTCGTGGTGCCTTTGCCATGGGCGGCATGGCGGCCCAGATTCCGATCAAGAACGATCCGGTGGCCAATGAAGCCGCACTGGCCAAAGTGCGCGAGGATAAAACCCGCGAGGCCACGGACGGCTACGACGGCACCTGGGTGGCCCATCCAGGTCTCGTCCCGGTGGCTCGCGAGATTTTCGACAGGCTAATGCCCAACCCCAACCAGATCAGCCGGCAACGCGACGACGTCCATAGCTCGGCGGTGGACTTGCTTGATTTTTCCCCGCAGCGCCCGATTACCGAAGCCGGGTTGCGCATGAACATCAACATCGGCCTGCAGTACCTCGGTTCCTGGTTAGCGGGCACGGGCTGCGTGCCCATTCATCATCTGATGGAAGATGCCGCCACCGCCGAGATTTCACGCGCCCAGATCTGGCAATGGATCAGGAGCCCCCATGGGGTGCTCGATGATGGCCGCAAGGTCACTGTGGCGCTATTCCGCTCCCTGGTGCCTTCCGAATTGCAGAAAATCCGCGAGGAACTGGGCGAGACCCAGTTCGCAGCGGCAGAATTTGAGGCTGCAGCCGCCATGTTTGACCAACTGACGACCTCGGAGGAGTTTGTCGAATTCCTGACCCTGCCAGGTTATGAATATATTCAGTAACCCCGGGTCAACCCGTGGAACAGGATTTGCGTTAGTGTTCCACGGCGACTAGAATTGCCGCGTATTCCCAGCATCATCTTTATAATTGACGATATACCGAGGAATTGACCATGTCCAAATTGCTGTCCGCCTTGATCGCGACCGTTTTTGCCGCTGTCACATTATCCGCTGTTGCAGCCGATGCACCGGCACCTGCACCTGCAAAGTCTGGCGCTGCCCCGATGGCCGCCCCAGCTCCGGCTGCAGCTCCCGCTGCTGAAAAGGCCCCGGCCCCCGCCAAGGCATCCAAGAAAAAAGGCAAGAAGAAGAAAGCCAAGAAAGCCGCTGCTCCTGCTGCCAACTAAATTGTCAGTTCGACGGCTTTGCTAAAGGCAGGGGTTCATTTCCCTGCCTTTTTTCATTCCTGAACCTGTATCGCACCCCTCACTATGGCTAAACCCCGCGTTGTCGTCGGGCTCTCCGGTGGCGTCGACTCCTCCGTCTCGGCCTTGCTGCTCAAGGAGCAAGGCTTTGAAGTCATCGGTCTTTTCATGAAAAACTGGGAAGACGAGCAGGACGAGTACTGCAGTGCGCGAGACGACCTGGTGGATGCCGTCTCCGTGGCCGACCTGCTGGACATTGAAATGGAAGCAGTCAATTTCTCGGCGGAATATCGCGAGCGGGTTTTCCAGAATTTTTTGTCGGAATACCAGGCGGGCCGAACCCCCAACCCTGACGTGCTGTGCAACTCGGAAATCAAGTTCAAGGCGTTTCTGGAACATGCCATGGCGCTGGGGGCGGATAAGATCGCCACGGGCCATTACGCCCGCGTGCGCCAGACAGGCCCGCAATTCGAACTTTTGCGAGGCAAGGACCCCTCCAAGGATCAGAGCTATTTTCTCTACCGGCTGAACCAGGCTCAGTTAAGCCGCACCCTTTTTCCCGTGGGCGAACTGCGCAAAACTGAAGTGCGTGAACTGGCACGTCGCGCGGGGCTCCCCACCGCCGAAAAAAAGGATAGCACCGGCATCTGCTTCATCGGAGAGCGCCCCTTTCGCGAGTTTCTGCAGCGCTATCTTCCCATCGCCCCCGGCCCCATGATGACTCCGGAGGGGCGCGTGGTAGGGCAGCACCAGGGTTTGATGTACTACACCATCGGACAGCGTCAGGGGCTTGGCATCGGTGGCCCGGGCGATGCATGGTTTGTGGTGGGAAAGAACATGGACAGCAACGTTCTGACCGTGGTGCAGGGCCATGAGCATCCTGCCCTGCAAAAATCCTGGCTATCCGCCAGCCAATTGAGCTGGGTTTCCGGGACGCACCCCAATGATGGCGGACGCTACGGTGCCAAGAACCGATACCGCCAGCAGGATGCCGCTTGCACGCTGACCCTGGATGACGAGGGCATGACGCTCCATTTTGATGCACCCCAATGGGCCATCACCCCAGGGCAGTCCGCCGTGCTCTACGACGGCGAAGTCTGCCTCGGAGGCGGCATCATCACAATTTAGGCGTCAGGGGGCGTTTCCTTGAAGGACTTGCGCTGTGCCAGTTTTGTGGCCAGCGCATCCAGATTTGGATACTGCTGCCGCCACCCCAGCTCAGGAAAGCGAAAATCCAGCCACAGCAGGGCACAACCCGTGGCAATGTCCGACAGATTCATGGCCTCGGCGGTGCACCATTGGCGCTGCCCCAGTTCGCGCGACATGGCCGCGAGACCGCGCTCCATCTTACCCCGCTGACGGGCTATCCAGGCCGGACTGCGTTCGGTTTCGGGACGACGCGATTCCAGCACGATCGCGACGCCGGCATCGAGGACGCCGTCCGCCAGAGCCTCCCATCGCTTGACCAGGGTGCGCTCGCGCGTGGGCTCGGGAATGAGATGCGCCACCGGGCTGATGGCATCCAGATATTCCGTGATGACCTGAGAATCGAACAGGCAAACACCGTCGTCCAGAACCAGCGCAGGAATTTTTCCCAAGGGGTTGTGCTGCTCGATGAGCGGCTCGGGCCCGGTCATGCAGTCCGTGACAAATTCAAAATCGATGCGCTTTTCAAGAAGCACCACGCGCACTTTGCGAACGAAGGGGCTGGTAACGGAACCGAGAAGTTTCATGGGCAGAAAGTATCCAATAAGGTCACGACGAACGCCGCATTATATCATTGGCACCTGTCACCATTACCGACACTGCCGTGCAAATGGCAACATCAAATTACGGTAGAATGCCCCATTTCCCTGTTTTCTGAGTCATTCCTGACATGTCCCCATCCACATTGACAGCTCTCTCCCCGCTCGACGGCCGCTATAGCGCCCGCATGGACGCCTTGCGTCCGTATTTCAGCGAGTATGCCCTGATCCACTATCGGACGCGGATTGAAATCGAATGGCTCAAGACACTTGCCTCTCACCCTGGAATTCCCGAAATTTCAGCGTTTTCGCAGGACACCCTGAACCAGTTGGACCAACTGGTCAGCCACTTCTCTGAATCCGATGCGGCGCAGATCAAGGCCATCGAAGTGCGTACCAATCACGACGTCAAGGCCCTGGAGTACTGGCTGCGGGAAAAGCTTTCCGACAATGCAGAAATCGTCGCTGCGGCCGAGTTCATCCACTTTGGCTGCACCTCTGAAGACATCAACAATTTGTCCCATGGCCTGATGCTTGCAGGCGCCCGCGACCGGGTGTTGTTGCCTGCACTGGATGCCATCATCACCCGGCTCATAACCCTGGCCCACGATCTGGCCGCAGTCCCCATGCTTTCGCGCACCCATGGACAAACGGCCACACCGACCACGCTGGGCAAGGAAATGGCCAATGCCGTTGCGCGCCTCAACCGCCAACGACGCACCATTGCGGAGATCTCCCTGTTGGGGAAATTCAACGGTGCGGTAGGCAATTACAACGCCCATCTGTCGGCTTATCCCGAACTGGATTGGCCCGCACTATCCAAAACCTTTGTCGAGGCACAGGGGTTGGAGTTCAATCCCTACACCACGCAAATCGAGCCTCACGATACGATTGCGGAGATGATGCATGCCTTCTCGCGGGCCAATACCATTCTCATCGATCTCGATCGTGACGTCTGGGGATACATCTCGCTGGGCTACTTCAAGCAAAAACTGAAAACCGGTGAAGTAGGCTCCTCCACCATGCCCCACAAGGTCAACCCGATTGATTTTGAAAACTCCGAAGGCAATCTGGGGCTCGCCAATGCCATTCTGGGTCATCTGGCAGAAAAGCTACCCATTTCGCGCTGGCAGAGGGACCTCACCGATTCCACGGTATTGCGCAACATGGGCGTTGGACTGGGACATAGCCTGCTGGGCTATGACGCTTGCCTGAAGGGATTGGAAAAACTGGAAGCCGATCCCCAGCGCATCCGCAACGATCTGGAACAGGCCTGGGAGGTTCTGGCTGAACCGATTCAAACGGTAATGCGCAAGGTGGGGCTCGTCAATGCCTATGACCGCCTCAAGGAATTGACCCGCGGCAAGACCATCGACCAGGAACTGATCCAGGCGTTCATCAACGACCTCTCCCTGCCCGCGGTGGACAAACAGCGCCTGCTGGCCCTCAGGCCCACAACCTATACCGGCCTTGCAGAAGGCCTGGCGCGCAGCATCGACCAGGGCAATCAATAACTACCGCTTTTTCCTGAAGCGGGCCCACAGTCCGGCCCATACCAGAGGCAGCAGGGTGATGGCCACGATCCCCCCAATCATGGCAGTGAGGTTGCCCTTGATGAAGGGCACATTGCCGAAGAAATAGCCTGCCAGCAGCAATGAACACACCCAGAGCACGGCCCCCAGGGCATTGAAAGCCATAAAGCGGGAATGGGACATGTCGCCCACGCCGGCGACGAAGGGCGCATAGGTCCGGATGATGGGCAGAAAGCGGGAGAGCACGATAGTCTTGCCGCCATGCCGCTCGTAGAATGCATGGGCCTCTGCCAGATGGCGGGGGTTGAACAAGCGTGAGCGTTCCCAATGAAATACCTTGGGCCCCAGCCAGCGGCCAATCTGAAAATTGAGCAGGTTGCCCAGAAATGCCGCTGCGATGAGCGTGATCATCAACATGGGCAGATTAAACGCCCCATGCTGTGACGCATCCAGTGCTGCCACAGCACCTGCCACGAACAAAAGTGAGTCGCCGGGAAGAAACGGCGCAATCACGAGACCCGTTTCGCTGAAAATGATGACAAACAGGATGACGTAAACCACATAGCCGTACTGCTGGCTCAGCAGCATCAGGTGATCGTCAAGGTGCTGCAGATATTGAAGAAGTTCCACCAAGTGGATCGGGCCTAAGCGCCTTCCGTTTCGTGGGCAGGTTTCTTCTCGGTAGCGACGAAGTCATCGCGCGTCATGCCCAACCACATGGCGATGGGGCTTGCCACAAGGACGGAGGAGTAAATGCCAAAAACGATGCCAATGGTCAACGCCAGGGCAAAATAATGCAATGCCTCCCCCCCAAAGAAAAGCATGGAGGTTACCATCAACTGCGTACAACCGTGCGTGATGATGGTGCGGCTCATGGTCCGGGTAATGGCATTATCGATCACCCGCGCCACCGAGGCGCCTCGCATCTTGCGGAAGTTTTCTCGTACCCGGTCAAACACCACCACGGACTCGTTGACGGAATATCCCAGGATGGCCAACACGGCTGCCAGCACGGAAAGGGAAAACTCCCATTGAAAAAACGCGAAAAAGCCCAGAATGATGACCACGTCATGCAGATTGGCCACAATGGTGGCCACCGCAGGACGCCATTTAAAACGCAGGGACAAATAGATCACGATACCCAGCGAGACAAACAGCAGCGCGGCCGATCCATCCTTGACCAACTCATCACCCACCTGGGGCCCCACAAACTCCACGCGTCGCATCTGGGCAGATGGGTCAGCGGCCTTGAGTGAAGTCATCACCTGATCAGACAGGCTTGCGCTGGTCAAACCGGTCTTGAGCGGCAGACGAATCAGGACGTCGCGGGAAGTACCGAAGTTCTGGACATTGGCATCATTGAACCCCAGCCCGTTGAGCGCTTCACGAATCTTTCCCACGTCGGCGGCGTTGCCGTAGCTGACTTCCATCACCGTCCCGCCGGTAAAATCCACCGAAAAGTTGAGTCCGCGGCTGAACAGAAAGAACACTGCCAGCAAAAAAGTGATGAGGGAGATGGCCGTGGTGTAACGACCCCAGCTCATGAAAGGAATGTCGTTGCGAATCCTGAAAAATTCCATTTGCTTTCTCTCTCAGGGCGCGCTCAGCGGCCCTTGTGAAGCCAGTCCACATTGCCGATGGACAGCTTGTCTATCTTGCGGCGGCTGCCGTAAACCAGATTGACCAATCCCCGGGAGACAATCACGGCGCTGAACATGGAAGTCAGAATACCCAGCACCAGGACCACGGCAAACCCCTTGACCGGACCTGAACCAAAGGCAAACAGCGCAACACCCGCAATACCGGTGGTGACGTTGGAATCCAGGATGGTACCAAAAGCGCGGTCATATCCAGCATGAATGGACGCCCCGGGCGAGTTGCCATTGCGCAGCTCCTCACGAATGCGCTCGTTGATCAAGACATTGGCGTCAATCGCCATCCCCACCGTCAGCGCAATCCCTGCCATGCCAGGCAAGGTCAGGGTGGCCTGCAGCAACGACAGCAACCCTACCAGCAGCAGCACGTTAATGCCCAAGGAGGTGACTGAAATGACGCCAAACAACAGGTAGTAGACCACCATAAACACTGAAATGGCCGCGAACCCGATCCAGGTGGAATGGAAACCGCGCGCGATGTTTTCAGCGCCAAGACTTGGGCCCACCGTACGCTCTTCAAGAAACTCCATGGGCGCCGCCAGGGCACCGGCGCGCAATAGCAGCGCCAGGTCGTTGGCCTCCTTGGGGTTGCGCAATCCGGTGATCTGAAAACGCGCACCCAGCTCATCCTGGATGGTGGCCACGCTGATGGCCTCAGTCTTGCCCTTTTCGATGAGCAGAATGGCCATGCGCTTTTTCAGATTTTCGCGCGACACCTGACGGATGATCCGCGCACCTTTGCTGTCCATGCTGATATTCACCGACGGCCGATTGGACTGCGAGTCAAATCCGGCCCCGGCATCCGTGATGACTTCACCCGTCAGGACCACCTGCTTCCTGACGAAGACGGGTGCCCCGCCTCGCTCCAGCACCAGTTCATCGCCAAAGGGCGGCGGTTCGGTGACGGATGTGGGGGCGGAATGATCCTCATCCACCAGACGAATTTCGAGAGTGGCCGTGCGCCCGATGATGTCTTTGGCCTTGGCCGTGTCCTGCACGCCCGGCAATTGGACGATGATGCGGTCCGAGCCCTGCTGCTGGATGATGGGCTCCTTGGCACCCAACTCATTGACGCGATTACGCAAGGCCAGGATGTTCTGCTTGAGAGCCTGATCCTGAATGGTCGTCAGCGCTTCCTGCTTGAGCGAGGCCACGATGGAAAGGTCGGTTCCAGCGCCCTCATCCTTGAAGATCAGGTCGCGATATTCATTGTCCAGTGCCTGATGGGCCACAGTACGCGTGGCCTCATCCCGAAATCTTAGCGTCACGCGGTTGCCATCGCGGCTGATGCCCTCGTAATACACACGCTTGTCGCGCAACGCACCGCGCATTTCCGAGGCATAGCTGTCCAGTCGCTTGGTGAGCGCCGCCTTCATGTCCACCTGCAACAGAAAATGCACGCCACCCGATAGATCGAGCCCCAGATACATGGGCAAGGCCCCGATGTCCGACAGCCAGCGGGGCGAATTGGGTACCAGGTTCAGTGCAACCACATAGCCGGGTTGCCGCCCCTCGGGGTTGAGCGCATGGTCCACCACGTCGCGCGCCTTGAGCTGGGTATCCGGGTCGGCAAAGCGGATCTTGATGCCACTTTCATCCAGCGTGGAGCGTGTATAGGGGATGGCTGCATCATGCAGGACTTGCTCTACCCGCACGGCAAGGGCGCTATCCACTTTGGCTGTAGCACCCTGTGCCGAAATCTGGACTGCCGGTGACTGGCCGAAGAAATTGGGCAAGGTATAGAGCGTGCCCAGCACCAGGGCCAGCAGAACCAGGCCGTTTTTCCAGAGGGGAAACTTGTTCATGAAAAATTACTGGACAGTGCCTTTGGGCAGCAATGTGCCCACGGCACCGCGCTGCACCTGGATGGTGACGCCCTTGGCGATTTCCAGTTTGACGTAGTTGGCGTCAAGATCAATGATCTTGCCCACAATCCCCGCTGCCACCACCTCATCGCCGCGGCTCAAAGCGTCGAGCATTGCTTTCTGCTCCTTTTGGCGCTTCATCTGGGGACGAATCATCATGAAGTACAGCACGCCAAACATGATGACGATAAACACCAGGTTCATACCCAGGTCAGGAGCAGCGGCAGAGCCGCCATCTGCGAAAACGTTTGTAATTCCCATGAAAACCTCCAAAAATCAAGCTGCCGGATTCTACCACGGCGTGGCCCTGTCCCGCTCAAATTCGGCTCGATACCCGGCCAGTCGGCCAGCCTCGATGGCCGCGCGCAGTTCCTGCATCAGGACCTGATAGTAATGCAGATTGTGCAAGGTATTGAGGCGTGCCCCAAGTATTTCATTGGCCTGCTGCAGATGGTGCAGGTACGCCCGCGAGAAACGGCGGCAGGTGTAGCACTGACAGGTTTCGTCGAGGGGGCGGGTGTCCGTCTTATGGCGAGCATTGCGTATCTTGATGTCCCCAAAGCGTGTAAACAGCCAGCCGTTACGCGCATTGCGCGTGGGCATGACACAATCCATCATGTCGATGCCCTCCGAAACGGCGGCCACGATGTCCTCCGGCGTGCCCATGCCCATCAGGTAGCGCGGCTTGTGAACGGGCAACAGGGATGGCGTGTGTTCGAGAATCCGTGCCCGGTCCCCGGCAGGCTCGCCCACCGACAACCCGCCGATGGCGTAGCCCGGAAAATCCATCTGGACCATTTCACGCGCTGAAATCTCGCGCAGGGATTCATGCATGCCGCCCTGAATGATGCCAAACAGCGCATTGGGATTGTCGCCGTGGCCCTTGAGGGAGCGCTCGGCCCAACGCAAGGATAGTTCCATCGATGCGCGCGCCTCGGACAAATCAGCCGGATACGGCGTGCATTCGTCAAAGGCCATGACGATGTCAGAATTGAGCACACGCTGGATGCGCATGGATTCTTCCGGCGTCAGGAACAGGGCATCTCCATTGATGGGGGAACGAAAAGCCACGCCTTCTTCGGAGATTTTACGCAGGGCCCCCAGGCTGAACACCTGAAACCCTCCGGAGTCCGTCAAAATGGGGCCGTTCCAGCCCATGAACCCATGCAGCCCGCCATGCTTTTCGATCACTTCAAGCCCGGGGCGCAACCAGAGGTGGAAGGTGTTGCCCAAAATGATATGGGCACCCAGATCAACGAGTTCGTCGGGGGATACCCCCTTCACCGAACCGTAGGTACCCACCGGCATGAAGGCCGGGGTTTCCACCCGGCCATGGGGCAATTGAAGTGTGCCGCGGCGGGCGCGACCATCGGTGTCGTGTAAAGTGAATTTCATGATTGGCGATCCATCAGCATGGCATCGCCATAACTGAAAAAGCGATAGCGTTGGGCAATCGCATGTTGATAGGCTTCCCGGATGGGCCCAACCCCGGCAAATGCCGAGACCAACATGAGCAGCGTGGAACGGGGCAAATGAAAGTTGGTGAAAAGCCGGTCCACCGTGTTGAAGCGATACCCCGGCGTGATGAACAGGCGCGTCTCACCCATTCCGGACACCAGGGTGCCGCCCGCCGAAGCTGCCTCGAGCGCGCGCAGACTGGTGGTCCCAATGGCCGTGACACGACCACCGCGCGCACGGGTATGCGCTATGGCGGCGACGGTCTCTTGCGGAATCTCGTACCACTCCGCATGCATCACATGGTTCCTGACGAATTCAGAACGTACCGGCTGGAACGTGCCGGCACCCACATGCAGGGTGACGGTGGCAAATTCCACCCCGCGCGCTTTCAAACGGGCCAACATGTCCGCATCGAAATGCAGACCCGCAGTGGGTGCTGCCACCGCGCCCGGTTCCCGCGCATACACCGTCTGGTATCGCTCGGCATCCTGGGCGCTGGGCGAGCGCTCGATGTAAGGCGGCAAGGGCAGTTGGCCCTGCTGCTCCATCCAGTCCAGCACCGTCAGCGATGCTTCTGATTCCAGACGCACGTGAAACAGCGCATCCTCACGCCCCAGGACAACAAGGCGTGCCCCGCCCTCAAACAGAACGTTACCGCCAGCGCGGGGGGCGTGACTGGAACGAAAATGCACCAGCGCCTCGTCCCGCGACAACACCCGCTCCACCAGGCACTCCACCTGTCCGCCCGTGGGCTTATGGCCAAACAGGCGAGCCTTCATGACGCGCGTGTCGTTGAGCACCATGAGGTCTCCCTCCCGAACCCATTCGGGAAGATCTGCAAACCTGGCATCCACCAGCCCGGAGGCGTTCAATACCAGCATGCGGCTCTCCCCACGGCGCTCAGGCGGAACCTGGGCGATGAGCTCCTGGGGCAGAACATAATCAAAATCGTCTGTGCGCAGCATGATCAAACTGTCTATAATAGCCGGTTACAGCCCGGGTGGCGAAATTGGTAGACGCATCAGACTCAAAATCTGACGCTGGCGACAGTGTGCCGGTTCGAGTCCGGCCCCGGGCACCACATTCCCCGAAACAATCTACACTCAACCTGCCATGAGCCTCCTTTTCAGTCCCCTGACGTTGCGCGGCATGACCTTGTCCAACCGAATCGTCATCTCCCCCATGTGCCAGTACTCCGCCGTCGATGGCCTCGCCAACGACTGGCATCTGATGCACCTCGGCAAATTTGCCATTTCGGGCGCCGCCATGGTGATCGTAGAAGCCACCGGAGTTACCATGGAAGGCCGGATCACGCCGCAGTGCCTCGCGCTGTGCAACGATGCCCAGGAATCTGCACTGGCTCGGGTGCTGCAATTCTGTCGGGCACATAGTCAGACCCAGATGGCCATTCAGTTGGCTCACGCAGGGCGCAAAGGTTCTGCACGACGCCCCTGGGATGATGGTCCGCCCCTGACTTCTGCCAACGGTGGCTGGCGCCCGGAGGCCCCTTCAGCCATTCCCTACAGCGCCCAGGGCGAGGTACCCCATGCCATGACGGATGAAAAGCTTGAACATGTCAAGGCGGCATTCGTGGCTTCTGCGCAGCGCGCCAAGCGCCTTGGCTTTGATGCCGTCGAAATTCACGCAGCGCATGGCTACCTGCTGCATGAATTTCTCTCCCCGCTGACCAATAACCGTACGGACCGGTATGGCGGCAGCCTGGAAAACCGACTGCGTTACCCGCTGGAGATCTTGCAGGCCGTGCGTGCCGTTTGGCCCGAAGACCGTCCCCTGGGCATTCGGCTGTCTGCCGTGGATTGGGCAGAGGGCGGATTAACCTTGGAAGACACCGTTCACTTTGCGGCGGCATTCAAGGCGGCAGGTGCAGACTGGATTGACGTCTCCAGCGGCGGCCTCGTGGCCCATCAAAAAATCATGGTGGGCCCCGGCTATCAGGTGCCCTTTGCCGAACGGATACGCAAGGAAACTGCCGCCACCACCATGTCCGTGGGCATGATCACCGACCCCCATCAGGCTGAGGAGATTCTGGCGCGAGGCCAGGCCGACCTCATTGCCATTGCCCGGGCTGCGCTGCGCAATCCGCACTGGGCCTGGCATGCAGCAGATGCCCTGGAAGCTTCGATCCCGATCGTTCCCCAATACGCCCGCGCCAGGTAGCTTACATTTTTGACATTTCCTTGCACTGCATTCCTGCGGGATTTTGTATTCTGGACGCTTTGATGAACCCATTCTCATTGCCAATCCAGGACGATCATGAACCGCACAACGCCCATCCGTGTCTTTGCCGCCACTCATAATCAAGTCACCATCTGGGGCCTCAAGGCCCTTTTGGAATCCTCCCCCAACCCGATGAACTGGGTTGGCAGCCACCCGGTGGACGCTGGCTTGCCAGCCGAAATTCAGCGCCGCAAACCCGACATCGTCATTTCGGATGCCGGATTGATTGGCAAGGCCTTCGACTTGCCGGCGCAATTGATCGAACAGGGCATCGGATTGCTGATTCTAAGTGCAACCCGCGAACTGACCGAACTGGAAACCCTGATTCGTGCCGGAGCCCGAGGCGTCGTGCATATGGGAGAACCGGTGGGCACCTTGCTCGGAGCCATCGAACAAGTGGCCAAGGCGCGTTTCTGGCTGCCTAGCGAACTTTCGGATCGCATGCTGTGCAAAGCCATTGGCGGCCCCCTGGCGCCCAAGGTGTCACCCGAAGAATTGCTCATCGGACAACTCACGGCGCGCGAGCGCCACATCATCGCCACCCTCGCGCGCAATCCGGAGGCCAAGGCCTTCACGTTGGGCACGCTGCTGGAAATCAGTGAATGCACCGTGCGCAATCACCTGTCGATGATCTATCGCAAACTGCAAATTCGCGGGCGCGCCGCCCTGGTGATGTTCGCCAACCGACATCACCTCGCCTGACGGGCGTGTGCTTGCAATGCACTCCCGCCTCTTCGAGTGGGGACTGCGTCTTGCCGTGGCAGCGGCATTGCTGCAATTCTGGGTCAAGGCCTGCGCGATTTGGCTGCAGCATCCTGACCATCCCACCCTGCTGGCGCTGCTGCTGACGGAAACACTGAGCGTGCTCCTGGTCCTGCTGAGTCGCCATCCGATAACGCGGGATTGGCATCCTGCAGCGCTGGCCACCAGCCTGCCTGCCACTTTCTATTTTCTGGCACTCGATTTGGGCGGAGGGCGGCACCTGCTACCTGACCGCTTCACGACAGCACTCATGCTCAGCGGCGCACTTTGGCAGATATTTGCCAAGCTTTCCCTAGGGCGCGCCTTCGGCCTGCTGCCTGCGAATCGCAACATCGTCACCCATGGGGCTTACCGTGTGGTGCGACATCCCATTTATCTGGGATACCTCATCAGTCACAGCGGCTTTCTCCTGGCACATGCAAGCCTGCGCAATCTCCTGATTTATGGCGGTTTGTATGTCCTGCAATGGATGCGCATCGAACGTGAGGAACGCTGGCTGGCTCGCCAGGATGTCTACCGTGTCTATAAGGGATGCGTACGCTGGCGACTCTTGCCCGGCCTGTACTGAGCCCCTGTCGCCCCCCGGGACGAATGTCATGGCGCGGCCCATGGATATTCATCCCGCCCTGCAATGCATTCGTGACTGTCGTGCGCAAAGTACGCTCGCTATGCTGGATTTGCATCGACGGTTTGCGATGTCAGTTCAACCTGCGAGGAACCTGCCATGAAATCCTGCACTGCCTGCATCAAAAAATTCCTGGAGCACGACGACGGCGTCACCGCCATTGAATACGGTTTGATCGCCGCACTCATCGGAATGGTCATCATCGGCGGCATTACGCTTCTGGGAGCCAACCTGGAGACCAAGTTCAGCAACATCGCCACCAGCATCGGCTCGGCGGGCTAAACGCAATGATCTGGCTTCATGGCCTGTTTCACTTGCTGCTTGCATTGGCTGCGTCCATCGATTCTCGAGCACGACACATTCACAACGAATTGATTCTGACCGGGCTTTGCCTGGGCGTGCTCTGGACTTGGGTACAACCCGGCGGTGGGCGGATGGGCTGGAGCAATATCCCCCTTTCAGGCCTTGCCATGGTCCTGCTGGAGCAGTGGATATGACCCCCCACCATAAACCCTGGTGGATCGCCGGCGGCATCGTGCTGGCGCTGGGTGCGTCCACCCTCTCGGCCCGCTGGCTGATCAGGGCGGCCCGCATCAAGTCCGTGCCGGTGGCCGTAGCTGCTACCACCCTGCCGCAGGGCACGCGCCTGACCCCTGCCAATGTCACTGCGCTGGAATGGCCCAGCCATCTGCTGCCTCAGGGCTTCGTCAGTGATGCTTCCCGTCTTGAAGGACGCTACGTGCGCATGACGATACCGCAAGGAACTCCCATCCTGGAGAGCGTGCTGGCACCGGAAGGCACGCGGGGAGGTTTGTCTGCCGTCATCACCCACGGCCGGCGCGCCATGACCGTACGCGTCAATGAGGTGGTGGGTGTGGCAGGGTTTGCACTGCCCGGAAATTATGTGGACGTCGTGGTCAACAGCCTTCATGAGGGGGCGTCTGGCCACGCCGGCAGCAGCGTCTCAAAGATCGTGCTGGAGCACGTGCCCGTGCTGGCTGTGGCGCAAGAGGCCAATCAGGACGAGACCCGCCCGCACGTGGTCAATGCGGTTACGCTGGAGGTAACGCCCACGGAAGCGGAACAACTGGACCTGGCACGCAGCATCGGCACCCTGTCCCTGGTGTTGCGCAATCAAGTGGACCAGCAGATCACTGCCACCACGGGAGCAACCCGGCAGACGCTGCTTGGGCGCTTTGGCACCGTACCATCAACCATGCAGGCTCCTGCCACCGAAGTGATCCGTGGCGTTGAACGGAGCATGCAACGATGAAGTCCCGCATCACATGGGCGCTGCTCGCCTCACTGGTCGGCAGCGCATCGGCGCAGAGGATCCCTGAAGAACACGCGCTCACCCTGCTGGAAGGCAAATCCACCGTCGTTGCGCTGGAACATCGGGTCTCGCGATTGTCCGTGGGACAACCCCAGGTGGCCGACGTGGTGTTGCTGGGCCACCGTGATCTTTACCTGGTCGGCAAATCGGCAGGCTCCACCAACGTCCTGCTGTGGCAGGACCATGACCGGTTGCAGATCTTCAATCTGAACGTGGAACGAGATGTCGCCCCCTTGCAGGCCCGGTTGCGCCTGCTACTTCCAGGCGAGCAGCAAATCCAGGTGTCCTCCAGCGGGGAATCCGTGGTGCTGGCAGGCCGGGTCTCCGACGTAATCCGCTCCGAACAGGCCGTGGCCATTGCACAGGCCTTTCTGACACACCTGCCCGGGCCTCCTGCCACGCAGGGAGCAGCGGCCACCGGCAATGGCAGCCCCGGTACGCATGCTGTTCCGGGGGTTGCCACGCCTGCGGCGTGGCCCTCACCACACGTCATCAACCTGCTCACCGTGGCAGAACCGGCGCAAATCATGCTGGAGGTAAAAGTGGCCGAGGTATCGCGCCTTCTGATGGATGAGTTGGGGGCCTCGGTTCAGTACCAGAAATCAGGAGGGGCCTGGTCGTTTGGCATCCTCTCCAACCTCCTCACGCAAGGTCCTGCCCAGATCACGTTCAACCACGCCCTGTCGGTATCGCTGGACGGCCAACACAGCGACGGTTTGATCAAAATCCTGGCAGAGCCCACGGTCATGGCGCTAAGCGGGCAGGAAGCCCATTTCCTCGCGGGCGGCAAGGTGCTCATCCCCACCAGCACACCCAATGGCATGGGCGGCAGCATGGTCACGCTGACCGAGCAGGAATATGGCGTATCGCTGCATTTCCTGCCCAAGGTGCTGGAAGGCGGGCAGATATGGCTTACGGTTACTCCCGAAGTATCCGAACTGAATCCGCAGGGCGTCAACGTCAGCAGCGGGCCTGGACTGGCACCCACCATCCTGCCCTCCTTCACCACCCGGCGTGCAAGCACCACCGTTCAGCTAAGGGACGGCGAGCATTTCGTGATTGGCGGACTGGTGCGCAATAACGTGAACGCCACACTCAATGCCATGCCTTTCCTGGGGGACATTCCGTTGTTGGGCGCACTGTTTCGCAGCCCCAATTTCCAGACCGACAAGACCGAGCTGGTGTTTGTGGTGACCCCGCATCTCGTGATCCCCAGCAATGCGCTGCCAGACCTGCCCACGGACCATTATCGCGAACCTGGCGTCATGGAACGGCTCTTGGGCGGGCGCCTTGAGGGCAAACCATGAAAACACAATCCGGCAGCGTCACACTGATCCTGATGACCGTGCTGATGGTGCTTCTGGCATTTATCGCCATGGCGCTGGACCTGTCGCGTCTCTACGTTGCGCGCGGCACGCTCCAGACCGCTGCGGACGCCGCCGCTCTGGCGGGTGCGCGCCAACTGGACAACACGGTCGCCGGCACGCTGAATGCCGTGCTGGAAGCCCAGGCAGTGCTGTCCCGCTACCATCTGGCGCTGGAACAAAATGTACGGCTGGATCCCGGCCAAGCCACCTTTCGCCTGGGCGCATGTGCCAACGGCAATAGCGCCACCAGCGCCTTGCGCGGTGGCAGCGTCACGGCCTTGCACTGGAGCCCGCTGGCGCCTGATTGCGCTTTTGTGGGCGCAACCAGCAACAGTGCCAGCACCGGGGTGGTGGATGCCACCGGCCTGCGATACCTGGAAGTGGATACCGGGATGCAAGCTGCACTCATCCCTTACTTTGCCCAGGTTTTCAACCTGTTGGGCATGGCTTCGCCAGCCGCCCTGACGCCCTTTGGATATGCGGTGGCGGGTTATGCGTCGCCCACCTCCCCGCTGCTCTATCGCTAAGGCCCCCCTTGTTCACAATCACCAAACGCGCCGATCACCCCCATCGAAGCCAAAACGGTACGGCAGCCGTGGAAATGGCGTTGATACTGCCTTTGCTGGTAACGCTCTGCGCCTTCATCGCGGAATTTGGCCGGGTGTACTGGACCCAGAACGTATTGCAGAAATCGGCCCAGGAGGGCGCCCGCGCACTCAGTCTCGCACCACCCACCCAGCTGGGGCAGCGCATGCCCGGCGTCGAAGCGCAACTACTTCAGGACATCCGTAGCAGCGGCATTGCCAACATCCAGAACGCCAAC
This sequence comes from Ferrovaceae bacterium, assembly GCA_027442615.1. Lineage (GTDB taxonomy): Bacteria > Pseudomonadota > Gammaproteobacteria > Burkholderiales > Ferrovaceae > JAJZRV01. The sequence continues at coordinate 29,270 of DAIBBI010000050.1, read as the reverse complement.
ATCGCGCTGGTTTGCCTGGATCCCGCGTTTAACCCCTTTGCAGCACCACCTGCCTATTGCGTGCCAGGCTCCAATGTCGCAGTGGATGGCACGCTGGGCTATGTGCAGACCAGCATTACCCTGACGCTCCCCAACCTCGGTTCATGGCTGCCTTTTTATTTTCCGCTATCAGGAGGAACGGGCTACACCTTCATCAATGCAGACAGCGGATACCGTTTGACCCTCAACGCCACGGCGCTCTATCGCTATGCCAACAACTAAACCCGGGGAACGCGGCACTATGAGCGTGGAGTTTGCGCTGGTGGCCGCACTGCTGCTGCCCATGCTGTTTGGGGTCATGGAACTGGGGCGCGTCCTGTTCGTCTGGAATTCGGCCCAAGAGGTGACACGCCGGGCCGCGCGCGATGCGGCCGTACAGGGGCTCACCCCATTAACCCAGTACGATGCCGTGTTGCAACCCGGGGCGAGCAGCGGCACCGTGTCCTTTCCAGGCGTGGGAGAAATCACCAACTGGACAGTCATGATCCAGTTCATGTCAGGCGATTTTGGTGCGCTCACCGCCACGGCACCCCCCACCAATCCAGCACTCAATCAGGCCAACTGCGCCCAGGGCATCAGTCCCTGTGTCACGGCAGTTCAGGCCAGTCTATGCACACCCGGCACAGTACCATGCCAGCCCGTACCCTATTTGCCGATCGGCATTTTCGGAAACGTCTTTCAGCTGTTTCTGCCCCTATCCACGGTCACACTGCCCCTGGAAAGCGCAGGGTCCATCTCCGGATAGATGATATGGCACCCGCCCAACACACCTGCGGCCACGTCATCGCGCTCTTCAGTTGCAAGGGTGGCGTGGGGACCACTTTCCTGACGACGCAGTTGGGGTGTTTTCTGGCGCTTCGCTGGCAGCTCAAGGTGCTGGTCATCGATGGCGTCCACCCTTTTGGTGACGCATCCCTGATGTTGTCGCAAAACGAACCCAAAGCCACGCTGGGCGATCTGCTACGACACCCCGAACGCTTCGACGATGCGCTGCTGGAATCCACGCTGCTCTGGCCGCAACCACGGTTGGGCGTGCTTGCCGCACCGGATAACCCCCTGCAGGACGCTGCCCTGATTCCGGACGGCTGCCTGGCCATTCTGGAAGCAGCGCGTGCGCATTTTGACTGCATTCTGGTGGATTGCGGACGCGCAATGGACGCACGGATGATGGCTCTGCTGCGTGCTGCCGATCGCCTGCTGCCAGTTTTGCAATCCACGCTTCCCATGGTTCGTGACGGGCGGCGGCTGCTCAGCGCGGTAATCGCGCAGGGCATAGACCCCACGCACATCCTGCCCGTACTCAATCGGGTCAGCGCAGCGAGCGTGCCGCAACCTAAAACGATGGACCGCGCCCTGGGTGCTCACGTCGAGCACCAGATTCCCGAGGATGCCGTACTTGTGCGCAATTGCATCGAAGGCGCCCATGCGCTCTGGCACCAGGCCCCCTTTCACCCCATCAGCCAAAGCCTGATCACCTTGGCACGAGCCCTCGTTCCCGCCCCAGAACCCACAGGCAGCAAACCCCACGGTCCGTTGCAACGCTGGTGGAAAAAACAATGGCGCTGGAACCCACAACACCCGTGAACTGCAATCCCCATGAAATCATTGTCCGCACTTCGTTCCAAAATCCATCATCACCTTCTGGACCGGTATGACCTTACCCATCTGCAGGCTCTCGACCCGGAACGCCAACGCAACGAAGTCAAATCGTGGATTGAAGGCTGTCTCCTGGCAGAGCGACCCACCATCAATGCCATCGAACACCGCCAACTGGTGGAGGACATCCAACACGAGATGCTGGGACTGGGACCGCTCGAGCCCCTGCTGCAGGACCCCGACATCTCGGACATTCTCGTCAACGGCCCGGACCAGATCTACGTGGAACGACGGGGACGACTGATCCTTGAACCCCGATCATTTGAAGATGACCACCACCTCATCCGAACCATCGACAAAATCGTCTCGCGCGTGGGGCGGCGCATTGATGAATCCAGCCCCATGGTGGATGCACGACTGCCAGACGGTTCACGGATCAATGCCATCATTCCCCCACTGGCTCTGGACGGCCCAATGCTGTCGATCCGTCGCTTTGGCACCGCCCCGCTTACCCTGGAAGACCTGATCGAACACGGCAGTCTAACCCGGGAGATGGGCGACCTATTGACAAGCTATGTGCATGCCCGTCTCAATATCCTGATCTCGGGAGGGACGGGCAGCGGCAAAACCACGCTGCTCAACGTGCTCTCGGGATTCATCGCACCCCACGAACGCCTCATCACCATCGAAGACGCCGCGGAACTGCGCTTGCACCAAACCCATGTGGTCCGCCTTGAAACGCGCCCGGCCAATCTTGAAGGACAGGGAGAAATCACGCCACGCCACCTGGTGCGCAATGCCCTGCGCATGCGCCCTGATCGGCTGATCGTGGGCGAGGTGCGGGGTGCGGAGGCACTGGACATGTTGCAGGCCATGAATACCGGACACGAAGGTTCGCTCACCACCTTGCACGCCAACTCTCCCGAAGATGCGCTGACCCGCCTGGAAAACATGGTGGCCCTGGGCCATGGGGGGCTGTCTGAAAACAATGTGAGATCCCAGATCGGCAGTGCGCTGCAGGTCATCATTCAAACGGCCCGCCTGCCCGATGGCAGCAGAAAAATCACTTCCATCTCGGAATTATGTGGTCGCAGGCAGGGCCGCCTTCAGACGCGTCAGCGCCATGTGTTCACGGCCCAGAGGCGCCTCAAGGACAAGCGCATCGAAGGCAGCTTCGTGGCTTCCAAAACCTCTTCGGTGTTTGCCGAACGCCTGGCGCTCTATGGCGTGGCCTGGGAACAATCCTCATGACCCCGGCACTGTGGATCTTTTCGCTATCCCTCTTTCTTCTCGTGCTGTTGCTGCTGGAGGGGCTGGCCTGGTGGTGGGATGGTCACTTTGGCCCGCGCCGCCACCTGCACGCCCGACTGGCACAGTGGGACCACGAGCCCATGCCGCTGGCGCCAATACTGCCGCCAATGCGCCCCTCGCCGGGCGTAGGCTCCTGGCAGATACGTCATATGGCCCTGTTGCGACGCTTTGCCGGACAGCGGCGCCTGCGCCGCATCGACTCCCAATTTCCAGACGCCCTAGATTTCATCAGTCGGGCGCTGCGCGCTGGCCATGATCTGCCGCGCGCCCTGGAACTGGCCAGCACCGAACTGCGCGAGCCACTGGCAGGAGAATTGCGCATTACCACGGAAGAGGTCGGATTTGGTGCGGGTCTGCCGATGGCTTTGAGCCACCTGGGCGCACGCGTGCCGCTGCCTGACCTCAAAACCTTCATCGTGGCCACCAGCCTGCATCGTGAAACAGGCGGGGACATCACGCGCCTCTTTGATCAGTTGGCGCGCGTCATTCGCGAGCGCGCAGCGTTGCGCGCCCAGATTAAGGTGATGTCCGCAGAGGGCCGGTTGTCCGCCTGGATCCTCAGCATTCTGCCCATTACCTGTGCGCTGCTGATGCAGTCGCTACATCCCGGGCTGCTTGGGTTGCTCACCGAGGACCCCATCGGCCGCTGGGTTGCCGTTGGCGCCTTCGTGCTGTGGGGCTGCGGCCTTTTGATCATGAAAAAAATCACTTACCTTGAACCATGACCCTGTTGCGTTACATCAAAAATGGGCTGGAATCCCTGGGTCGCCTGGCCCGCCCTCAGGAAGACTGGCATCAAAGCGCTTTGAGAATCCGCTTTCTCAATGCCGGCATGCGCCTGCCGGCCACGCCGCTGTCCTATTTTGCCGCCAAGTCGGTTCTGGCGTTGCTATTGCCGGCAAGTCTTGTCGCGATGGTGGTGCTTCATCAAGGTTCGGCCATGCTTCAGGGCGCTTTGCTGATCGTTGCGAGTACGGCCGGATACTACCTTCCCAATACCTGGCTGACATTGCGCATTCGTCGACGCCAGAGGGCCATTGCACGTGCACTGCCCGAGCTGCTGGACCTTCTGGTGCTCTGCGTGGAGGCAGGACTCTCGCTGGAGCAGTCGGTGGCCCGCGTCAGCCGTGAATTCACCGACCACGCGCCTGTGCTGGCACAAGAGCTTCACACCGCTTCGCTGGAGCTTGCGGCGGGTAGCGGCAGAACGCGCGCCTTGCGCCATCTGGCCCAGCGGGTGGGGCTGGAATCGGTGAATGGGTTGGTGTCTTTGCTGATTCAGGCAGAGCGCTTTGGCACCCGAGTTGGCGACGCGCTGGGCGTGCAGGCAGAGCACCTGCGGCACCAACGACGCCGGACGGTGGAGCATGCCGCCGCCACGCTTGGAGTCAAGCTGTTGTTTCCGCTGGTGTTCTGCATTTTTCCCGGGCTATTAGTGGTACTGGTGGGCCCCGCCTTCATCGGCATCTATCGGACGCTTTCCACCTGACTCAATACGCGGCCACGCCCCCGTTGGAACGCGGGTCTGTCGCCCCTTCAAAAAATCCGTCGGGATGACGCACCACCGCTCCGGCGTGTCCCACGGTTTCATCGAAGTCCGGCAGAAGCTCCACCTCGTGCCCCCGTGCGCGCAATGCTTCCACCAGATCTTTCGGAAAGCGCGCCTCCAGCTTGAGGGTATCCGAGGTCTGTCCCCAAGTGCGGCCCAAGAGCCAACGCGGCGCCGTCACGGCCTGTTGTAGGGGTTGCCCGAAAACCACGTGGCGCGTAAATACAGCGGCCTGGGTTTGCGGCTGGCCATCACCCCCCATGGTGCCGTATACCATGACGCGCCCATCCTTCAGGCGCGCTGCAGCCGGATTGAGGGTGTGGAAAGGCTTCTTGCCAGGCTTCAAGGCCAGCAGGGTCTGGGGGTCCAGGCTGAAGGAGGCGCCCCGGTTTTGCCAGTTGATCCCTGTTGCATGCAGCACACACCCGCTGCCGTACTCGTGGTAGATGCTCTGGATGAACGACACGGCCAGGCCGCTATCGTCGATGGCGCCCATCCAGATGGTGTCCGCCGGTCCGCGGCCCGCACCCCATGGGGCCGCACGGTCCATCCGGATTCTGGCCGCCAATGCGTCGAGGCGCGCACCATCCAGCAAGGACTGGGGAGCGATGGGGCATTCCCTGGGATCGGTGACATATTGGTCGCGCAGATGGAAAGCCTGCTTGGTGGACTCCACCAGGAGATGGACATGGTCCGCACTGTCGGGCGCCACGGCCGCAAGCCCCGTCCGTTCGGCAATGCCGAGGATGGCCAGCGACACGGCACCTTGTGTGGGCAAGGTCATGTTGTAGAGATCACCGCTGCCGTGTGCAAGGTGCAGCGGCGTCACGACTTCGGCACGATAACCTGCAAGATCCTCGGCGCTCACAGGCGAGCCCAACGCCCTGAGATCCGCCACGATGTCTGCCGCCAGGGACCCGCGGTAAAAACTGTCCAGGCCGTCGCTCACCAGGCGTTTGAGCGTGGTTGCAAGGCGCGGTTGCACAAAACGCTGTCCCACCCTCGGCACTGCCCCTCCGGGCAGGAACGTTTCGTCGAAGCCTGGCAGCCCTTGCAGTTCTCCCAGCTTTTTGGCGGTCAGCATCGCCTGGCTGGGCGTCACGGGAATGCCGTCCTCCGCATAGCGAATGGCTTCTGCAAGCAACTCTGCCAACGACTTTGTGCCCCCCAGCTGCTGCGCCACTTCCAATGCGGCCTGCCAGCCGCCCACAGTGCCCGCCACAGTGTTGGCGGCCCAGGGGCCGCGCGTGGGAATGGCATCCATTCCATGCGCGCGGTAAGCGTTGATGGTGGCGAATGAAGCAGCGGCACCACAGGCGCTGATGGCCAGCGGTTTGGCATTGGGAGGCAGAATCACCCAAAAGCCGTCGCCACCGATGCTGTTCATATGGGGATACACCACGGCTATGGTGCTGGCAGCCGCCACCATCGCTTCGATGGCATTGCCGCCTTGGCGCAAGATATTCAGTCCAGCCTGAGCGGCCAGGGCATGCGGAGCGGTCACCATGCCCCGTGTGCCCCATGCTGTTTGCAACATGAATGATCCCTTAAAAGTATTGGCGTTTTTTGCGCAAGGGCTTCAGGACCACAAGCGCCAGGATTGCCGCCAGAATATCCAGAGTAATCACCACCCCAAAGACCGGAATCCAGCTGCCCGTGGCTTCATGAAGCTGGGCTGCCATGGGGCCGCCCAATACCGACCCCACGCCTTGCGCCATGTACAGAAACCCGTAATTGGCCGTGGCGTGCCGCTCGCCAAAGATATCCGTGAGTGTAGAAGGAAACAGGGAAAAAATCTCGCCCCAGCCAAAAAACACCACGCCGGAGAGCAACACAAACAGTACCGGATCCTCGCGAAACTGCAGCCAGGTGAACATGGCGATCCCCTCCAGCATGAAGGCGATGAACATGGTGTTTTCACGCCCGATGTTGTCAGAAATCCAGCCAAAGAATGGACGGGTCAGACCATTGGTGATGCGGTCCACGGTCAGGGCCAGCGGCAGTGCCGCCATGCCCATGACCATGATGGATGCGACGCCAAAGTCCCTGGCAAACGCGGCGGTCTGGGAAATCACCATGAGGCCTGAAGTGGAAAGCATGGTCATCATGAGGAACATCAGCCAAAATACCGGGGTTTTCAGCATCACTGCGGGGGAGACCCCTGCCACCTCCTCGCGATGCCCGGTCAGGATGGCATGCCGCTCACGCGGAGGGCGCTTCAAGCCCTGGGCCGCCAGCAATCCCACTACCGAAAAAATCAGGCCAAAGGTCCAGAGCGTTGACTGATAGCCATGATCCGAAATGCTGGCAGAAATGGGGATGGTGGTCAGAATGGCGCCGAAGCCGTAGCCTGCTGCCACCATACCCACGGCAAAACCGCGGCGATCTGGAAACCACTTGACCATCTGGCTCACGATCCCGATGTAGACGATGCCGGTGCCAATCCCGCCAAACAAGCCATAAGTCAGATAGAGCTGGGTAATGGTGGTGGCGCTTGAGGCCAGAACCCAACTCAAACCCGTCAACAGGATGCCGGCCGAAATCAGGAAGCGTGGACCAAATCGGTCCACCAGGAACCCCTGCGCGGGAGATAGAAAGGTCTGGAGGACGATCAGAATGGAAAAGGTAATCTGAATTTCCGGCAGCTTGACCGCAAGCGCCCCCATCAACGGTTTGGTGAAAAGGGTCCAGGTGTACTGGGGGCTCGAAATGGCCATCATGCAGATAACGCCCAGCGCCAGTTGGATCCATCTTTCAGCGCGACCTGTCGATACTTGAATGTTTGACATGATTCACTCCGTTATAAAAATAGTTGCAGACATCCAAACTTTTGAGCAATGACCGTGCCAACAAGAAAAATCTGGCGTTACCCGTCCAGGACATGCCGCTTTGACGGGATGGCGCACTATTTTGGAATGAATAATGCACTAATACGGTGCGGTCAGGGGGCCAGTTTCTGTTTTCGCCGCAACAACAGCGCGTTGGTGACCACGGAAAAACTGGAAAAGGCCATGGCACTGCCAGCAACTACCGGGGTCAACCAGCCCATGGCCGCCAAGGGAATCCCGACCACATTGTAAAAAAAGGCCCAGAACAGGTTTTGCCGGATTTTTGTCCAGGTTCTGCGAGAAATGGATAGAGCTGCCGGGATCAGGGTCAGGTCTCCCCGCAAGAGCGTGATGCCAGCGGCATGCATGGCCACATCGGTGCCTGAGCCCATGGCAATGCCCACATCAGCTGCAGCCAGCGCTGGAGCATCATTGACACCATCACCCACCATGGCCACCACCGTGTGGGTGGTGCGCAATGCGGTGACGATTTCAGCCTTGCGTCCCGGACTGACGTTGGCAAAGACCTGGTCCATCCCCAGCGGTCCCGCCACACGCTGCGCTGCCGCCTCATGATCTCCTGAAATCAGCACCGTGCGGATGCCCAAAGCATGCAGCCCCGCGATGGCACTGGCGGCCTGCGAGCGCACCGGGTCGCCAAAGGCCATCCAGGCCAGTGCGGTGAGCGCTTCCCCTTGCTGCTGCATGAGCCAGGAGACGCTCCAGCCGGACTGCATTACTTGGGCCACAAGCGGCGCCAGGCCTGCTGCGATGCCAGGATGATGCTCCAGCAATCCGTTGTGGCTGATGAGAAGCAGCTTTTGCCCGGCCCAGGGCCCCGAGCTGACCATCCCCCCCACCCCCAGACCCGGCTGGGCCACGACGCCACTCACGCCTTCGGCAACAACGCCTCGCGCCGCGGCGAGGGTCAGCACAGCCTTGGCGAGCGGGTGTTCGCTGCCGGATTGCAATCCGGCAGCCGCCGCCAGCACAGCTGCCGCCGTCCCGTAACCCAGGGGCTGGAATTCCTGCAGCACGGGTTTGCCCTCCGTGAGTGTTCCAGTTTTATCGAAAGCCACGATGCTCACGGCATGGGCCAGTTCCAATGCCGTCGCGTCCTTGATCAGGATGCCCTGCCGCGCCGCCACACCGGTGCCCACGAGGATGGAGACGGGAGTGGCGAGCCCCAGGGCGCAGGGACAGGCGATGACCAGCACCGAAACGGCGTTGATGAGTGCCGGCTCGACGCTTCCCAACACCCACAGATTGCCAAGAAAGGTCACCAGCGCGATCACCAGCACGATCGGAACAAACACCGCGCTGATGCGGTCCACCTGTCGTTGAATGGGCGGCTTGGTGGCTTGCGCACTGGCCACCAGTCGAATGATGCGCGCCAGGGTGCCTTCCGCAGCGGTTGCGCTCACGGAAATCACGAGGAGGCCCAACCCATTGACCGTCCCTCCGGTCACGGGGCTGCCCAGCCGCTTGGTGATGGCTTCGCTTTCACCTGTGAGCAGGGATTCGTCCACATCGCTCTCGCCCTCCTGCACCACGCCATCGCAGGGGATGCGTTCACCGGGCATGACCAGCACCCGGTCTCCCGCCAGCAAATGCTCGGTAGGAATGACACGATTGAATCGGGTCGGTCGACCGGGGTCGATCAGGCGGGCGGTATCCGGGCGCAATGACTGCAATGCGCGAATGGCATCGGCGGCCTGGCGCCTGGCGCGCGACTCCAACAGTTTGCCCAGCAACACCAGGGTAATCACCACACTGCTGGCTTCGTAGTAAACCGCGTGCATGCCGTCCACACCCCGCAGGGCCTGAACCGTGCTCAACCCGTATGCGGCGCTGGTGCCCAGTGCCACCAGGAGATCCATATTGCCGGAACGGTTTTTAAGGGCGACAAAGCCCGCGCGATAGAAACGCCAGCCCAGCACGAACTGCACCGGGGTCGCCAGGGCCCATTGTAGCCACAGTGGCAGCATGAATTCGATGCCAAGACCGGTAAGCAGCATGGACAGCAACAGCGGAGCTGTCAGCAGTGCAGCGGCCATGACGGCACGCACCTCGCGCCGATCCCGTACCTGCTGCAGGGCATCTTCGCGGGCAAACACATCATCCGTCACGGCGCGCGCACCGTAACCTGCAGTAACCACCGCTCGGACCAGTTGCGTGACGACTGCGGGTGCGGCACCTGCTGCATCGTCCAACGTCACCTCCGCTTTTTCGGTGGCAAGATTGACACTGGCCCCGGTGACGCCAGGCACTTTGTGCAGCGCCTCTTCCACATGGGCCACGCATGAAGCGCAGGTCATTCCAGAGATGGCAAGGGTTTGCTTCATGGCGCGTTACCGTGGGTTCTGGTCATGAATCCTGTAGAATAGCGCAATTATGCTGTCCGTCTCACACCTGACCTGTCAAAGGGGCGAGCGGGTCCTGTTTCAAGACCTCAGTTTTGAACTGCCCCAAAGCCAATGGCTCCAGATCGCTGGGGCTAACGGTGCTGGAAAAACCAGCTTGTTGCGCATCCTCTCCGGTCTGTCTGAGCCTATTGGCGGCCGCATTACCTGGAATGGCACCCCAGTGCGCGAAGATCGTGAAGGCTTTCATGCCGATCTGCTCTACCTGGGCCATCAGGGCGCGCTCAAAGAGGAACTGACTCCGCTGGAAAACCTCACCTTGAGCCTGGGGATGGAAGGGCTCGAGGTTGCCGAAACTGCGGCATCACAGGCATTGCACCAGTTTGGCCTGCAGGGACGCGAACAACTGCCGGTACGCTTTCTGTCTGCCGGCCAACGCCGTCGCGTACTGCTCTGCCGCCTGCTGCTGCGCCCCGCCCGCCTGTGGATTCTGGACGAGCCTTACACCGCGCTGGATATCCACGCCGCGGGTTTTTTGACCGGCCTGATCGAAACTCATCTGTTGGGGGGCGGCAGCGCCATACTGACCAGTCATCAGTCCATGACCCTATCCCCCGGCCTGTGCGTCACCCTATGAACCGCCTGCTCTCGCCCTTCCGCCTCTCCGTGCAGCGCGACCTGTTGCTGGCGGCACGCCACAAAACCGAGATCATCACGGCCCTGTTCTTTTTTGTCATCGTGGTCAACCTGTTGCCTCTGGGCATCGGCCCCGACCCCGACCTGCTACGCAAAATTGCTCCCGGTGCCCTGTGGATAGGCGCTCTTCTGGCCACCCTTCTGGGACTGCAACGCCTGTTCGCGTCAGACCATGCCGATGGCACCCTAGAACAGATGGCCCTGTCTCCCCAATCCTTCACCCTGCTCGTGGCAGGAAAGATCATGGCCCATTGGCTGGTGGCGGGACTCCCCGTCGTCCTGGTTGCTCCCGTGTTGGGGATGCAATTCGACCTGTCCGGACGCAGCCTTTTCATCCTGACCTTGTCCCTGTTGCTGGGAACGCCCATCCTGTCGCTGATAGGTGCCGTGGGTGCCGCGTTGACGCTGGGTGTGCGGGGCGGCGGTGCATTGCTCTCGCTGCTGATCCTCCCCCTGTACATCCCGGCCCTGATTTTTGGTGCGGGTGCGGTGGAGGCAGACCTCGCCGGAATCGGACCCGACGGACATCTGTCCTTGCTGGCTGCCCTGTTGGTGGTCAGCGCCTTTTTTGCACCGTGGGTGGCCACGGTCGCGTTGCGCGTTGCGCTGGAGTAAACGGATGAATCATTCCCTGATCAACTGGTTTAAATTTGCCTCGCCCGTCTCCTTTTATCCGCTGGCGGGCCGGCTCATCCCCTACTTTACAGCTGCTGCCGTAGCCCTGTTGGCAGCGGGACTGTGGATAGGCTTGCTGGTGGCCCCCACAGATGCACAGCAGGGCGAAGGCTACCGCATCATCTTCGTCCATGTGCCGGTGAGCTGGATGTCCATGTTCATCTACTGCGTGATGGCCTTCTGGGCCGCCCTGGGGCTGTCCTTCAATACCCGCCTCTCCGGCATGATGGCCTCGGCACTGGCGCCCACTGGCGCCCTGTTTGCCTTTCTCTCCCTGTGGACCGGAGCCCTGTGGGGCAAACCCATGTGGGGAGCCTGGTGGGTGTGGGATGCGCGGCTGACCTCGCAGCTGATCCTGTTCTTTCTGTACCTGGGCTTCATCGCCCTGCAGGCAGCCATCGATGACCCGCGCCGTGCGGACAAGGCAGGCGCCATCCTGGCCCTGGTAGGCGTCATCAACGTCCCCATCATTTATTTTTCGGTGCAGTGGTGGAACACCCTGCACCAGGGGGCTTCCGTATCCATGACCAAAGCCCCCAGCATGGCACATACCATGTTGCTGGGCATGTTGCTGATGGCCCTGGCATTTTGGGCCTATACCATCGCAGTGGCCCTGATGCGGGTCCGCTGCATTATTCTGGAACGCGAATTGACCAGCGAATGGGTGAAGAAAAATGCAATGGAATAGCTTGAGTGAGTTTCTGGCGATGGGCGGATATGCCTTTTATGTCTGGGGCAGCGTCGGTGCCTGTGCGCTGGGGATGGTGATTGAAGTCTGGATGCTCAAACATCGGCGACGTGCCATCATGGCACGACTGCCGCGCAAGGAGTTGGCATGATGAAACCGCGTCACAAACGAATGTTCCTGATCATCGGCGCGCTGGCGGTGCTGGGCATCGCGGCCGCACTGGTCCTCAACGCATTTCGCAGCAACCTGGTGTTTTTCTACACTCCCACCCAGATTGCAAACGGCGAGGCCCCCAAAAACAAACCCTTCCGGATTGGCGGACTCGTCAAGGCGGGTTCGCTCACACGCGATGGCATCACTGCCCACTTTGTGGTGACTGATACCGCCAGGGAGGTCCCCGTCACTTTCAGCGGCATTCTGCCGGACCTGTTCAAGGAAGGCCGTGGCATGGTTGCACAGGGAAAAATTGGCAACAGTGGCGAGTTCATGGCCACCGAAGTATTGGCAAAACACGACGAAAACTACATGCCGCCCGAAGCCAAGTCCGCTGTGGACCAGGCGCAGCAAACTGCAAAAACGCTCAAGCCCTGATCTTCAAGGTGCCGGACCGGCACCTCTGGCAATCAGGGCTGAACCTGGCTGATATGCACCTCAATGCCGCGCGTGCCCGGCTTGACCGGCAGGCTGGCCCCCACCAGATCGCCGCTGGTGGGCGTGGCACTTCCCGACTTCGACACCCGCACCTCCACCCGCACCAGGCTTGCTGAAGACAGATTGAACTGCGGACTCATGGCCATGGCATCGGTCAACTCAAACTCCAGCGGCAGCTGGCTGACCGTGGTTTTCAGGATGGCCAGCGGCATGCGCGGCCCCTGAACGGCCCGGGCAAAAAGGAACACCGTGTCCGTGGGCGCTGCCTTTCCCTTGAGAACCGGGTCCAGCACCACCTTGCCCGCGAGCGCCGTGGAAGCATTGCCGGCCTGTGGGGTGCTGGGCCCTGTGGCCTGTTGAAACCTGTCTGCAGCAAGCGGCGGCAACTGGACCTGGGCGCGTGCCTTGTTGAGGTTTTCCAGCACGAAATTGGCGTCCTGTGAACCCGGCTCCAGGAGTGGCATCAGCTTTTCCCAGACGGCAGCCGCCTTGCGATAGTTTTTGTCCGCAAAAGCAAAGCCCCCGGATAGAAACAACCCCTTGGGATTGCCGGGCTCGAGGGCAAGTGCCTTATCCACCCAGGTGCGCGCCTGTGCCATGCCCTGATCCTGGCCTGACGAAGCGAGCGCCTCGGCATAGTCCACCATCAATTGCGGGTCATCGTTGAGCTGTTGGGTCAGATGGGAGAAGGCCTGCAACGCCTCCTTAGGGCGCTCCAGATTCATGTAGGAACGCGCCAGCATGGCCCACCCTTCGGGATTGTCCGGATTTTTGGCGAGCTTGGCAGCAAGCGAGGCCACCATGGCATCGAGCTGCTGCTCCATGGCGTGGGGTTGTTGCTGTGGATTGAGGGCGTCAGGCTGGCCGTGCCAGGCATAGAGGCCGACAACGAGCAGGGGGATAGCCACCAGGATACCGATGGCCACTTTGCGCCCATGGGTGTAATCCGTCACCTCGGGGGACACTGCGGTATCTTCCAGCAGGCGGCGCTGGACTTCGTCGCGTGCCTGGGCATAGTCAGAATCTTCCAGACTTCCCTCACGATGCTCGGCGTCGAGTTCCACCAACTGATCGCGATAAACTGCCGCATTGAGCGCCTTGCGGTTGTCGCTCACGCCTCCGCGTCGGCGCAACAGAAAAAAGAACAGGACGACCAGGACCAGGGCCAGCAGGAGGCTCGCAGCAATGAGAAATGAAGTCATGATTTATCGCGCAGCAGCGCTTCGGCTTGTTGTTTTTGTTCGGCAGTAAGCGGCTCGTCAGGACTTAACCGGATGCGTCGACGCAGCACGCGCACCAACAGACCCACAGCCACGGCAAGAAACAGGAAAGGGCCAAACCACAGCAACCAGGTCGTGGGTTTGACCGGGGGGCGATAACGCACAAAATCTCCGTAGCGCGTCACCATGAAGTCCATCACCTCCTGATCGGTTTTGCCTTGCCGGATTTGCGACCGAATCTCGCGTCGCAAATCCTCTGCAAGATCGGCTCGCGAACCCGCCAGGGATTCGTTCTGGCAGACGAGGCAGCGCATCTCCTCGGCGATCTTGATCAGGCGTTGCTCCACCACTTCATCTTCGGCCAGCGGCTTGGCCTCAGTGGCGTGCAGTGCCAGGGGCAAGCACAACAGCACCAGCAGCATCCATCGCTTCATTTTTGCAACTCCGCAATCAACGGCAAAATGGTCTGTTGCAGGGCCTCGGGCGTCACCGGGCCGATCTGCTTGTAGCGAATCACGCCAGCCTTGTCGATGACGTAGGTTTCTGGAACGCCATAAACACCGTAATCGATCCCCACCCGGCCATCGGCATCCACGGCCGTGAGCGTATAGGGATCACCGTAATCGTTCAGCCATTTCAGGGCATCAGCAGGTTGATCCTTGTAGTCCAGCCCCACCAGCGGCACCCGATGCGTGCGTGAAAACCTGAGCAGCACCGGATGTTCCTCACGGCAGGAAACGCACCATGACGCCCACACGTTGAGCATCCACACCTGCCCCTTGAAGGCTGCGGGGGTAAAGTTCTTGTCACTGCCCTGCAATTGGGGTAACTGGAAATTGGGTGCGGGATGGTTGATCAGCGGCGAGGGTACCAGATGCGGGTCGCGATTGAGTCCCGCAGCCATAAACGCCACCAATCCGGCAAACGCCAGGAGCGGCACGAGAAACCATGGATTGAATCGCTTCATGCCGCGTCTCCGCGCTCCCTGGATGAACGCACGCGATAGCGCCGATCCGAAGCAGCCAGCAACCCTCCGAGCGCCATCAGTACGCACCCGCCCCAGATCCAGTTGACGAAGGGTTTGTAGTACACACGCACACTCCATGCGCCATTGTCGAGGGGCTCTCCCAGTGACACGTATAAATCACGGTCCACGCTGGAGTGGATGGCGGCTTCCGTCATGGGCATAGGCGAGGAAAAATAGGTACGCTTTTCCGGCTCCAGCTTCCCTTGAATCTCGCCATTGCGACTGAAAGTCAGCGTGCCGCGCATCGCGTTATAGTTGGGACCTGGCACGGGCTCCACACCGATCAGGCGGAACGTCGTTCCCGCCAGGGTAATGGTCTCGCCCGGCCCCATGCGCACGTCCCGTTCCAGCTCATAGCCCTTGATGAGGGTCACGCCAATCACAAACACCGCCAGGCCCAGGTGGGCCGTCTGCATCCCCCAAAACCACAGGGGAATCGTCGGCACCTTACGCCAGGACCAGACCTGGCGCGCCACGCCAAGCGCTACCCAGGTGGCCACGGCAATACCCAAGGCCGATAGGGGGGAAAATGCGCCCATCAGGACGGGCACGAGAATGCCCACCAGCACTGCGATGACGAGGTCCACACGGACGGTTTTGAAGACCTGTTTCAATTCCGAGCGCTTCCAGTGCGCGATGCTGCCCACGGGCAGGAGCAACAGGAGCAAGATCATGATGGGTGCAAACACGGCATTGAAATACGGGGGGCCCACCGACAATTTCCCAAGATTCAACGCATCGATCACCATGGGGTAAATGGTTCCAAGCAACACCGAACCTGCGGCCACCACCAGCAGGACATTGTTGAGCAGCAAAAACGATTCACGCGAAACGAGTTTGAACTGCCCTCCTTCCTTGACCGCAGGGGCGCGCCAGGCAAACAGGGTAAGCGACCCGCCGATGACGAGCGCCAGAAACACCAGAACAAATATGCCGCGACGAGGATCGGAAGCAAAGGCATGGACTGAAGTGAGCACCCCGGAACGTACGATGAACGTGCCGAGCAAAGAAAGAGAAAACGCTGCAATCGCCAGCAATACGGTCCAGCGCTTGAAAGCGCCGCGTTTTTCGGTCACCACCAGAGAATGGATCAGGGCCGTGCCTACGAGCCAGGGCATGAAGGAGGCGTTTTCCACGGGATCCCAAAACCACCAGCCACCCCAGCCCAGTTCGTAATAGGCCCAGCGCGAGCCAAAACAGATGCCCAGCGTGAGGAATATCCAGGCTGCCAGCGTCCAGGGGCGGGACCAGCGCGCCCATGCTGCATCAAGCTTCCCTGAGATCAGCGCGGAAAGGGCGAAAGCGAAAGCCACGGAAAATCCCACATAGCCCATGTAGAGCATGGGCGGGTGGTAGACGAGGCCCGGATCCTGCAACAGCGGGTTGAGGTCCCGCCCTTCCTGTGCCGCAGGAAACAGGCGATCAAAGGGATTGGAAGTAAGCAGGATGAACAGGAGGAATCCCAGTGCAACCAGCGCCAGAACGCCCAGCACTCGTGCCACGATGGGGTCGGGCAGGCGTCGTGAAAACAGGGCGACTGCGGCCGTCCAGCCGGTCAACATGAGGCCCCATAGCAGGAGCGACCCTTCATGGCCACCCCATACCGCCGAAAACTGGTATTGCACGGGGAGCTTGGAGTTGGAATGTTCGCTGACGTACAGCACGGAGAAATCATTGTGCAAAAATGCCCAGGCCAGACAGGCAAAGGCAACGGCAACCGACAGGAACAGCATCAGGGCCATGGGTCGAGCCAGACCAATCCAGACCGCCACCCCTTTCTGCGCCCCCACGAGGGAGAAGAATGCCAACGACGCAGACAGAACCAAAGCAAGAATCAGTGAAAAGTGTCCAAGTTCGGGAATCATCCAGTGCCTTCAACGTCGCGATTTACAGGAAAGTCCGTAAGTGTACATCAGCCGGGAATATAATGGCCTTTTCAGGTCAAAGCCCCTTTTGAACCTCAGGAGGTTGTCATGTTCAAGCATATCCTCATCCCCACCGATGGCTCCGAACTGTCTCGCAAAGCCGTAGCTGGCGGCCTTGAAATCGCCAAAGCCCTCGGAGCGCGGGTCACCGCCTATACCTGCGTGGTGGAATACCTTCCAATGACAGAGTTTGCGGTGGAAACACCCCAAAGCGTCATGGATCAGATCGAAGCCGAAGCAGACCAGCACCTAAAGCAGTTTGCCCAGGATGCCAAAGCCGCAGGAGTGGCGTTCGACACAGCCAAGAGTACCGAATACTCCCCCTACACCGGCATCATCAATACGGCCCGCGAAAAGGGCTGCGACCTGATCATGATGGCCTCCCACGGTCGTCGCGGTCTTGCCGGGTTGCTGTTGGGCAGCGAAACCCAGAAGGTGCTGACCCACTCTGAAATTCCGGTATTGGTGTACCGATAGGCTACTGCTGAATCTCTCCCGGGGGCATGGCCGGTACGGCGCGCCAGGGTTCCGGGCATTGCGGCACATAGGGGTAATATCCTCGGGCGGAAACGCAATAGAACCAGCTCTGGTTTTGCCGGGTCGTCCCGAGATAGGTGGTGTCCTGCGGTGAAACGGGGGGGCCGGGCTGCGTCACCACCACCGTGGCAGGGTATGGATTGTAGTAACTGTAGCCTACCCCCCAGGGATAGGGGTTGTAGTATAGCGGGTCTGCCGCCAGCGCCCAGGCTGCAGCACCGACACCCAGACCCAGCCCAAGACCCCAGCCCCAATCGCCACGATACCAAGGCCCGCCGCCCCAATACCTGCCGCCGCCCCAGTACCTGCCGCCACCCCAGCCTCCACCACCCCATCGTCCGCCGCCATAGCCTCCACCATAGCCACCGCGGTACCCTCCGCCACCGGCGAAATGGCCACCGCCTCCTCCCGCGTGCCCGCCTCCCCCGCCATGACCTCCGTCAGCAACTGCGGAAAGAGCGCCACCCAGGCCAAAGGCAACGAGCAGCAACAGGGCGGTCTTGCGGTAGGGAATGGGTGCTCTCATCGTGGCGGACTCCTGAGAAATGGGCTTGACACTCAATAATTCGGGCAAGGTCCGCCGTGGCCCATGGGACCGCAGCCTTCGTGACCCATCATGCCATGCCCCCCCCAGCCTTCATGGCCCTCCCAGCCTTCCTGGTAGGACTGCTGCCAATAGAGGTCAAAAATTGTTTTCTGGTTGGTATCCAGCGCATCGTAGAAGGTCTTGGTGCTGGCCTGGGCCGCTTCGAGCAGTGCCACATGATCCTGCATCCGTTTGATTTCCATGCGCATATGCTCCAGGCCATGAGCCATGCGATCAGGCGTACTCATGTGGGCATGCGCGGGATCGCCCACGAAACCCTGTTTGATGTGCGCTTCGCGCCAATGATTGATTTTTTCAGACTGCGAGCGGGCATTGCCGAGGACCGCACCCGACCACACATCCCAGGCTTCTTTCTGCGACCCTGACAGGTTCAATTTGGTTTTGAGCTCGTCGAGCATGCGCTGGGTATGCTGCACCCAGTTGATGGAGGGGCGTGCCGCTCCCGTCCAGGCCTCTTGGGAAGGTCCCGGAGGGGGAGGTGGCGTATCTGCCGCCAAGAGGACGCCTGCCTGCAACAACAGGGTGCTGCCAGCGATTAAAAACATCCATTTGACCGGGTTTGTACGCATCTTAAAACTCCTGTGTAACATGGGATTGAGTGTCGATTATTGCAGTAAAGACAACAAATGAATCGGGTTGGTTTCAAGGATCATGTGTAACAAAGTTATACAAAGACGCTATTTAAGCGCATCGGTGGATTTGAGTTGTTGGCGCAACACAAACTTCTGGATCTTCCCGGTCGCCGTCTTTGGGATAGGGCCGAACACCACATCGCGCGGCACCTTGTAGCGCGCCAGTCGTGACCGACAATGCTCAAGGATTCCCTCGCTGGAGGGCGTTGCCCCTTCCTTCAGCTCCACGAAGGCACAGGGCACTTCACCCCATTTTTCATCCGGTTTGGCGATGATCGCCGCCACCAGCACATCAGGATGGCGGTAGAGCACATCCTCCACCTCCAGGGATGAAATGTTTTCTCCACCCGAGATGATGATGTCCTTGCTGCGATCCCTGATTTTCACATATCCGTCCGGTTCGACCACGGCAAGGTCGCCTGAATGAAACCAGCCGCCGGCAAAGGCTTCTTCGGTAGCCATGGCATTCTTCAAGTATCCCTTCATGACAATATTGCCGCGAAACATGATTTCCCCCATGGTCTTGCCATCAGCCGGCACGGGCTTCATGGTTGCGGGATCGAGCACCGCCATGGCTTCCTCCATCAGGTTGGGCACCCCCTGCCGACCGTTAAGCTGCGCCCGTTCGGCAATCGACAACTGTTCCCAGGATTCATGCTTGACGCATACCGCGGCAGGTCCGTAGGTTTCGGTCAACCCATAAACATGGGTAATGCTGATGCCCAGCTTCTCCATGCCCTCAATGATGGCCGCAGGGGGGGCCGCGCCAGCAATCAGGGCGGACACCGGGTGTCCCAGACCTTGCGGAATGAAATGCGCAGCGTTGATGAGCATGCCATGCACGATGGGGGCTCCACAAAAATGGGTGACCCGGTGTTTCTGGATCAGTGCAAAGATTGCCTGGGGATCCACCTTTCTGAGACAGACGTTGACGCCGCTCACGGCGGCCATGGTCCATGGAAAACACCATCCATTGCAATGGAACATGGGCAGGGTCCATAGATAAACCGCATGGTTGGGCATGCCCCAGCACAGGATGTTGGCCACCGCATTGAGGTAGGCCCCGCGATGGTGATAGACCACCCCCTTGGGGTTGCCGGTGGTGCCCGAGGTATAGTTGAGCGAGATGGCGTCCCATTCGTCCGGGGGCAGTTGCCAGGCGTAGTCGGGATCGCCTTCCAGCAGGAACGCTTCGTACTCGACGCTGCCCAACGCCGTTCCTGCAGGGGCGGCGGGGTCGTCCACGTCAATGATCAGGAGGTCCTGATCTGCAAGCAGTTCCTTGACACGGCTGATGACCGGCGAGAATTCGCGATCAGTCAGCAGGACCCTGGATTCGCCGTGGCGCAACGTGAAGGCAATGGATTCGGCATCGAGCCGGGTATTGAGGGTATTGAGTACGGCCCCCATCATGGGTACCCCAAAATGCGCCTCGAACATCGCCGGCACATTGGGCAACATGGCGGCCACCGTGTCGCCCCGGCGCACGCCGCGCCCCACCAGGGCGGAGGCCAGGCGTCTGCAGCGAGCGTAGGTTTCGAACCAGGTCAACACCCGTTCGCCGTGGATCACCGCGGGTTTATAGGGAAATACGGTTGCCGAGCGTTCCATGAAAGTCAGCGGAGACAGGGGCACGTGGTTGGCCTGGTTCTGATCCAGGCCGGCAGCGTAAGGATGGCCGTGCATGGGGGTCCTCCCGGAATCTTGGTGGTTATTATGGCGATGCAGTGAAGATGATAGCCCAACCTCCTGGTTGACGCGCAGTCGAAGTTTTGTAGAATGGCGCTCTACCCACCGTGAGGAGCCTTCCATGCGACGCTGGTTGCCAATGCTGTTTTTTACACTCTGGTCAGCGCATGCGTTGGCTGATCCTCCACCCGCCCCACCGTACCCTCCGCAATCCAACACGCTCGCCCCCCACGGTGCCAAACAAGAGGCCACCCCGGCCGAAAAGATTCCCGTGTCGCTGCTCAAAGTCCCGGCAGGGTTCCGGGTGGAGCTATGGGCCAGCGGCATGCCCAACGGGCGATCCATGACCATCTCGCCCTCCGGCACCGTGTTCGTGGGCTCCCGCTTTTCTGGCAAGGTGTTTGCCGTGGTGGACCACGGCGATCATCGCGAGGTCAAGATCATCGCGAGCGACCTGCATCGCCCCAACGGCGTGGTCTTTCGCGACGGCACCCTGTATGTGGCCGAGGTATCGCGAATCCTGCGCTTTGACCGTATCGAGGAGCAGCTCGATCATCCGCCTGCGCCCGTCGTGATTTTCGACACCCTGCCCAAGGATGAGCCCCATGGCTGGAAGTTTCTGACCATCAGTCCCGATGGGCGCTATCTTTACTTTGGCATTGGCTCGCCGGGCAACATTCTTCTGCCACCCCCAACCCATGCCACCATCAACCGTCTGGACCTCAAGACCAACACGCTTGAAGTGGTGGCCCATGGCGTACGCAATACGGTGGGGATGGCGTTTCATCCGGTCACCCACGAACTCTGGTTTACGCACCTTGCGCGGGACTGGCTGAGCGACGACCTGCCCAACGACACGCTCAATCGCCTGACCCAAAATGGCCAGGACTTTGGATTCCCATACTGTCATCAAGGCAACCTGCCCGACCCGCAATACGGTGTGGGGCATTCCTGCGCCGAGTACGCGCAGACCGTGCTCAATCTCGGGCCCCATGTGGCTTCCCTGGGCATGCGTTTTTACACCGGAATGCAGTTCCCGACGGAATATCGCAACAACATCTTCATTGCCGATCACGGCTCATGGAACCGGTCGCAGAAAACCGGCTTTGACGTCACCCGCGTTGTCCTGGACGATCAGGGTCATGCCCTTAAGTTGGAGCCCTTCGTCACAGGGTGGCTACAAGGTGACAACACGTTCTGGGGACGACCCACTGACGTGGAAGTTTACAAAGATGGCTCGCTGCTGGTTTCTGACGACTGGAATGGCGCTATTTTCCGCGTCTCCACCACCCAACCCTGAACGGAGGTATTTTCATGATCAAGACTCGCCAGTTCTTTGCCGTGACCGCTCTTCTGCTGTCCCTGCCCCTGATGCCGGCACATGCAGCCAATCCGCTGGACAACGTCCCGGAAAACATGCCCTTTGACATTCCCTACGGCGCGCCGATTTCACTGGACCACGCACAGCAAGCCATAAATGCCGCAACTGCTGAAGCACGCGCCCATCACTGGAAGCTCAACATTGCCGTGGTGGACTCGGGAGGCAACCTGGTGGCCTTCCAGCGCATGGATGGCGCACAACTGGCCTCCATCAGCATCGCCGAGCATAAGGCCCATGCCGCAGTGACGTTCCGTCGTGAAACCAAGGTGTTTGAAAATGCCGTTCAGCTCGGCGGCAATGCCTATGTCACCACCCTGGACGGGGTCATTGCCTCGCGCGGCGGGTTTCCCCTGGTACAGGATGGCAAGCTGATTGGCGCCATCGGCTGTTCGGGAGGGACAGGTTCGCAGGATGAAGTGGTTTGTGCCGCCGGCGTGGCGGGCCTCAAAAATTGAGCGGGCGAAGAAAAAACTTGACGGATCAGTGCGGGTGTTGCTTCCAGCGAATGGAGTAGGAAGCCACCAGCACTTCCGTCAGCAATAACACCAGCGCCAGCACAAAAGAACCAATGCCGCCCACAAATGCGTTCAGCACAGCGTGGTTGAGCTGCAGTTTCCCCCCACCGGTTTCGGTCAGGAACAACCCAAGTACCGTCAGGCCGATCATCACGCCGCAGATAACCACAAAGACCATGGAAACATTGATCAGGCGGCCACGCGTGGCCAATTGTCGCAACTCGGTTTCATAAGCAGCCTGCTGGGATACTGTGAAACGATCCACTTCCTGCAACTTGTCCTGTAGAAAACGCGAGCGGTCCACCACGCGCGACAGGCGTTGCGTCAACGCAGAAACCAGGTTGGCCACGGCGGTCAACAAAAATACAGGGGCCAGCGCAAGCTGGATGCCCTCGGTCAGCGAAACGGTATCCATGATCCTGGCGTGAAATTCAGAAGGTGGGAATATAACCTGCCAGCATGGGTATGGCTACGGCTCCGAGAATGCCATGCAGCCCCATTGCAAGGCTGGCATAGGTGCCCGCTTCGGGATGGACGCTAAAGGCGCGCGAGGTGCCCAGCCCGTGCGCTGCAACGCCAATGGCAAAGCCGCGTTGCCACCAGGCCTTCATCCCCAGCCCATTGAGTACAAAACGCGCCAAGATGGCACCCAGAATCCCGGTAATCACGGCAAATACCGCTGTTAGGGTGGGCGAGTAGCCCAGGCGTTCCGCCACACCCATGGCGATGGGTGCCGTCACCGACTTGGACACCATGGCCCCCAGAATGGCCTGATCTGCCCCGAGCCAATGCGCAATCCCCACAGCACTGATAATGGAAGTCAGGCCGCCGGCCACCAGCGCCAGCAGCAACGGGAAGACGCGCCCCTTGAGGCCGCTCAGACCGCGATAAATGGGAATGGCAAGCGACACCGTGGCCGTCCCCAGAAGAAAGTGTACGAACTGGGCCCCCTCAAAATATTTGGCATAGGGCATGTCCAGCACCTCCAGGCAAACGGCGACGAGCAGCACCGCAATGGCCACCGGATTGACAAGGGGATTGCGCTGGCTGCGCATATAGAGGACATGGCCAATCTGATAGGCAGTCAGGGTCAGGATCAGCGCCAGGAGTGGGCTGCCCGACAGGTAAACCCAAATTTCCTGAATCGGCAGGCGTTTATTCACCATCTGCACCAGGACCTGCAAACTTCAGCACCAGGGCAGTGACAGCGATGGTCAGGATCACGCTGCCCAGCAGGGCCAGAACCACGGCCCAGGCATGTTGCCTCAACTGGGGAAGGAACAGGATGACACCGGTGGCTGCCGGCACGAACAACAGTCCAAGATGCTGGCTGAAAGCATCTGACACCACGGCCATGGAGTCCGGAACCCGGTCTCGCACCACAAGATAGCACATCAACATCACGAGGCCGACCACCGGACCCGGAATGTGTGGCAGGAAAAAGTGGGAGACCAGTTCCCCTGCCCCCTGCCATAACAGGATCTGAACCAGCCCCGGGATCATGTCTCCAGCAGGGCTCGCAACATCCAGGCAGTTTTTTCGTGAATGTCCATGCGTTGCGTCAGCAGATCGGCCGTGGGCAGGTCGTTTGCGGCATCTGCAAGTTTGAACACTTCGCGGGCGGTAGCCGCAACCCGCTCATGGCCGTTGGCCAGGAGTTCCACCATGCGCTGGGCCTTGGGCGGTGTTGCCGGGACATCGGGCAACGCACTTAGTTTTCCAAAGGCGGCGTAGGAACCCGGTGCCGGAAAACCCAGCGCGCGTATCCGCTCCGCAACCGGATCGACGGCGTTCCAGAGTTCTGTGTATTGCCCCATGAACATGGTATGCAGGGTGTTGAACTGGGGACCCGTCACGTTCCAGTGAAAATTGTGGGTGGTGAGATACAAGGTGTAAGTATCCGCCAGCAACCGGCTCAAGCCATGGGATATGGCCTTACGATCTCCCTCTGAAATGCCAATCTGGAGCGACTTTGATTTTTTCGCCATGATGCCGATCTCCTGTAATTTAGGTCCAGTCCGAGCCCGAGTCGCCCCCTCCCGAATCCCACGAACCCGAATCGGAAACCCCGAAATCCTGTCCACCCATGTCACTGTTGCCCATGTCATTGCCGACCATGGAACCTTGAGGACGATCCATGGTGCCGCGTTCCGGGCCATCCACCAGCCGGTGCGCCAACGCCTCGCCAGCCACCATGCCGGCTCCCAAGGCAGCACCCGTGGCGAGTGTACCCATCAGCCCTGATCCGCCACCGCCCATGGGTGCCATGGGTTGCCCTCCCATGGGCATGCCACCCTGCGGGTAAGCGCCGGGGGACTGTCCATACAACATGGTCGCGTTTTGCTGCGACTGACGCCGCGCCAACATGACCACCAACAACAGGGCCAACCCGCCCAGGCCTATGATCCAGCCCCAGGGAATGGTTTGAGAACCCGCTTCACTGCCCATTGGCGCGCCAACTGACCGGCCACCAGCCAGCTGCTGACGCAACTCCTGCACAGCCTCGGGCTTGGCGAAGGGCAAACCGGGCTCGAGCTTTTCAGCCACGGCCAACTCGTTGCGCGCAGCCACCAGATCCCCGGAGCGCGCCAAGACCTCGGAATTCACATAGTGCGCCTTGGCGCTGTTGGGGTGCTGGCTGACCACTTCCTGCATCATGTTGCGCGCTTCGGCGAGGCGGCCACTGCGGGCTGCGGCATAGACCTGATCCATCGTCGGCTCGGCAGCAGCCAAGCCCACCTGCCCGATGATCAGGAGCGCAAAACAAAGTCGTAACCAGAATTTCATGCTGTCCTCCAACACATTCAAAAATGAAAGATCAAAATCCCTATCCCCGTTAAGCGTCCATGATGCCACACCCCGGGTAAATGGGTATTCAAGCGACAATTACAAGATCTTGTAAGTGGAATACGAGAAACATTTTATTACAAACAGTCCGGCTGGATTCTCGTAACGATTTGACTCATATCAAAAGCAAAGGTGCATTGACTGGGTAGATTCTCCTGTGGTTTCGCCTCAAATAGAAAACTCAAGGAGTTTTGTCATGCCATTGCACCGACTTATTCTGAAACTTGCCGGGGGATTTGCATTAACCGCTATCCTGCTGTCCCTATTTCCATCAACAGCTTCAGCCATACCCCTTTACGCCAGACAGACCGGCCAAGGCTGCATTTCATGCCACCTGGGGGGAATGTACCCACAGCTCACTTCATACGGAAGGCTGTTCAAACTCACCGGCTACACCATGGGCACACGCCCTGACCTGAGTGATCTCGAGGTTCAGAAGGATGCGCCGCCCATCAGTATCTGGCTTCAAAGCGCGCGACAATATTATACCAACGTCCCGAATGGCAGCGGCCCAGCGCCGGGATCATCCATGAACGTCCAAGCCGTCAGCCTGTTTGCGGGTGGGAAAATCACGGACAACATCGGTGCATTTCTGCAATGGACGGGAGCCAACGCCTCCGGAGCTTTCAGTTCCAGCGTTGATAACTCGGAAATCCGTTACGCCGACCGGATCGTGCAGGCGGACAGCGACCTCATCTATGGTTTTTACATCAACAACCATCCCACCGTGTCTGACGTATGGAATACCACCGTCAACTGGTCCGGCAATTTCATGGGGTTTTTCAATGGCGGGACGGCACCGGTGCAGACCCCGTTCATCGACGGTTATTCCCCGGGAAGCTCCGTCGGTGCTGGCGCCTACCTCTATAAGGACAACACATGGTACGCCGAGGCTGGGGTGTACAAATCCATCACGCATGGTGCCGGATCTGTCTATTTGACCTCAGGCACTACCGGAACGACGCTGATCGATCCCTCGCCTTATTATCGCCTGGCCTATACGAAAGATGTGGGGCCCCATAGTTTTGAGCTGGGCCTGCACGGCATGGTCAGCTACGCTCATAATGCCACCGCAGCATCCGGAGGCGTTTCGGACTGGGGAGGCTCGATAAACACCTATCGTGATGCCGGCATCGATGGCCAATATCAGTACAACCTGGACCCGCACTACTTTTCCGTCCATGGACGTTTCGTTCACGAAAGCGCGAGCTTTGCGGCGGATCAGATTGGCGTCACGGCAACCAACCCGAGCAATACACTCAACGAAACCTACCTCGATGCTTCCTATGTTTATCGGGCTAAATACGGCGCCATGCTGATTTACAGGGCGGTCGCAGGCAGCGCAGATACTACGCTCTATGCAACAAACACGATCTCGGGAAGCCCCGACTGGAAATCGTGGACCCCGGAAATTTTCTGGACGCCCTGGTCAAACGTGAGGGTGGGCTACCAATACGTCATTTATACCCAGATGGCTGGTGCCACTGGAACCATTCCCGGACAAACGCTTAGCCCGCATGACTTCAACACCTCCATGCTGTATGCCAGCTTCATTTACTAATCAAAGGGGACGAACATGACTCGCATTACGAAAATTCTGACCCTTTCCGCGCTGGCAATGGCTTTGGGTGCATGCTCAAACATTGAACGCAGCCGGAATCTGGGCAATCCACAAGTTTCAGGCTACACCTTGGCGCAACAGGTCTGCTCCACCTGTCACGGGGGCAACGGCATCAATGCCAACGGCACCTCCATCAATCCCACCTACCCCAATCTTGCCGGGCAGCAGGCCATCTATCTGGAAACCGAGTTGCAGGAGTTTCATGATCACAGCCGCAAGGATGCACCGGCCCGTGACATGATGTGGGGACTGACCAGTCAGCTCACGCCCGAACAGATCAAGGCGCTGGCGGAGTTTTACGCGAAACAGAAGCCGCAGCCCAATCCGGCCCAGAGCGATCCGGCCATGGTGGCCGCCGGACAAAAGCTCTTTGTCAATGGCGCGCCTGAAAAATCCGTTCCCTCCTGCGCCACTTGCCATGGCGCCAATGCGGAAGGCAACGGACCCATCCCGCGGCTTGCCGGACAGCACGCTGACTACCTCTACAAGCAAATGGTGAGCTTCAATTCTGATGTGGGGCGGGAGAACCATTCAGAGGCAATGGAACGGCCTCATGCAGTGGTCATGGACGCAATCGCGCATGGACTGACGGATGAACAAAGACAGCAGGTCGCCGCTTATCTGCAATCCATTCATTAACTACAACACGTTCCCAAGAAAATGCCCTGCCCTGCGCAGGGCATTTTCTTTCAGGGACGAACAGGATCGCTCACTCCCTCGTTGAGGAAATCGATGACAGCCTGTTGAAACTTTTGACGCCCCTTCTGGAACATCATCATGTGACCGGCTTCTGGAATGATGACATAGCGCTTGTCCGGATTGGGTAGGGCCTGGAAGAAGGGAAGAAGTCCCACGGTGTCTGCAACGTCATCATGCTCCCCATGAATCATCATGATGGATGCATTCATCAAGCGCGGAGAGAGCATGGGCATGATGGAGACCATGTCCAACTGCGGGCCTGTGGGCGTCCTCTTTTCCACGGCGGCAGCAGCCTTGGCGTAGGCATCAACGATGGCGGGAATATTGTCTGACGCGGGCGCCATGGAATAGAAGCGCGGCTTCCATCCTGCTTCGGGAATCTCCAAGTAGACATGCGCTCTGTAATCCCCAATTTTTTGGCGACGCTTTGCCAAATCCGGACTATCCAGATGCATTTGGGCATAGGAGATGTATTTTCTGACTTTTTCCGGGTGGGCCATCACGAACATTCCGCCATACTGGGTACCCCAGGACCAGGCGAGCAAATCGACCTTTGCCACAGCGCGCAAATGCGAAACGTAATCGACCACGGCATTGAGGTCCGAACTGGCCTGCACGGTGGTCATGTGCGTGTCCGGATGCGTTGATCGGCCAAAACCCCTTGTGTCCAGTGCAAAGACGTCAAAACCCGCCCTGGCCAGCGTGTCCATCAGGCTTACATCGGTATACCCTTGAACCTGCAGATCGAAGCTTTCCTTGCCGGCAGTGGCCGATCCGTGGGCCAGGACAATGACTTTCCCGGCATCCACGGAGTTCAGGTGTTTCTCCCAGACATAAATCCTGACATCGCCGTTTTGAACCCAATGCTCTGCGCTTACGACAGGGTCTTCGGAAGCCGCGGCTGGAACGAGGGCAGCAGCGATCAGTACGGTGGTGATCACCCGAAAATGTTTCAAAATGTTTGAACCAAGTAACATTGGGCCTATCTTACAGGTATTACTTACCGAATATAAGAGATGACCGCTCATGAGCTTACTGAGAAAAGTTTTTCGCATTTCGTTGCTGATCACCGCAGCTGCATTCATCGGCGCCTGCGCCTCATCGCCCCCCCGGACCGCATCCGAGATTGACGCGGACAGGATGCTTGAGCAGGCAGTAAAACAGCAACTTGTTGATAACCCAAATATCTACGCCAAACATATCGAAGTCAGTTCACGAAATGGTGTTGTCACGCTTGGGGGGTTTGTTCTGGAGGCCCGGGATCTGTTTGAGGCACAACAAATCGCCGCGCGCGTGCCTGGAGTGACCTCCGTCAAAAACCAGATGGAACTGGAAATGTTCGGACGCGGTGGAAAAGGTGGAAGTTGAACCTGTACGGATGAACTGAAAAATGCCCCAAAGAAAACGCCCTGCATTTGCAGGGCGTTTTCTTATGCTTGGCAGGCAAGTGGGTGGGTCGTGCTGGACTCGAACCAGCGACCAAGGGATTATGAGCGCCAAATTGTTAATTCGCCAAATCAAGCATTGACGCCGCTTTCCAGCCTGCCCATACTTGTCAAAAGCAATTTCGGGGACAAAACGGGGACAGTTGAGGTGCGAAATGGCGGGTTTTGAGCAAAGAAAGAGTGGGTGGTGGCAAGCGAAGATTCGGCGCAAAGGACACCCAGTTCAGTCAAAGACTTTTCAGACAAAAAGCGAAGCGGAAGCATGGGCGCGCGACATAGAAAGCAAGATGGATCGCGGGGTTTTCGTTGATCGAGCAGAAGCAGAGGCAACCACCCTTCACGCAGCGCTGACACGATACCAGCGCGAGGTCACGTCAAAGAAAAAGTCCTGGCAACGCGAAGTTGCTCGCATCAAAGTCTGGCAAGAACATCGGCTTTCTTCGAAGTCGCTTGCATCGCTGCGCGCAAGCGACTTCGCGGCATATCGCGATGAACGCCTGACAGTTGGCATGGCCCCCGCATCTGTCCGCCTAGAACTTTCCATTATTTCTCATCTTTTTTCGGTGGCAGCGAAGGAATGGGGGCTGCCTGTCCAAAACCCGATACAGTCCATCAGGATGCCGCGCGTTGCAAACGCGCGCAGCCGCAGGCTCGAAGCTGACGAAGAAACATGGCTGCTTGACGCTCTTGATAAGTGCCGGAACACGTGGATGAAGCCAGCCTTTGTCT
>DAIBBI010000049.1:0-51796 GCA_027442615.1 Ferrovaceae bacterium | reverse complement strand
GTGGAGCGTTTATCCAGCATGGGGCGAAGTTTTTGGTCCGGAAAACGCCATTCTATTCGGATTTTGGCGGGTTGACCCGTTGCAGTTGGGATTTGAACAGTTTTCCCCGTGCCACGTAACTGTCCGCGTTGCCTTTCAGGTGGGCAATCTCCTCAGGGGAGAGGGTGCGCACCACGCGTCCGGGACTGCCAATGACCAGTGATCCATCCGGGATGACCTTGTTTTCCGTCAACAGGGTATTGGCGCCAATCAGGCAGTGCTTGCCGATGACCGTATGGTTCAGAATGACCGCCTTGATGCCGATCAGGCTGCCCTCACCCACGGTGCAGCCATGCAGCATGGCGAGGTGTCCCACGCTGACGTCATTGCCGATGGTCAGCGGCACGCCGGGATCGGTATGCAGGACTGCCCCATCCTGAATGTTGCTGCGTTCGCCGATGGTGATGGGGGCGTTATCCGCGCGCAGGACCGCATTGCACCAGAGGGTGGATTCGGCCCCCAGGGTGACGGCGCCGATGACGACGGCGTTTTCATCCACATAGCAACTGGCATCGATGACGGGTGTGTGCTGGCCCAGTCGGTAAATCATGCGGTTCTCCCCGTGCGCCGGAACAGGCTTGGTGCGTTAGCATACCGCGTCCTGCTTGACCTGCGTCAGGGTCAGCGGGGCAATTTTGCTGATATACTCGGCCAGGGCCCCATGATAAAATGCGGCACCACCAAAAAAGGCCTTGTCTGCGGAAACCATATAAGGGCCAAACTCTCTACTACGAGGAGAACATGATGCAATTTGCAATCCCCAAATGGGCAGCCCCGTTGCTGGGCGCCACTCTGGTTTCGCTCGCTTTGGGCGCTGTCGCTGCCGACCCCATCAAGATCGGGGTTTCCGGTCCTTACACGGGGGGTTCTTCTCCCATGGGGCTGTCGATGCGTGACGGCGTTCGCCTCGCTGCCGATGAAATCAACAAGGCCGGCGGTGTCCTGGGTCGCCAGATTCAACTGGTGGAGCGGGATGACGAGGCCAAGAACGAGCGGGGTGTGCAAATTGCCCAGGAACTCATCAACAAGGAACAGGTCGTCGCTGATCTCGGTTTCATCAACACGGGCGTGGCCCTGGCTTCCCAACGGTTTTACCAGGAAGCGAAGGTGCCCGTCATCAATAATGTGGCCACGGGCTCCCTCATCACCAAACATTTTCTGCCCCCTGAATTTGATGACAACTATGTCTTCCACACTTCGGCCAACGATACCATCCAGTCCGGCATGATCGTGGACGAAGCGATCGTCAAGCGCAAATTCACCAAGGTGGCCATCCTGGCCGATTCCACCAACTACGGCCAGCTGGGCCGTGAGGATCTGGAAAAGGCGCTGGCAGCCAAAGGCGTGAAACCCGTCGCCGTTGAAAAATTCAACATCAAGGATACGGACATGACATCCCAGCTCCTCAAGGCCAAGGCCGCCGGAGCGCAGATCATCCTGACCTATGGCATCGGACCTGAACTGGCACAGATTGCCAACGGCATGGCCAAGCTGGGCTGGAAGGTCCCCATGGTGGGCAGCTGGACCCTGTCGATGGCCAACTTCATCGACAATGCCGGCGCCAATAGTGATGGCGCGCGCATGCCGCAAACCTTCATCCAGGAACCCAACACACCCAAGCGCAAGGCATTCATCGATGCCTACCTGAAGGCCTACCATCCTGCCAATGGGCGCATTCCCTCCCCGGTTTCCGCGGCGCAGGGCTATGATTCCATGTACCTGCTGGCTGCTGCCATCAAGCAGGCGGGTTCCACCGAGGGGCCGAAGATCCGTGCAGCCCTGGAAAACCTGAACCAGAAGGTGGATGGTGTCGTCACCAACTACAACAAGCCCTATTCCCATGACAATCACGAAGCCATCAGCGTCGGCATTCCGGTGATGGGTGAGGTCAAGGCGGGGCATGTGGTTTACGCTTACGAAGAAGACCGAAAGAATCCACTGCATACCAAGTAAGAAAACCGCGTCCCGCCGCAAGGCGGGACGCGCCATTTAAAGATTCGCGCTTCGTTCCTACTATCCACGACCGGGAATTTCCATGGATATCCTGCTGCAGCTGCTGATGAGCGGTGTTGCTCTCGGCATGATTTACGCCGTGATTGCGTTTGGCTACCAGTCCACCTTTGCCACTTCGGGAACCCTCAATTTTGGCCAGGGCGAAGCATTGATGCTGGGCGCCATGGTGGGCTTGAGTTTTTCCGGAGACATCCTGGGCGGCCCCTATGTGAATTACTGGCTGATGGTGCCGCTGGTGCTGTTGTTTGGCGCCTTGCAGGGCGCCGTGGTGGAGTTTGTGGGGGTGCGTCCCGCCATCAAGACCAAGTCGGAATTTGGCTGGATCATGTCCACCATCGCGTTGGGCATCATCTTTCGCAATACCGCCGAAAATCTTTGGGGACGCGACGACCTTCCCTTTCCCTCGCCCCTTCCCACCGAACCCATTCACATTTTCGGGGCCAATGTCCTGCCGATGGAATTGATGGTGGTGGTGGGCGCCGTCCTGATGATGGTGCTGGTGGAGTTGTTCAATCGGCGTTCCATCTATGGGAAGGCCGTGGTGGCAACATCCAGTGATCGCGATGCAGCGGGGCTGATGGGCATCAACACCGGGCTTGTCATCACATTTTCATATGCATTGTCTTCCATGTCGGCTGCATTCGCCGGGGTTTTGATTGCCCCGATCACGCTGACGGGAGCATCCATGGGGGCTGTACTGGGACTGAAGGCTTTTGCAGTCGCAATTATTGGGGGACTCACTTCCGGCTTGGGGGTGATTGTCGGCGGCATCCTGTTGGGGGTTGCTGAAACCACCACGGGATTCTACATATCCACCGGCTACAAGGACGTCCCCGGACTGGTCCTGTTGCTGTTGGTGCTGGCAATCAAACCCAGCGGGTTATTTGGCAAGACCACCATCAAGAAGGTTTGATTCGATGAGAGCTGTTCAAACACTAGCGCTGCTGGCGGGCATCGGCCTGCTGGTCGTCATTCCCCTGCTGATTCATAACGAGTACTACATCCACCAGGTGGTGTTGATCGCCATCTATGCCGTCCTGCTCTTTGGCCTGGACATCGTGGTGGGATACACCGGCGAAGTCTCGCTGGCCCATGCCGCCCTGTTCGGGATCGGGGCCTATGCGGCGGGCATCCTCAACTGGAAACTGGGCCTGCCCTTTTATCTGGCCATTCCTTCCAGCATCGTGGTGACCGGGTTTTTTGGAATACTGCTGGCCCTGCCGGCCCTGCGCGTCACGGGGCCCTACCTCGCCATGGTCACCCTGGCTTTTGGGACCATCGCCCAGATCCTCATCAATGAGATGGATTTCCTCACCAATGGACCCATGGGCATCACCATCAGAAAACCCATGCTGTTTGACTGGGTCCTCGAAGAGCAGCACTACTACTATTTCGTGATGGGCGTTTTCCTGATGGCGATGCTGCTGGTCAACCGCATTCTCAAGTCCCATCTGGGCCGTGCCTTTGAAGCCCTGCGGGGCAGCCCGGTGGCGTCGGACTGCATGGGGGTTAGCGTTTACCGCTACAAGGTCTACGCCTTCGTCATCAGCGCGGGCCTTGCGGGTCTTGCGGGTGGCATGTTCACCTTCAACGAGCTCTACATTGCCCCCAACACCTTCAACTTCGAACTCACCGTATTGTTTCTCCTCGCCATCATCATGGGTGGGCGCAAGACGCGTATGGGGCCGGTGCTGGGTGCCGCCATCGTGGTGCTGTTGCCCAACCTGCTCGACGACATCAACCTCTTTCGCGATCTTGCGCTGGTCGGGGCGGGAGCCGTGGGCTTCTTCGTTCTGCGCCACTTCATCAGTGGCAAGCGCAACCTGAAGCCCCTGGTGGTTCCCGTGCTGGGCGCGGTGGCGCTGTTGTTCAGCGCGTATACCCTGCAGGAAATGACCAATTGGCGCATCACCATTTTCGGCTTCCTGATCCTGTTCGTCGTGTACTACCTGCAGGACGGCATCGTCGGCTGGATTCGCAGCATCATTGGGCACTACAAACCGGAGTGGGTGGCGCGCTCGCGCATGAAGGTCTCTCCCCATGGTGTGACGGCATGGGCCACGCCGGACCAATCGGTGGCGCGCGGCGGTCTGTTGCTCGAGGCGCGCCGTATCCTGATGCAGTTTGGCGGCCTGAAAGCGCTCAATGAGGTGGACCTCAAAATTGCCGAGGGAACCATTCACGGACTGATCGGACCCAATGGTTCGGGCAAATCCACCATGATGAACGTGCTCACCGGCATTTACACGCCTACGGAAGGTGAGGTGGTTTTCAACGGCAAAACCATTTCAGGACAGACGCCCTCAGCCATCGCGCTGCAGGGCATTGCCCGCACCTTCCAGAACCTGCAACTGTTTGGCGAGATGACGGCATTGGAGAACGTTCTGGTGGGGCTGCACCATACCTACCGTTCCACCCTTCTTGACGTCATGCTCAACACCGCGCGCTATCGCCAGGAAGAGCGCACTGCGCGCGAGCGCGCGGCCAGCATTTTGAGTTTTGTGGGGCTGGGCGCATTCATCAATGAGGAGGCGCGCAACCTGCCCTACGGGCGTCAACGGCTGCTGGAAATCGGGCGCGCGCTGGGTCTTAATCCGGCGCTGTTGTTGCTGGACGAGCCCGCCGCCGGCCTGACCTCACCCGAGATTCAGGATCTGATCGAGATCATCCGCAAGATCCGCGAACATGGCATTACGGTCATTCTGATCGAGCATCATATGGACGTGGTCATGGGCATCTCGGATACGGTATCGGTACTCGACTTCGGACAGAAGATTGCCGAAGGAAAGCCCGCCGACGTCCAGTCTGATCCCAAGGTGATCGAGGCCTATCTGGGCGGCCAGTCCGCCTGACCGAGGAGAACAACATGCTGGAAATCAACCATCTCAAGGCAGCCTACGGTCAAGTCCAGGTGCTGCACGGCATTGAATTGAAGGTCCCAAAGGGGCAGGTCGTGACGCTGATTGGCTCGAACGGCGCCGGCAAGACCACCACCATGCGTGCCATCAGCGGCATGCTCAAACCCACGGGGGGTAGTATCCTGCTGGGAGGCAAAAGCATTACGGGGTTGCCGGCCCATCGCATTGCGCGGATCGGTCTTGCCCACTCGCCCGAAGGCCGCCGCGTGTTTCCCACCCAGACCGTGCGCGATAATTTGCTGCTGGGGGCCTTTACGCGCCTCACGTTTGGCGGAAGACCGCGCGGTGACATTCGCGGTGACCTCGATCGGGCGCTGGATTTGTTTCCACGCCTGCGCGAGCGTCAATTTCAGCTGGCAGGAACGCTGTCTGGTGGCGAGCAGCAAATGCTGGCCATGGCGCGAGCCCTGATGCTCAATCCCGACGTATTGCTGCTGGACGAACCCTCCATGGGGCTGGCACCGATCCTGGTGGAGGAAGTATTCCACATCATCGGACGCCTCAAGGAGCAGGGCATGACCATGCTGCTGGTGGAGCAGTTTGCCTCCGCGGCACTTGCCGTGGCGGACTATGGCTATGTGCTGGAGAATGGCCGCATTGCCGTGCATGGCCCTGCAGAACAATTGCGCAACGACCCCAAGGTGCGTGCCGCCTACCTGGGCATTGCCCACTAGCCTAGTAGCCGCCCAGCACCAGGAACAGGAGCGCGAAGGCCACCCCAACCATCAGGCCCAGCAGGACCAGAATCCCCGTCAGCCAACGCTGCAAAGTGCGCTGCTGCGACTGCAGGGATTCGATTTGCTGGCGCAAATCATGGGAGGGGGAGGTGGTGAGCGCGCGGTGAACGAGGCGCGGGAGTTCGGGTACCAAAGTCACCCACTGCCCGCCTTCCTGCCGGAGTGCCCGCACCAGCCCGCGCCAACCCACCTGCTCGCTCATCCAGCGCTCCAGAAAGGGTTTGGCGGTTTTCCAGAGGTCCAGATCGGGGTCCAGGTCACGCCCCAGTCCCTCCACATTGAGCAGCGTCTTTTGCAGCATCACCAGCTGGGGCTGGATTTCCATGTTAAAGCGGCGCGAGACCTGAAACAGGCGCAGCAAGACCTTGCCAAAGGAGATTTCGCGCAGGGGCTTGTCGAAGATGGGCTCGCACACCGAGCGAATGGCGGATTCGAACTCGTCGGCCCGGGTATCCGGCGGCACCCAGCCGGCTTCGATGTGTGCCATGGCCACGCGGTGATAATCGCGCCGGAAGAAGGCCAGGAAATTCTGGGCCAGATAATTCTTGTCCGAATTGTTCAGGGTGCCGATGATGCCGAAGTCCAGTCCGATATAACGGCCATCGTCGGCCACCTGGATATTGCCAGGATGCATGTCGGCATGAAAAAAGCCATCCCGGAACACCTGCGTAAAAAAAATTTCGACGCCATCGCGGGCCAGCTTGGGTATGTCCACACCCTTGCTGCGCAACAGGTCTACCTGGCTGATGGGTGTGCCTGCCATGCGTTCCATGACCATGACGCGGGTGTCGCAATAATCCCAGAACACTTCAGGGATGATCAGGAGCCGGCGATCGGCAAAGTTGCGCCGCAGCTGGCTTGCGTTGGCCGCTTCCACCATGAGGTCGAGCTCTTCGCCCAGATGCTTTTCGAATTCCGCCACCACCTCCACCGGGTGGAGGCGCCGCGCCTCGGCAAACAGGCGTTCCAGCAAATGGGCCAGCGTGTAGAGCAGGGCCACGTCGCGGGCGATGGCACGATCCACGTCGGGGCGCAATATCTTGACGGCCGCTTCCCGTCCGTTGTTGAGAACGGCAAAATGAACCTGGGCAACCGAGGCGCTGGCCACCGGTGTCGTGTCGAACCGGGCAAAGACGGCACTGAGCGGACGGCGGTAAATGGCTTCCAGCATGGCCTCGGCCTGTTCGCCGGGGAAGGGTGGAACGCGGTCCTGCAGCTGTGCCAGTTCGTCAGCAATGTCGAGCGGAATGAGGTCGCGACGGGTGGACAGCGCCTGGCCAAACTTGACGAATATGGGACCCAGGGTTTCGAGCGCGCGGCGCAGCCGAACACCCCGAGGTTCACTGAATCGGCGCCAGAACAGCAGGTTGCGCGTGAAGGTGCGCGCAGCCGCGGTCCGTGGGTGAGAGAAGATGAATTCGTCCAGCCCATAGGTGACGAATACGGACAAAATTTTGAACAGCCGCAGAAGTCGCATCAAGCCTGCCCTGCCATGCGGCGCTCAAGGCGTTGCACGTCCTGCGCCAGCCGTTCCACTTCACTGGCAAAGCGATGCAGGCTCGAGCGGCTGGCGATCAGCCGGGCCTCTTCGGTGGCATATTCAGAAAAGGATTCCGACAGCCTGCTCAGGCTGTCCCTGGCCCAGCGTCCGCCGGCGCGTGCCGTCTGCGCCATGCGGTGGGCAAGGATGTCGCCCACCATCCGGCTCAACAGTTCTTCGAGGTCGGGCCGGAAATTCCTGGCCAGAAACCCCACTTCGGAAGCCAGTCCGCTGTTGCCTTCCAGATGAAGCTGGCGCAATGCGGCCGGCTGATCGGTGAGCAACAATGGCAGGGCGCCCAGGGGAATGCGAATGGACAGGTCGGCATGTTCCGGACGCGCCGGTGACAGTGCGGGAATGCCCCCGGCGTCGATATTAAAGGGCACCACCAATCCTCCCAGGTCCAGCACGATCTGGCAACCGGCAAAGGGCTGCAGCCGTTGCGCCGCCCAGGGGGCGGTGGAAAGCAGGGTGCGCAGGCCGTTTGAAAGCAGCGTTTGCAGTGCGGTCGTCACCATTTGTAGCCTCGATGCAGGGCCACCACACCGGCGGAGAGGTTGAACCACTCCACCGATTCAAAACCTGCAGCTTCCATCATGGCCTTGAGTGTTTCCTGGTCCGGATGCATGCGGATGGATTCGGCCAGATACTGATAACTGGCTTCGTCGTTGGCAACCCACCGGCCCACCTTGGGAATGATCTTGAAGGAGTAGGTGTCGTAGAGGGGCTGCAAGGGGGCCCAGATCTTTGAGAACTCCAGAACCAGGCCGCGACCGCCGGGCTTGAGAACACGAACCATCTCCGACAGGGCCTGCTCCTTATGGGTCATGTTGCGTAGTCCAAAGGCGACACTGACGCAGTCAAAGGTGTCGTCAGGAAAGGGCAGGTGTTCGGCATCGCACTGCGTGGTCGGCAGTGCGTGCCCGGCATCAAGCAGGCGATCGCGTCCACGCGAGAGCATGGCGAAATTGATGTCTGTCATGACCACCTGGCCGGTATCGCCTGCGGCTCGCGCAAATCCCCGGGCCAGATCGCCGCTTCCCGAAGCAAGGTCCAGCACGCGCTCGCCGGGGCGAACCTGGGCCACGTTAAGGGTGAAATGCTTCCACAGCCGATGCATGCCCACTGACATCAGGTCATTCATGATGTCGTAGCGCGAGGCCACCGAGTCGAAAACCCCGGCGACCTTACGCGCCTTGTCGGCCTCTTCAACCTCGGTGAAACCGAAATGGGTTGTACTCATGGGGTCAGTGCGTGTCCCTGCTGGCGCCGGCGGCTTCCATCTGGTTGAGATAGGCGGCCCAGTATTCTTCCTGATTGACGCCAAGATCCTTGAGATAGTCCCAGGAAAAAATACCGGTGTCGTGCCCATCCGAAAAACGGATCTGAATGGCATAGGAGCCCACCGGAATGATTTCCTGTATGGACACGAGGCGCTTTCCGGTTTGCAGGGTTTCCTGGCCCGGCCCGTGGCCCCGAACTTCTGCCGAGGGCGAATAGACCCGTAAGTACTCGATCGGGAACTGATATTGCTGGCCGTCACTGAACGTCACATCCAGTCGGCGCGAAGCCTGGTGCAACGTGATTTCGGTAGGCCAGGGGGTTTCAGGGGTAAGTCCAGCCATGGAATGCCTAATATAATAAGGATTCGAGTCGGGTATGATAAACCATTTGGTCGGAAACGATGACCGTCACCGAAAATCTTCAACAGGTTCAGGAACAGGTGCGGCAGCTGGCCCAGGGGCGGCCGGTCACGGTGTTGGCCGTAAGCAAGGGGCAGTCTGCCGCGGTGATCAGGGAAGCCCGGGCTGCGGGCCAGTCGGTTTTTGGGGAAAGTTATCTGCAGGAGGCCCTGGAGAAACAGGCGCAGCTGCGGGACCTTGCGCTGGAGTGGCATTTCATCGGGCCGGTGCAAAGCAACAAAACGCGACCCATTGCCCAGCATTTTCAGTGGGTGCATGGCGTGACGCGATTGAAAATCGCCGAGCGACTCTCCGAAGTCCGGCAGGAGGAAGGGCTGGCGCCACTCAATGTCTGCCTGCAGGTCAATCTCAGCGGAGAATCGAGCAAGGCCGGCGTGCCCCCCGAAGCTGTTGCAGACCTGGCCGCCGCCGTGGCTGTCCTGCCTGGCCTGCGACTACGCGGTTTGATGACCCTGCCTGAAGCGACACCGGACATCGCCCTGCAGCGCCAGCGCTTTGCCGCGCTGCGCCAGTTGCAAACCGTACTGAATGAGCAGGGCCATGCCCTGGATACGCTGTCCATGGGCATGTCCCAGGACTTTGCCTCAGCCATCGCAGAAGGCTCTACAATAGTGCGCATTGGCACGGCCATTTTTGGGAAACGTCGGAAAACATCATGAGCATCGTATTCATTGGAGGCGGCAACATGGCCTCGGCATTGATCGGGGGGCTGTTGGCACATGGCCAGGCTGCAACCGACAT
Source organism: Ferrovaceae bacterium (assembly GCA_027442615.1). Taxonomy (GTDB): domain Bacteria; phylum Pseudomonadota; class Gammaproteobacteria; order Burkholderiales; family Ferrovaceae; genus JAJZRV01. The sequence goes on along the minus strand of DAIBBI010000049.1, from coordinate 42,105 downwards.
CAGCGTCGTCGAGATCAATCCCGATGCGGCGCAGCGACTGCGCAGCACCTGGGGAGTCGCCACCCATCAGGAGGCGGGACCTGCCCTGGGCGAGGCCGGCACGCTGGTGCTGGCCGTCAAACCGCAGCACATGGCTGCCGTGACACAGGCCCTGCCACCGCTGCCCGCAGACATGCGAGTCATCAGCATTGCCGCGGGCGTCAGGACGGCATTGTTGTCGCGTTGGCTCAAGGGGCACGGCAACATCGTGCGGGCCATGCCCAATACGCCTGCCCTGATCCAGCAGGGTGCTGCGGGTCTTTATGCCATGCCCGGGGTGCCGCAGGAGGACCGGCTGCATGCCCAGTCCCTGATGCGTGCCGTGGGCTCTGTGATCTGGGTATCGCGCGAAGCAGACCTCGATGCCGTCACGGCCGTTTCCGGCAGCGGGCCGGCCTATGTTTTTCTGGTCATGGAGGCCATGCAGAAAGCCGCCCGTTCCCTGGGGCTGGACGAGGCCGCCGCCACGACGCTGGTGCTGGACACGGTGCAGGGTGCGGCCATGTTGGCCAAGGCAGGCCCGGACGCGCCAGCGGAGTTGCGGCGCAAGGTCACCTCTCCGGGTGGAACTACGGAAGCGGCGTTGGCAGTGCTCAATGCCGCCGGACTGGAACAGATTTTCGGTCAGGCCATGCGCGCGGCCGCTGCGCGCTCCTCCGAACTGGGCGACGGACTGGCGCGTGAAGCAGGAGAAATCAATTGAACGGCATCATGCAATCCCTGTTTGAACTCGCTGTGGGCCTGTTTTCCTTTGCAGCACTTTTGCGCTTCCTTCTGCAGTTGTTTGGCGCCCCGTATCGAAATCCGGTCAGCGAGTTTTCAGTTTCCCTCAGTGATTTTGCGGTGCGCCGCCTGCGCCGCGCCATCCCGGGCGTTCGGGGCGTGGACTATACGCCGCTGCTGTGGGCCTGGATGCTGGAGTGCCTGTTGCTGATGGGCAACCTGACCCTGTTTGGCCTGGTTCGGCCCTTCGAATTGCTGCACTTCCTGCCCTGGATCCTGGCAATGGGTGCCGTGACCCTGCTGCGCCACGGACTGTATATTTTGATGGGGGCCGTATTCGTCCTGGCGGTCCTGAGCTGGGTCAACCCCTACAGCCCGGTCATGCCGGCAGCCGATGCCCTGACGCGATCATTTCTCAATCCCTTGCGGCGGCTCGTTCCGATGATGGGCACCGTGGATTTGACGCCGGTGATCCTCATGGTCATATTCCAGTTGACCCTGACCATCCTGGTGGGGGCTCTGGAAATGCTGGTGCAGCGCCTGATGTGATCACATCAGGATGACGTCGTACTGTTCCTGATTCGATCCTGACTCCACCTGCAGACTGATGGGTTTGCCGATGAAGTCGCTGACTCCGGCAAGCCCTTGCGACTCCTCGTCCAGAAACAGGTCGATCACCCGCTGATGGGCAATGATGCGATATTCGCGGGCCTCGAATTGACGGGCGGCGCGCACGATTTCGCGCAGGATTTCGTAACACACGGTTTGCGGCGTTTTGAGCTGGGCGCTGCCCTTGCAACACGGGCAGGGTTCGCATAGCACATGCGCCAGGCTTTCGCGGGTCCGCTTGCGGGTCAGCTCGATCAGGCCCAGCGTGGTGAATCCGTTGACCGAGATGCGCGTGCGGTCGCGTGACAAGGCCTTGCTGAACTCGCTCAGAACGGCATTGCGATGCTCTTCGTTGTCCATGTCGATGAAGTCGGCAATGATGATGCCGCCCAGGTTGCGCAGTCGCAATTGGCGCGCCATGGCCTGGGCTGCTTCCAGGTTGGTCTTGAATACGGTGTCATCAAAGTTCCGCACGCCGACAAATCCCCCGGTGTTTACGTCGATGGTCGTCATCGCCTCGGTCTGGTCGATGATCAGGTAGCCGCCGGATTTGAGATCCACGCGCCGCGCCAGCGCTTTCTCGATTTCTTCCTCGACGCCAAACAGGTCGAAGATGGGGCGGGCGCCACTGTAGTGCTCCAGAACCGGCACGGCCTGGGGGCAATAGTGGGTGGCGAAGTCCAGCAGTTTATGAAACGTCTCGCGTGAATCCACCAGCACGCGGTCGGTATCCTCCATGACGAAATCGCGAATGACGCGTTGTGCCAGGCTGAGGTCCTGGTAGAGCAGGGCGGGCACGGCAGACCGCTTGCAGGTCTCCAGAATGTCCGACCACAGCTGCGTGAGATATTCGAGGTCTTTCAGCAGCTCCCTGTCGGATGTGGACTCAGCCACCGTGCGGACGATGAATCCGCCCTGCGTGTCGGGCGGAATGACGCCCTGAAAGCGTTCGCGCAGCTGGTTTCGCTCTTCCTCGCTTTCGATGCGCTGCGAGACCCCGATGTGATTTTCCTGGGGCAGGTAGACCAGGTATCGTCCGGCAATGCCGATCTGGGTGGACAGACGCGCCCCTTTGGTGCCGATGGGATCCTTGATGACCTGAACCATCAACGACTGGCCCTCGGAGAGAATTTTTTCAATGGGCCGGGCAGGTTCGTCGGAATGCCGGGGGGCCCAGATGTCTGCCACGTGGAGAAATGCGGCCCGCTCCAGGCCGAGGTCGATGAAGGCCGATTGCATGCCGGGCAGCACCCGGGCCACGCGACCCCAATAGACGTTGCCCACCAAACCGCGGGCAGAAGCGCGTTCCACATGAATCTCCTGGGGCACGCCCAGTTCCATGATGGCCACGCGGGTTTCCTGGGGAGTGATATTGACCAGAATCTGATTGTTCACGGCGTACCTGTTTCAAAAAGGGCGAGAAGTTGATCGGTCTCAAACAGGGGCAGGCCCATGACTCCGCTTGGGCTGCCATCCACCCGCTCGATGAAGCGGGCTGCATGGCCCTGGATGCCATAGCCTCCCGCCTTGTCATGGTACTCGCCCGTGGCGAGGAACTCATCGAGATCGCGGCCGGACAGTGCACGAAACCAGACGCGCGTGACCGAGAGTCGTGACTCCAGCACGGGGCCCTGAATCATGGCGATTGCCGTGATGACAAGATGCATGCGGTCGGAGAGCTGGCCTAGCATGGTGCGCGCCTCGTCTGCATGGGCAGGCTTTCCCAGGATCGCGTCGTCCAGTGCCACGGTGGTGTCCGCGGCGAGCACGGGGTGGCGGGGCAACGAGGCTTGCTCCAGACGGCCCCAGCCCGCCGCTGCCTTGGCTTTTGCCAGGCGCAGGGCATAGTCCGCGGGGGCTTCGTCTGGATGCGGCGTTTCGTCCACGGGCGCCTCGCCATGCCCTGGCATCAGGACCTGGTGGGCCACGCCGATGCGCGTCAGCAATTCGCCCCGTCGTGGACTGCCCGAAGCCAGATAGATCATGATGGTTCACTCGCGATGATAGGGATGACCTTTCAACACCATTGCAGCACGATACAACTGTTCCACCAGGATGGCACGCGCCATGCTGTGCGGCAGCGTCATGCGTGACAGGGACAGGAGGGCTTGGGCACGCTGCTTGATGCGCGGATGCAATCCGTCCGCGCTGCCGATGACGAAATAGAGATCGTTGCCCTGCGGCAAGGCATTCACAATCGTCGTGGCCAGATCCTGCGTGCTCCAAAGGCTTCCATGCTCGTCCAGGGCATACAACACCATGCCGTGGTCCGGCAGCGCGGAAAGGATGCGTTGGGCTTCGGTCTCCAGAATTTGATCCGTGGTGCGCCCACCGCTGCGCGCCTCCGGTTTCAATTCGATCAGCTCCACCGGCATTTCGCGCGGCATGCGCTGACTGTACTCCTGGGTCACCTCGCGCACCCACTGGGGCATGCGATGGCCCAGGGCAATGATGCGGATTTTCAAGCGCGTCAGCCCGAAGATGCCGCGCGCAACGGCGGGCGCCGGGAACCTCCCCACAGTTCGGACAGGTTGTAATACTCGCGAACTGCAGGCTGCATGACGTGCACGACCACGGCGCCGAGGTCCACCAGAATCCATTCTCCGCTTTGTCCTCCCTCCACTCCCTGGATCGAAACCCCCTTTTCGCGCAGGCGGTCTTCCACGTTGTGGGCCAGCGCCTTGGTCTGTCGCGTGGAATCGGCGCTGGCAATGATCATGTAGTCGCAAAGGGAAGTCATGCGGTGTACATCCAGAACCTCGATATCTTTGGCCTTGATGTCTTCAAGTGCGAGGACGGCTTCGTCCTTGATGTGCTGGGAATCCATTCGTCTCCTATCGGTAAAGCTGGTGCGATTCAATATAGTCCAGTACCGAGGCAGGGAGCAAATCGCCCACGGGCTGATGATGATGCAGGGCATTGCGAATCCCCGTGGAGGAGATGTCGAGCAGCGGAATGTCGAGCAGCGCGATGGAGGGACCGGAGGGTGGATTGGGGTTGGGTAAGTTGGGGACAGACCCCAAAAAGGGGTCTGTCCCCAACTTACCCAACCCCAATCCACCCTCCAGCCGTTGCCGCAGGGCCGGCGCCATGTCCTTTGAGCGAAGGTCATAACCGGGGCGGCAAGCCACCGCAATGCGGGCGTACTGAAACAGCTCCTCCCAGTGGTACCAGGTGGGGAGGTTGAGAAAGGCGTCGGCGCCCAGAATCAGCCACAGCGTGGGGGCTGTTCCCAATTCGGCGCGCAGCTCCTGCAGGGTGTCGAGGGTGTAGGTGGGGCGGTTGCGGCGAACCTCGCGATCATCCACCCGGATCGGCCCGGCCGCCCCCACGGCCAGCCGGGCCATGGCCAGACGATCCTGAGCAGTGGCTTCGGGAGCGCGTTGCCATGGGGCCCCGGCGGGAATCAACAAAACCTGATCGAGATCGAGTTGGCGTTGTGCTTCCCGTGCCATGGCCAGATGGCCGGCGTGAATCGGGTCAAAAGTTCCGCCGACGATGCCGACGGCGCCGCCCCTGTTCATCCGCCGCGGATCTGGCCGTTGCCTAGAACCACGAATTTTTGGTTGGTGAGCCCCTCAAGACCCACAGGGCCGCGCGCATGTAATTTGTCGGTGGAGATGCCAATTTCTGCACCCAGCCCATATTCAAACCCGTCGGCAAAACGCGTGGAGGCGTTGACCATGACGGAACTCGAATCCACTTCGCGCAGAAAGCGGTTGGCATTGTTCCAGTCATTGGTGATGATGGCATCCGTATGCTGGGAGCCATAGCGCGCGATATGGTCCAGTGCTGCATCCAGCGTGGGTACCACGCGAATGGCAAGGATGGGGGCCAGGTATTCGGCGTACCAATCCGCTTCCACGGCGGGCTGGATGCCGCTGACGAGGCGCTGCACCGCATCGTCACCGCGCAACTCCACGCCTTTCCCGCGATAGATGGTGCACAGGGGAGGCAGGATGGTGGGAGCAATGGCTTCGTGGACCAGCAGGGTTTCCATGGTGTTGCAGGTACCGTAACGCTGCGTTTTGGCATTGTCTGCAACGCGAATGGCCATCGCCACGTCAGCGCTGGCGTCAACATAGGTGTGGCAGACCCCGTCCAGGTGCTTGATGACCGGGATGCGGGCCTCCTTCGAGATACGCTCGATCAAACTCTTTCCGCCACGCGGCACGATGACGTCCACCAGGCCCTTGAGGGTGATCAGTTCCCCCACTGCTGCGCGATCCGTGGTGTCCAGCACCTGGATGGCGGATTCGGGCAGTCCGGCACCCCTAAGCCCCTCGTGCATGGCGCGTGCAATGATCTGATTGGAACCCATGGCCTCTGAGCCGCCGCGCAGGATGCATGCATTGCCCGATTTGAGGCACAGGCCTGCCGCGTCCGCGGTGACGTTGGGGCGCGCTTCGTAAATGATGGCGATGACGCCCAGGGGAACGCGCATGCGGCCCACCTCGATGCCGGAAGGGCGTCGGGCCAGCCCGGTGACCTCGCCAACCGGATCCTGCAACGTGGCAATCTGCTCCAGTCCCGCGGCCATCGACTCAACGGAAGCGGGGCCCAGGGTGAGGCGATCCAGGAAAGCGGCATCCTGTCCTGTGGCGCGGGCGCTAGCAACGTCGGCTTGGTTGGCCTTGAGCAGTTCAGCCTGGTCGCGGCGCAAGGCGGCGGCAGCCAGCAGCAGGGCGCTGTTTTTGGCTGCGGTGCTGGCACGCGCCACATGTCTGGAAGCCGTGCGGGCTTCCTGCCCGATGGCTTCGACATACGCTTTGATCGATTGTGTGGTCATCAGTATTTTGATTCGTTGAACAGGGGTTAGTATCCTGCAATGGGGGCAACGGCGGCAATAGGGGATGTCAATCGGGGGCGTCAATCGGGGACAGACCTCGTCATAGGGGACAGACCTCAAGTCTGAGGTCTGTCCCCTATGACGAGGTCTGTCCCCGATTGACGCCTGTCGCCGTCCCGCGCAAAAAGCCCAGGCCGAGCTCGAGCAGGGTCTCCCAGGGATTGCCAGGTTCCACACCCTTGATGGTGCGATCCACCTGGTTTGCCATGACGAGCGCGGCCTCGCATACGCCAGGGGGGATGCGTGCTGCCATGGGTTCCAGCAGTTTCTGGCGAGGCCCCCACACCCGCGCTTCACGGCAGGCGACGTTCATGGGGCGTCGGTTGCGCCGGGCGGTGATGAGATGTGCGAGTGCGCGAAAATCTTCCACAATCGCCCATAGCACCAGGGGCAACGCCTCACCCTCGGCCTGCAGGCCGCGCAGGGTCCGGACGAAGCGGGCCAGGTCACGGCGCATCAAGGCTTCAGTCAGGTCATGTAAGTCGTGACGCGCCACATTGAGCACCGCATGGCGGACGGTATCCGGGGAGAGCATGCCTGCGGGAAACAACAAGCCCAGCTTCTGGATTTCCTGATGCGCGGCCAGCAGGTTGCCTTCCACCCGATCCGCCAGGAAGGCCAGCGTTTCGGGGTCGGCCTGCTGATGCTGGCGGGCCAGGCGCCGGGCGATCCACGAGGGCAGTTGATCGCGAGGGACTGCCGCGGCAACCACCAACAGCCCGTTGGATTCCAGGGCCTTGAACCAGACGCTTTGCTGGGTGCGATAATCGAGCGCAGGCAAGCTGACGAGTAGGCGCGTGTCCTCTGTAACACGGCTGCCCAGGGTTTCCAGATGTCGCGCACCTTCGGTTCCCGGCTTGCCCGAGGGGATGCGCAGCTCTACCAGTTTTTTGTCGCCAAACAGCGAGCTGCTGTTGCAGGAGAGGGTGAGTTCGCTCCAGTTGAAACCGGGTTCGACCGTCAGCACCTCGCGCGTGGCATATCCGTGGCCATGCGCTGCGCTGCGCACGGCATCCAGCGTTTCAAAGGCCAGCAGGGGCTCTTCTCCCATCACGGTGGTCAAAGGCTGCAATCCCTGGGACAGGCTGGATTCCAGCTTTTCGGGAGAGATTCGCACGAGGTTTACGGCGTCGCGCTGACTTTGGGCTTGATGCTGGCGAGGCGGCGCAACATTTGCTGCACCAGTTCATGCTGCATGTCCCTGTACAGCAATTGTTCTTCGGATTGCTTGGCCAGGATCTGCACGTCGTTGTAGTTGAACAGGCGCGAGATGGTGACGTCGGTGGGGGCGAGCAACTCGTTTCCGGCGTTGTCGCTGGCGCGGAAATTGAGCCGTGACAGCAAGGTGAACTGGGATACCGTCCCCTGGGCATTGAGCGTCAGGATCTGCTTGTCCTTGACGAGGGGCGTAACCGTTACGATCACGTCGGCCTGCTCTGGACGCGTGACCAGGGTGACGCCTGCCTCGCGCGTGAGGGCGGTGCGGATTTCGCTGTCCAGGCCCTTCTCCAGCGTGCCGCTGAGATACACGTTGTGAAAGGACAACTGCGGCGCCCCGCGCAACTGGAAGCCGCAGCCACCGAGCAGAAAAAGACTGCCCGCACCAACCAGAAAGGCGCGTCGCGTGTTCATGATCTACAGCACCACATTGATCAGGCGACCTGGCACCACGACGACCTTTTTCACTGCCTGCCCCGCCAGGTGTTTTTCCAGCGCCGGATGCGCCAGTGCCTGGGCTTCCAGTGCTTCCTGTGCAATATCGGGGTTGACCGTCATGGAACCCCTCAGTTTGCCATTCACTTGCAGCATGAGCTCGATGCTGTCGCGTTTCAGGGCATCCGGATCATGCTCGGGCCAGGGCGCATCCAGAATGCTCGTGCCGTATCCCAGTTCGCGCCACAGCGTTTCACAGAGGTGCGGCGTGATGGGGGCGAGCACGCGCAGCAGGATCGAAAAGCCTTCCTGGACCAGGGCATCGTTGGCACCGCTGATCTTTTCCAGGGTGTTGAGCAACTTCATCGCAGCCGAAGCCACCGTGTTGAACTGGTGCTTGCCCAGATCGTAGTTGGCCTGCTTGAGCAATGAGTGAATTTCGTAACGGACATGCAGGGCCGTCATTGTGTTGTTGATGGCGCCCGTTGCCTGCCGTGCCTTGAGGCCTGCGGCAAAGGCCCAGACCCGGCGCAGAAAACGGTAGGCGCCCTGAACGCCGGCATCAGACCATTCCAGCGATTGGTCTGGCGGGCTCGTGAAGATGATGAAAAATCGCGCCGTGTCGGCGCCGTACTGATCGATGAGCGCCTGCGGGTCTACCGTGTTGCCTTTGGATTTTGACATTTTGGCGCCATCCTTCAACACCATGCCCTGGGTGAGCAGATGGACGAAGGGTTCGCTATGTCGGATCAGGCCGGCGTCCCGCATCAGCTTGTTGAAAAAGCGCGCATAGAGCAGGTGCAGGATGGCATGTTCGATACCGCCCACGTATTGATCGACTGGCAGCCAGTAATTGGCGCGTTCATCCAGCATGCCCGTGGCAAGATCAGGACAGGCGTAGCGTGCAAAATACCAGGAGGACTCCACGAAAGTGTCCATGGTATCGGTTTCGCGGGTGGCGGGGGCGCCACACCTGGGGCAATGGGTTTCGTAAAAGGAAGGATCCTTTTTGATGGGGGAGCCCACACCCTCAAAGGTCACCTGCTCTGGCAACACCACGGGGAGATCCTTGTCAGGCACGGGGACCTGGCCACAGGCGGTGCAGTGGATGATGGGAATGGGGCAGCCCCAGTAGCGCTGGCGCGAGATGCCCCAGTCCCGCAGGCGGTACTGTACTTGTGGCTTGCCGCTGTCCAGGGCCTGAAGCACGGCGCCCATTTTCTGGCGCGCTTCCCCCGAACCGCGTCCGGAAAAATCTTCCGAGTCGAACAGCACGCCATCCTCGCCGAAAGCTTCCGTCAGCGGGGATGCCAGTTCACCCTCCACGGGGCGAATCACGGGCTTGATGGGCAGGCCGTACTGCGTGGCAAACTCGAAGTCGCGCTGGTCATGCGCCGGCACGGCCATGACCGCACCTTCGCCGTAACCCATCAGCACGTAATTGGCAACCCACACGGGCAGGCGCGCCCCCGTCAGGGGATGCACCACGGTCATGCCGGTGTCCATGCCTTTCTTGGCCTGGGTGGCGAGGTCGGCTTCGGCCACTCCCCCCTGGCGACATTCCTCAACGAAGGCCAGGAGCTCGGGGCGATTTCGGGCGGCTTGCACTGCCAGGGGGTGTTCCGCAGCGATGGCCACGTAGGTGACCCCGTAGAGCGTGTCGGCACGGGTGGTGAACACGGTGAGTTCGCCATTCCCTTCGGTCAGTGCGAAGCGGATCGCGGCACCCTCGGAGCGCCCGATCCAGTTGCGCTGCATGGTCTTGACCTGCTCGGGCCAGCCGGGCAGATCGTCGAGCTCGCGCAGCAATTCGTCGGCGTAGGCCGTGATGCGCAGGTAGTACATGGGGATTTCACGCTTTTCCACCAGCGCGCCGGAGCGCCAGCCCCGTCCCTCGATGACCTGTTCATTGGCCAGCACGGTCTGGTCCACCGGGTCCCAGTTGACGGTACCGGTTTTTTGATAGACCAGGCCTTTTTCAAACAGTCGGGTAAAGAGCCATTGTTCCCAGCGGTAGTAGTCCGGGCGACAGGTGGCAATTTCGCGATCCCAGTCGATGGCCAGCCCCAGGGACTTGAGCTGCGCCTTCATGGCGCTGATGTTCTGGTAAGTCCATTCGGCAGGGGCAACCCTGTTTTGCAGCGCGGCGTTTTCGGCAGGCAGGCCAAAGGCGTCCCAGCCCATGGGTTGCAGGACGTTGAAGCCTTTCATCCGGTGGCTGCGCGCCAGGACGTCGCCAATGGTGTAATTGCGTACGTGCCCCATGTGCAATTTGCCGGAGGGGTACGGAAACATGGACAGGCAGTAATATTTTGGGCGTCGGGCCTCTTCGCGCGCCTGATAGGCGCGCTGGTCTTCCCACTCTGCCTGGAGGCGTTGCTCGATGTCGCTGGGGTTGTACTGGTCTTCCATGGCAGTATTTTCAGGCAAAAGCGAAATTATACCCGCCCCCGGGCCAAACTCGGACTGCGCTCTCGTATAATTCATGGTTCAGTTTCCGAGCGATGACATGACTTCCCCACTTTTAACTGGCCTGAATGCCGAACAACGTGCTGCCGTCACCCTGCCGCGCCAGTCCGCGCTGATCCTTGCAGGGGCGGGTAGCGGCAAGACCAGGGTGCTGACCACCCGCATGGCCTGGTTGATCCAGACGGGGCAGGTCAGCCCCCAGGGGCTCCTTGCCGTCACGTTTACCAACAAGGCCGCACGCGAGATGCTGGCCCGTTTGTCCACGCTGCTGCCCATCAATACGCGCGGCATGTGGATTGGCACCTTCCACGGCCTGTGCAATCGACTGCTGCGCGCCCATGCGCGCGAAGCGCGACTGCCGCAGCTGTTCCAGATCCTGGATTCGCAGGACCAGCTGTCCGCCATCAAAAGGGTCATGAGAGCGCTTAACATCGACGAAGAGCGCCATGCCCCGCGCCAGGTCCAGCAGTTCATCAACAGCCACAAGGAAGAGGGCCGGCGTCCAGCGTCCATCGAGCCCTTCGACATGCATAGCCGGGCCCAGCGCGACATCTACATCGCCTATGAAGCCCAGTGCCAGAAGGAAGGCGTGGTGGACTTTGCCGAACTGTTGTTGCGCAGCGTGGAATTGCTGCAGTCCAACGATTCCATCCGCGAGCATTACCGGTCCCGCTTTCCATTCGTGCTGGTGGATGAGTTCCAGGATACCAACCGGTTGCAGTACGTCTGGCTCAAGCTGCTGGCGGGGTCGGGGAACGCCGTATTTGCGGTGGGTGACGACGACCAGTCCATCTACGGGTTTCGCGGGGCCGAAGTGGGCAACATGCGCGATTTCGAACGCGATTACGGCCTTACGGAAATCATCCGCCTGGAACAGAACTATCGCTCCTTTGGCAATATTCTCGATGCGGCCAATGCCTTGATCCGGCATAACCAGGGAAGACTGGGCAAAAACCTCTGGACCACGGCAGGGCCGGGTCAACCCATTCGCGTGTTTGAAGCAGGCAGTGACGGGGACGAGGCGCGCTTCGTTGTGGATGAAGTGCGCGCCCTGCTAGGAGAGGGCATCGCCCTTTCCGAAATGGCGTTGTTGTACCGCTCTAACGCCCAGTCACGGGTGCTGGAACATGCCCTGTTCAGCGCTGGCATTGGCTACAGGGTGTATGGCGGATTGCGGTTTTTTGAGCGCATGGAAGTCAAGCATGCACTGGCTTACCTTCGACTTGCCGCCAATCCTGACGACGATGGGGCCTTTTTGCGGGTGGTCAACTTTCCGCCGCGCGGGCTGGGCGCGCGTTCCCTCGAAGCGCTGCAATCCCATGCCGCTGCTGCGGGCCAAAGCCTGCAACAGGCGGCGCGGCATGTGGCCCTGAGTGGCAAGGCGGCAACGGGACTGAATACCTTCCTGCTCTGTGTGGATCGGTTGCGCACAGCCGCGGATGCCGTGTCGCTGGCAGAACTGGTCTCCGCAATGCTGGAAGAAAGCGGCCTCGTGCAGCACTATCGTCAGGAGCGCGAGGGTGCCGACCGCGTGGAAAACCTGGAGGAACTGGTGGCTGCCGCGTCAGGCTTCGAGAACGACAGCGAACTCTCCGACCTTGCGGCATTCCTGTCCCACGCAAGCCTCGAAGCCGGAGAGCACGAAGCCGCGCCTGGCGCCGATGCGCTGCAATTGATGACGGTGCATGCCGCCAAGGGGCTGGAGTTTCAGGCGGTGTTCGTGTGCGGACTGGAAGAGGGGTTGTTTCCCCATGAGAACGCGCTGTCCGAAGCAGATGGCCTGGAGGAAGAGCGACGCCTGATGTACGTGGCGATTACCCGGGCGCGTCAGCGTCTGTACCTGACCCGTGCGGAAAGCCGGATGTTGCATGGCCAGGTGCGCTATGGGCTGCGTTCCCGTTTCATTGACGAGATTCCGGAGCCCCTGTGCCGGTGGCTGTCCACGGCCCAGCCGGCCTGGAAAAGTTCGGACCGCTTTCTGACGGCAATGCCCAGGCGGGAGCCGGCGACGGCGAGCATGGCACAGGAGCGTCTCTCCGCATCGCAACCGTTCCGCATCGGACAGTCTGTCAGCCATGCCAAATTTGGTACCGGCGTGGTCCTGAAATGCGAAGGGAGCGGAGGCGATGCCCGGGTTCAGGTCAATTTCCGGGATGCGGGCGTCAAGTGGCTGGCGCTTGGGTTTGCGCGTCTGACACCCTGCTGAGTTCTGGTAGAATGCTGGGGTCGCGGATGAAGGGTTCGAGGAACGAATGATGAATAGGACGATGATTCTGGTATTGCTGGCGATGCTGTCCCCGGCAACATGGGCCCTGCAGGGCGATCCGCAGAAGGGAAAGATCATTGCGGATTCGGTGTGTTTTGCCTGCCATGGCGCCGATGGCGTCAGCCCCATTCCAACCCAGCCGCATCTGGCGGCCCAGCAGCCGGATTACATCGTCAAGCAGCTCAACAACATGAAGTCCATCAATGGGGCGCCGCCGCTGCGCAACAATCCGATCATGTCGGGGGTGGTGGGCATGTTGTCGGATGATGACATTCGCAACGTGGCTGCCTGGTATGCCGCGCAGCCCCCAAAGCTTTCTCAGGCTACGCGCAGCAAGCTGGTGGCCGTGGGCGAAAAGCTCTGGCGTGCCGGCGACATCGACCGGGGTGTGCCCGCCTGTGCCGCATGCCATGGACCTACCGGCAGCGGCATCCCGGCGCTGTATCCGCGCCTCTCTGGCCAATACCAGGAATATACCGAGATCCAGTTGCAGCATTTCAAGAATGGCACCCGCAGTAACGACCCCTCGGCCATCATGCGCAGCATTGCCCATCGCCTCAGCAACGAGGAAATCAAGGCGCTGGCAGATTTCACCGCAGGGCTGCGCTAAGCCTTGGCTGAAGCGAAACCCGAATTGATTCCCAAGCGCTATTGGGGCTATCTGACACTCCTGGCCTGGGGTGTCGTCGCCTTGCTCCTGTTGCGCCAGGGGCCCTATGCGCTTGATGAGGGTGCCGCCAAGGCGCTGCTTCTGGATTGGTCCATGGGGGATCAGGTGGCCAACTCGGTGGTGACCTTGGGGACCCCGGACATGCGTGCCCTGCTGTGGCTGCCGCTCGGGTTTCTATGGCCGGGCCAGGTTTTTGCTGCCAAGGTGGTGACGGTGCTGATCCTGGCCGTGACGGCCTTTGGGCTGTTTCTTTGGCGCCGCAATCAAGGCACCGAGGAAGAAGCCCTTCTGGCCACAGGGCTGCTGCTGATCGCTCCCCTCACCCTGCAGCAAATGGACAGCCTTTCCCCGGGCATCGTCCTGCTGGCCGCGTTCATGGCAGGCGCCCTGTTGGACCGCGCATACCGCGAAACACCCCGTACCTTTGCCGGCCTGTATTTTGCCCAGCTTGCCGTTTGTGCCTTGAGCGTCAGCCTGCATCCGGCTGGCCTGGCGTACCCGCTCTCCCTGGCCTGGGCCTGGCGTTCACAACCGCTGGACCGTACCCAGCAGCGTGCCTTCTACGTCGGCATTGCGCTTGTCAGCCTGCTGACGCTGGTGTTGCGCATGGGCTGGCATGATCTGGGTTCCTGGCAAAACCCCGTCATCAATGCCGCAGCCATGCTGTGGGGGCCCAATCTGCAGGGGGGTGAAGCAGAACTGGGTGACTGGGTTACCGGACTGCTGCTGCTGGGCCTGTTGCTGGCGGTCATCGTCCACCAGCGACAAAAACTCTGGGGCGACTTCCTCGGCCGCAATCTGCTACTGGGTGTCGTTTTCGGCGCTTTTCTTTGCGATGCCGTCTGGGGTTTTCTCGGTCTTGCCTTGCTGCTCTATGGTGGGCTTCCGTGGCTGCTCAAACCCCGCGAGGCATTGCTGAGACGAGGTTTCCTGGTCCAGCGTGGCTGGGTGTGGGTCCTGCTGCTGCTGCTCTGTACCACGGCCATGCGGGCCGATCGCGCCTGGACTCTGGCGACGCGCAACGAGGTGCTATCCGACCAGGACCAGCTGATCAAAACATTTTCAGAAGATGTGGAGCAGGGGCGCAAGTTGCGGGAAGAGCAGAACCTGCCCCTGCCGCGCATCCGGGTGGCCAGCCAGTGGCCCGCCCGCACCATGGTGGCGTGTCGCTGTGATGCATTGCCCCTGCCGCCGGCCGCCAGGGATCCCCAGGCCCAGTTGGCGATGCTGCACGGCCTATCCCATTTGATCCTGCTGCCCAGCGCCAGCAAAAACCTGGGGCTTGCCGAAAACCTGTCCCTGCTGGGAACGGAAGTGGAGACAGTGTCCCTGCAGCCTGGAGGAGTCATCCTCAGCATCAAGGCGCCGACCATGGCGCCAGCCGCCAAGGCCCCCACGCCGGCCACGGCACAGTAACGGCGCAATCGTCCCGTGAGCTCATCACCCCTTCTGGAAATTCTGGTTTACCTCGTCGTGGCCGCGAGTTCCCTGTTTCTGACGGCCTATGCGGTACACATGTTGGTGGGGGGGCTCGTGGCCCCGGACACGGAGTATGCCCTCATGGGGGGGGCCTGCCTTGTGGTGGCGGCCGCCATCGGTTTCATGGCCTGGGACGTGGTGCGCCGCCGTCGCGGGCGTTGAAGGGCTAGGAAGGTTTCAGGGTGTTTTGCAAGGCCTGGTAATCGCGTTCCAGCGCAAACTGCCCCTTGTGAAAAACGAACTGCAGGCGCTGTCCCACGGCATTGAGCCCCGTCAGCCCAAACGAACGCCCGGAAAAATCCTTGTACAGCTTGATGTCCTTCAAAAGCTCCAGGCGCTGGCCGTTGCGCAGGACCAAGGCCACGCGCTGGCGCTGCGCCTCGATGGCAACGGGCGAGGTGGGCAACAGCATCAGGCGGGTTTTGAGAATCCGGTTGGCCCCTGCGATCAGGAAAAAGCAGGCCAAAAATGCCAGCAGGTACGCGAGGTACGGGTTTTCCTGAACCCATGCATTGGCGGCAATGGCAACCAGTGCAGTCACCGTGGGCACGTACAGCAACAGGTCCCACACCATGCCATTGCGGTCCTGTTTGAGCGTGTAGCGATTGTCTTGAGCCATGACTGACACCATTCAGTTGGACGCCTGGGCACTGTGGGGCAGGACGCTCCGGATGGCTGCTTCCATTTCGCCGTAGAGCAGCGATCCCGGTTGTTGGTAGCGCACCAGGCCCTTGCTGTCGATGACGAAGGTCCAGGGGTCGCCAAACACGCGATAGGCCTTGAACGCCTCGGGGTTTTCATATTGGTCCATGTGCAGGAACAGGACCTGGTTTTGATACTTGTCCAGCATGGCTTTGGTGATCTGCAACTGGCGGTCGCACACGGAACAATGTCCCGGTGTGGCAAACTCGAGCAGGATGGGCTTGCCCGTGGCCAATGCCTTGTCCAGCGAGTATTGGTACATGCGCTCGTCTGGTTGGCGATAGGTGGTGATGCGGCTCAAGTCCCCACCCACGTCGGCCAGGGTTTTGGTGGCAAGCCGGGGTGCTGCTTCACCGCGCTGCAGGCCCGAGTTGCCCTGACGATTGCATCCCGTCAGCAACCCAAGGACGAGGCCGGTGAGCAGAAGGACGCGCAAGGCGGATATCATGCTGTTTCCGCCCCGCGCTTGCCCGTCTTGAAAATGTTGTAACCCCAGATGATGTTGGCCAGCAAGACCATCGTGCCAAACAGTCCCACGCCTGCCATCAGGTGGGTGACCGTTGCCTCCACTTCAGGTCCGGGGTCATAACCGCCGATGATGCCCGCGGTGGTAAACAGGACCACCATCCCCATCAGACCGACGTTGTGCATCCAGAAATGGACTTTGACGAGGTTCATGCTGTAGATGGGGCGATTGACGAGGCGCGGGATGAAATAGTAGATGGAGCCAAATATGGCCATCTCGACCCAGCCCAGCAGGTTGATGTGACCGTGGGCGAGCAGGATGAGGCGTCCATGGGGGGCCGTATCGACGAACATGCGAAAGGCCGGAATTCCCCCCATCAGGGCGCCCCATGAAAAACCAATGATGGCGTAAGTAATGCACGCATACACAAACAGCAGGGTAAAGGTGGTGTATTCGCGGTCATTGATGGCGGGGTGGAGCGAAGCTTGTGGTGTCATGCTTAATGCCTCTCTTTGTCTGGCGAAGCCGCTTCTTCTCGCAAGTCGCGGCGTTCGCTCTTCCAGGTGTCCGGTGCCCAGATCTTGACCATTTCGTCCACGAATCCCGAACGTTCCGGCATGGGCAGGCGCGCATCGGCAGAACCCTGCGTAGCCTTCAATTCTGACAGAAAGATGGCAATTGCGTGTTGCTCTGCATCGGGCAGCCCTGCCACATAGGCAGCACCCTTGCTAAGACCATGGTCCATGGTTTTGGTTTCGTAGGTGGCCTCGGGTTTCTTGAGAAAACGCAACAGGTAATCGAGGCTGCGTTTTGAGCCGATGCCATCGAGGCTGACTCCCTGATTGGTGCCGTTGCGCAGGGCCCGGTGGCAGTCGGGGCAGCCGCGCTCGCGAAACAATACGGAGCCCTTCTGCCCCTCTGGAGTGAAGTCGAAACTGGTGTTGGAGGGGTACATGGGACGATTGAGATGGGACCGATACACTTCCAGCATCACGAAGCTGAGGACCGCAAATACAAAAATCAGGCCTACGATGCCGAACAGGATTTTTTCGCCCAGTTTCAACTGGCTGAATTTCATGAGGTAGGGCCTCCCGCGGTGCCTGTCATCCAAAAAAACAAAACCCGCGCGCTGTGTTGCGCGCGGGTTCGAGGTCTCGTTCTAAAACTGCGAACCCATCAACTGCGAGGGTAATCCCGCAATCACTGAGCCTTGCTGGTTCTGCTGGTGTTGTCAAACGTGTTGGCAGTCGTGCGAGGCGCAGTGGCCAGATAGGCGGCAACATTGTTGATGTCATCGTCCGTCAGGTTTTTGGCGATGGCGCGCATCATGCCATAGGGGTCATTGGCACGGCTGGCGTCACGCCAGTTGTGCAGTTGGTTGACCAGATAGGTGTATTTCTGTTGTCCGATGACCGGAAAAATGGGCGCAGCACCGCGACCGTTATAGCCGTGGCAGGACTGGCAGGCAGAGACTTTACCCAATACGCCGTATTTGACGATGACCTGCCCCAGGTATTTTTCGCCCACGGCCTGTCCGCCTTCCTTGATGGCCTTGAGATCGGACAATTCGGGAGGGGTGTCAAAGGAATTGACGTAAGCGGCAACGTCGCGACGATCCTGCTCGGACAACTGCTGTGCAAACAGCGGCATGACGGCACCAGCGCCGGACGGAGTGCGGCGACCTTCGGCAAGATCAGTCAACTGTTTGACGACATACGGGTAACCCAGGTTGGCCAGACGCGGCGCACCCATGGCTTCGGTGCCCCAACCCGTGGGTCCGTGGCAGGTCATGCAGGCCACAGCGGCACCTTTGCCTTCGGTGAAGATTTTTTTGCCATTGGCAAGATCGCCATTCATGGCGCCTTCTTCAGCAGCCAGCGCAGAAACGCTGACCAGTGCGGCAGCCAGGGCCAACCCTGATGAAAACTTGATCATTGACTTACGCATTTACCCCCCCCCTCCAGAATGGCTTGTAGATAAAATAACTGTGCCAGACAAAACTTTGTGCAATTCCTTAGTCGCGGTCTTAAATTGCCTGACTGCGGAATGGCCCCCCTATGCAACGCAATTGCTTTTTAGGCAGCAATCTTGCGTGGTAGCGCAGTCTATCATGGGCTTTTCAAAGACAGCAAATCCACTTCAATTCAATCATTACAGGGTGTTACACGCAAAGTTACATTGGGACGTTTGACAATCGCAATTTCGGGGTGGTACGCTCTTGTTCATGGTCGGACGGGCAGTGCTTCGATGATCAGGTTGGTCGCGATACGAGGCGGCCGGCAAAACAAAAAAAATTGTGTGGCGGGCTCGTCCGTTCACGTTACAAACAATCGATCTGGAGGGGGTTACAACATGGAAGACAATATCAAGAAATCGCGCCGTCAGTTGCTCAAGATGGGCAGCATTGCCCTGGTTGCTGCACCGATGGTTGGCTTCAACACCACTGCGTTTGCAAAGCAGAACACATCCGTGCGGACTGCGCTGAAGTTCCAGAATCATCCCAATGGGGATAAGCAGTGCAGCAAATGCATGAATTTCCTTCCCAATAAAGACAAACCCACGTCTACAGCGGCCATTCATGGTTGCAAGCTGTACCCCGGCGACGATGAAATCGTGCCGAACGGCTATTGCATGGGCTTTGTTGCCAAACCTGCGTAAGACAAGCAGCAGTAGTTGATTCTGAAAAGGTGCCTCCGGGCACCTTTTCGCGTGTCTGGCGTTGCGCCTTACCCACAAGGAAAAGGTTGCCGCTGGCTGCGCCTACCGCTCATCACCCGACGGTCTCGTCGTCGTTTCTCGGTACCTCCTCCGCCTGCCGCGTGCGTGCATCGTGCCCGCCATGCGTCCGGAGGTGCCGGGGTATTGGAATTGGCAATGTATTTGCGATTCTGCAGTCGACTTTTTTAGTGGACAGGTGCCTGGGATGAAAGTTCGCATGAAAAACATTTTAGTTTGGCTGACGCTGCTGGTGCTGTGGAGTACGGCAACTGCCGAGCCGTTTGTCCTGGGTGGAGCCATCGGCTCACAGACGGACGACGGTTACAACGCACTCGGCCCGGTCGTCGAGCAACCCATCGAGTTTCCGCATAATACCCATGCGGGACAGATGGGGATCAATTGCATGTACTGCCATACCTATGCACGGCGCAGCGCCGTTTCGGGAATTCCGCGGTTGGACAAGTGCATGGGATGCCACAAGCTGATCGAGTCGGTCAAGGACAAGCCCAGGATCAAGAAACTGTTCGAGTACTGGGAGAAGAAAGAGCCGATTCCATGGAAGAAGGTGCATGACCTGCCGGATTTCGTCCGCTTCAACCACGAACGTCATATCCAGCGTTTTTACTTCAGGGAAGACCGGCCGGTGCGTGAGGTTTGCGGCTACTGCCATGGTGACGTTGCTTCCATGACGACGGCGCGCAGGGTCAAGGCGCTCTCCATGGGCTGGTGCGTGAGTTGCCACCAGAAAGACCATCTCGAAAATGTGAGTACCACAAAAACGAGCAACGGGCCGAATGATTGCTGGCAATGCCACAAGTAATCCACCGCTGGAAATAAGGGGAAGTGTATGAGCAGTAGCAATGTCGATCGTCGAGATTTTCTGCGCGTGCTGGGCATCAGCGGCGCGGCAGCGACTCTGGCAGGTTGTGGCAACACCTCCATCGAGTCGGGTGTCGAGCTGGTGGAGTCCTATGTCCAGCCCGAGGATTTCGTGGTGCCAGGCGTGGGCGTTTATTACGCATCCACCTGTACGCAATGCGGCTCGGGTTGCGGCATCATGGGCCGGGTGCGCGAAGGGCGCATTCTCAAGCTGGAAGGCAACCCGCAGTCCCTCATCAGCGGCGGGAAAATCTGTGGTCTGGGGCAGGCCGGCGTCCAGGTGCACTACAATCCGGACCGCCTGACCACTCCCATGATGCGGGAGGGGGGCGCCCTGAAGCCGGTTTCCTGGGACAAGGCCATGGCCACGCTGACGGCGCGCCTTGGACCATCCAGCACGCTGGCGGGTGACCAGATTGCTTTTCTGACGGGCGAGGTGAGCGGGCATCAAAAGGTTTTGCTGGGCCATTTCCTGGAAAGCTTCAAGTCCACCAACCATGTGGTGTATGACGCACTATCGCCCGCCATTGGCGAGGCCGCCAGCAAGGCGGTTCTGGGCGTGGAGCAGCCCGTGCTGCAGATTGACAAGGCGCGGCTGATCCTTTCCTTCGGCAATGATTTTCTGGGGACAGGCCCCTCTCCGGTGCATATGGCGGCTCAGTACGCGCGTTTCAGAAAGGCGCCGCGCGGTACCCTGATCCAGATTGAACCGCGCATGACCCTGACCGGGGCCAATGCGGATCGCTGGTACGCCATCAAGCCGGGGACCGAAGGGGTCTTTGCCCTGGGGCTGATCCATAGCCTGCTGCAGCATCAGGAATATGCGCACGCGCTGCCGGCTGACATTGCACAAGCCCTGACGCAGTACGACAAGGACACCGTCAGCGAGGTGACGGGCGTGCATGCCGACGCCATTCCCCACATTGCCGGCATGTTGTGGGAAAAGACTCCCAGTCTCGTCCTTTCCGGGCCTTCGGCCGAAGGGCACGTGCAAGGCTTCAATAATGCCGTTGCCATCCTCCTGCTCAACCTGGTCCTGGAAAATCGTGGCAAGACCGTGCAGGGCCAGGCCAGCCACCCGTTTCCCCAACTGACGCCGAGCCCTGGCAGCACCACGGCACTGGCCAGGCTCAACCAGGCCATGTCGGCCGGGCAATGCCAGGCGTTGTTGGTGATGGGCGCCAATCCGGTGTTTACCGCGCCGACCTTCGTGCCGTTTGCCAGCAATCTTGCCAAGGTCCCGTTCAAGGTGGCCATGGTGACCCAACTGGATGAGACGGCTCGTCAATGCGATCTGGTCCTGCCGCTGCTGTCGCCCATGGAAGATTTTGGCACCCATGTGGCGGGTTATCAGCCTTCAGGGGTTGAGCTCATGATCCAGCAACCATTGATGGAGCGCCTCTATCCCGAAACCCGCGGTTTGGGCGACATCCTCCTCGATCTGCTCAAGCAGCGACAGCCGGAAGCCTATAAGGCCTTCCCTGATTACTACGCCTACATCAAGACGGCCGTCACCAAGGCCAAACCCGTCTTCAAGTCAAAATCCGGCGATGACGAATTCTGGGAGGATGCGCTGCGCAATGGCGTGCTGCGCCTGGATGCCCCCCCGGCAGCCCTTGAGGCGCACGCAACGGCCGTCAAGGTGCCCAAGCCGCAACCGCTGGAAACGGACATCAATTATCCGTTCTTCTTCGTGCCCTCGGTGCGTGCCGATTTGCGTGACGGGCGCCATGCCAACCTGCCCTGGTTGCAGGAATCTCCGGACCCGTTGACCACCGTCGTCTGGGACTCGTGGGTGGAAATTCATCCCAGTACGGCAACGCAGATGCAAATTCGCGAAGGGGACATCCTGGAGGTGCAGTCCGCAACCGGATCGGTGCGCGCCAAGGCCTACCTGTTTCCGGGGATACAACCCGACACGGTGTCCATGCCGGTGGGGCAGGGCCATACCGGCTTTGGCCGCTACGCCGATGGCATGGGGGTGAACCCCTTCAAGATTTTCGATCCGATGTATGACGAGCGCACGGGGGAGCTGGCCATGTACGCCACGCGCGTCATCATCAAGAAGACGGGCGAACACGCCAAAATGGTCAAGGATGAAGGTCCCACCAGCCTGCAGCAGGGACGCAAGCTGGTGGCGACCGTAGCCGCCGATCAAGCCGAACTTGCGAAGGAGATCTCTCGTGTCACTAAGTAATCTGATCAAGAACTGGTCTTCCCTCAGGGTCAAGCGTCCTTACGAGGATCAGTACAAGGACAAGGACTACAAGTGGGCTATGGTCATCGATCTGGATGCCTGCACGGGTTGCAATGCCTGCACCACGGCCTGCTACGCTGAAAACAACCTGCCGGTGGTGGGGCGCGAGGCCTTTTCCAAGGGGCAGGCCATGCACTGGTTGCGCATCGAGCGCTACTGGGGCGAGGGGGAGCAGATGGACAAATTCCCCGATCATGGCGCCCAGTTTCTGCCCATGATGTGCCAGCAATGCGAATCGGCACCCTGTGAGGTGGTCTGTCCCGTGGGGGCCACGCACCATACCCCTGACGGATTGAACTCGCAGGTCTACAACCGATGCATCGGCTCACGCTACTGTTCGGCCAACTGTCCCTACAAGGTGCGCTATTTCAACTGGTGGCAGTACCCCGAACGGGCCTGGCCCAACCCGCTGGAACAGCAGCTCAACCCGGACGTCACCGTGCGCAGCAAGGGCGTGATGGAAAAGTGCACCTTTTGCGTGCAGCGCCTGACCGAGGCCAAGAGCAAGGCGCGGACGGAAGGCCGGCGGGTGGCGGATGGCGAAGTCACCACCGCCTGCGCACAGGCCTGTCCTACCTCTGCCATCACCTTTGGCAACCTCGCGGATGACAAGTCCGAAGTCGCCCGCATCTGGGAGCGCCAACAGGTGAAGCTTGCAAGCGACAAGCAGGAAAAAGACGATAATCTGCGCGGTTACCGCATATTCGAAGACCTCAGAACCTATCCGTCCGTGGTGTACCTGGAACGGGTACGGAACACTGAAGCCTGATCGCGCCGCAGGCTCGACCATGACATTCTGGATTCTATTATTGGAACCTCAAGCATGATTCATATGACCGACGAAAGCGATATCGAGATCGAGCGCAGATTTGTGCCCAAGGCGAAGGATATCAACGAGGATATCGCCTGGGCCCAGATCAACAAGGATGTGCTGCGCAGCATGGAACGCCCGCGCATGATGTACTGGGTGATATTCCTGGCATCCCTTGCGCTGTTCTCCTTTGGCGTGTACTGCGAAATCTACCAATACCAGACCGGGCTGGGCGTAGCCGATCTCGAGAACCCGCAGGTGTGGGGGCTATACATCGCCACCTTCATTTTCTGGATCGGGATGAGCCACTCGGGGACCCTGCTGTCCGCCATCCTTCACATCATGCACGCGGATTGGCGCAAGCCCATCTACCGTTTTGCCGAGGCGATGACCACCTTTTCGCTGATGACGGCAGGCTTGTTCGTGCTGGTTCACCTGGGGCGGGTGTGGGAGTTCTATTACGTGGTGGCCTATCCCAACGAGCGCTGGGTCTGGCCCAACTTCAACTCGCCGCTGGTGTGGGATGCCACGGCCATCGGTACCTACCTGACTTCCTCGATCGTCTTCCTGTATTTCGGGATGATCCCCGACCTTGCCATCTGCCGCGATAATGCCAAGGGATTTCGCAAGAAATTCTACTGGTTCCTGTCCCTGGGCTGGCAGGGCACGGACCGTCAATGGGCCAATTTCCGCGTGGCCTACCTGACCATTGCCTGTTTTCTCATTCCGCTTGCAGTTTCGGTGCACTCCATCGTGGCCACGGACTTTGCCGTGTCACAGCAACCCGGGTGGCACATCACCTCGTTCCCGCCGTATTTTGTGGCGGGTGCGCTGTACTCGGGCTGTGCTGCCATCATCACGCTGTTCATCATCCTGCGTTATGTATTCCGCTTCGAGGCGTACATGACCATGCCGATCCTGGACAAGACCTGTCGTCTGACCTTTGCCATTGCCATGGTCTGGACCTATCTCAACCTGATCGAATATGCCTCGGTGTGGTACGGCAACGACGAATATGCCAAGCAAACCCTGATCTACCGTGCTACCGGAACCTATGCCCCCTACTGGTGGGCCATGAACTTCCTGGGCTCGATCGTTCCCTTTGCCCTGGCCTTCAAGACGTTGCGCAACCACCTGCCCACCATGATGGTGGTGTCGTTGCTGCTTAATCTTGGCATGTGGCTGGAGCGTTTCATGATCGTCCCCCCCACCTTCGCCCATGGGTATTACCCCTGGACCTGGACTGGCGACTGGTGGCCCAGCTGGGTGCAGTGGGGCATCGTGGCTGGCAGTTTTGGCTGGTTCAGCATGTTGTTCATGCTGTTCTGCAAGATATTCCCGACAGTCTCCATGTATGAGGTGAAAGAAATGGTGTATCACCGCGTCATGGCACGCAAGGCGAGGGCATGATGAGCAAAGTACATACCTTGGCGTTATACAACGACTTTGATGAAGCGGCTCGTGCCATCCAGGAACTCAAGGCTTCCCATTTGCCAGGGTTCAGGATGGAGGACGTGGCCATCAAGTCGCCCATCGAACACCCGGAACTATCCGAGATGCTGGGAAAACGGCCGGTCTACGTGCAGTTGTACACCATGGCCGGGGCCATTCTGGGCAGCACCCTGGGGTTTACCCTGATTGCCTCCGCCCAGGCCAACTTCCTGCTGCAGATTCGCGGCGGAAGGCCGGTGGTTCCCATTCCGCCGGACATGGTGTTGACCTATGAACTGTTCATTCTGATCGGGGTGTTGATGACCGTGGTGGGTTGCTTCATTGCCTGGAAACTTCCCGGCGACCGCAGCCCGCTGTACAACACCAGCATTTCCGAGGACAAGGTCGGGATCCTGGTCAAGGCGGACCCGCTGGTCATCCCCAAGATCAACGAGATTTTTTCGCGCCATCAGCCGCTGGAAATCATGGGAGAGCAAGCACGATGAAACCGTTTCGCTGGATTGCCCTGTTGGCGCTGATTCCTTCCCTGGCCATGGCGTGGCCATGGAGCAAGGACATGGCCAACCAGATCAGCATCAAACCGCAGGAAGGGCCGGACGCCACGCGTCCCTTTCCCCAACGGTCCGTGCCCATGGACGGGACCAAGACGACACCCTATGTACATGATCACGACACGGCGATGAAACTGCCCAATCCCAACCCTGCAACGCCGGAATCCATTGCGCGCGGCAAGTCAATGTTCAAGATCTATTGCGTGCCCTGCCATGGCGACTCGGGAACGGGAGATGGCCTCGTGGGCGCCAAGCTGATCGTCAGGCCCTTTGACCTGACGGCCGATCGCGTGCAGAAGGAAATGCCCGAAGGTTACATTTTTGCCCATGTCACCTTTGGCGGTCCGCTCATGCCCTCCTACGGCAATGACATGTATCCCAGCGAGCGCTGGGATCTGGTGAACTACGTCCGTCACGGCCTCAACGCCGAACAGCCCGCTGCAGTCGGCGCCAAGTGATAAGGAGCGAATCGTGATCTCGTTTGCAAGCTGGTCGGTTCTGACCGTGGATTTTCTGGTGGTGCTGCACCTGTCGCTGGCTGGCGTTACGCTGGCGGCGCTGCTGCACCTGGTAAACGCCCAGTGGCGTTTTGACATCCGGCTGCTGTCCGTGGCTTTCTTCTCGCTGTTCCCACTGGCCTTCCTGTTGCTGCTGGTCCTGTTGTTTGGCGGCAGCATGACGTTTCCGTGGGTGGGGTCCTTTGAGACCTTGCCCCGCTGGAACAATCTCGGATTTCTTGCGGCGCGTGAAATCCTGGGCTTCCTTGCCGTGGGCGCCCTCTACACGCTCTTCATCAGGTTCCAGGCCAGGTCCGAGCAGTCCCCCACGGACACGTACCACTTCCGCACCGTGGCCATGCTGATTCCCTTTGCCCATGTGCTGTTTTGCACGATGGTGGCCTGGGACTTTGAGATGACCCTGCTGCCGGATTGGGAAAGCTCGATTTACGCCATGTACCATTTTGTCAGTGTATTCGGCATGTACCTGGCGGTACTGGTGCTGACCCTGTTTTTCCTGGACAAGGCCGGCGCCTTCATCAATCCACCCGGAGACTACCTGTACAACTACCTTGCCCAGATGATGCTGGCATTCACGATTCTTTGGGTCTACACCTTTTTTGCGCAATACCTCATCATCTGGTATGGCAACATGCCCGAGGAGACCGAACGCCTCTGGAGGATGCAGAATGGCGATTATGGCGTGCTGTTCTGGACGTTCTTCGTGATGAAGTTTGTGCTGCCCTTTGCAACCCTGGTGTTCCCGGTCAGCCGCCATACGCCAAAAATCATCATCGTGGTGGCATGCTCCATGGCGCTGGGCACATGGATCGAACGGTACACCTGGATTTCCGGCACCTATCCCACACCTCACATGCCGATGACGGGAATGTTCGACATCGGCGTGACCGTGCTGGTGTTTGGCGCTGCTGTTGCAATTATGCGATCCAGTTTGCGCCGGAGCCAGATCATCCGGTAATTGTGACGCAAACCCTGTTGAATTGCGGAATGGATGCTGGTATAAAGGGGAAAATCATGGGGGCAAATAACCCTCAGTCAGAGGGGGGTCCTCTGGAACCAATCTAAAGATGCACGGCTGTCCTGCAAATTCACCGAGAAGTCGGTGAACGCCGTGGGTTTTTGTTATTTGTAAATAGGGTAGGGCTTCACCAAATAGGGGGGGGAGGAATGCAGAAAAAATCAATCGCGACTCGTGGCTTTTGGCTGATGATCGTTGGCGGCATGCTGACGGGCATGGGAAACGGTAGCGTATTCGGCGCAACGCTGATGTGTTTCCTGGGGCGTGGAAAATTCGCAGATTGGGGCGGCTGGATGGGGTTGGCATACAACCCCGTGACGTTCACCGGTTTCATCGACTGGTGCATGCTCGTGTTCGGCTTTGCCTACGTGGGGATTCTTGCCATTGCCTTCAAGCGCCACGATGCTTTGGAAAATGTGGCCTGATTGCCGGGCAAAGTAGTCGATCACAAATACAATAATCATTAGGAGCGAAAGTCACCATGCTAAATATGATCGCTGGAGCTTTTGGGATTGCCTTGGCCTTCTCGAGCATGTACCTGTCGTGGTACATCCTTATGCCCAGATCCAGGAAAAAATAACCTGGCTTTGTGCTCCAAACAGATGTGCAGGCTAAATAATTTCAAAATTTGTCTTAAAAATAGTTTGTTTCTAGAGCGAGTTGAGGGGGGTCCAAAATGCTCAAATATTTGATGGCCAGAAATGAGGACATCCCGCCAGGATCATCGGCGGTGTACTGGGGGTTTTCAGCAATCGTCTGGTTTGTCATCGGTACCGGGCTGGGTGCGTTCAACGCAGCCAAGCTTGCGTTTCCCGACTTCGTAACCGGTCTGGAGTTCCTGTCATTTGGCCACATGCGCCAGGTGCACGTGATGGCCGTGATCTTCGGCTGGATTTCCATGGCTTTCGGCATGGCCATGATGTACATCACACCCGCCCTGGGAAACACAAAGCTCTGGTCTGAAAAGCTGGGGCTCTGGAACGCCTTCCTGTGGAACGTGGGCCTGTCGCTGGGTCTGACCGTGCTGTGGTGGGGCATGAACTCCGGCCGCGAGTATTCCGATTTTCCCTGGTTCATCGACCTCTACATCCTGTGCTTCATGTGCATCCCGCTGGGCATCAACGTCTGGATGACCATCATTCACCGCAAAACCCAGGGGATCTACACCACCAACTGGTTCTTTGCTGCCGGCACCTTCATGATCTCCATCGTGCTGATCGTGGGTAACCTGCCGGAATATTTCCACCTGACGGGACTGACTGAAGCCTACCTGACCTGGTGGAATGCCCATAACATTCTGGGCTTGTGGATTACGCCCGTGGCTGCCGCCATTGCGTACTACACCATCCCCAAAGTCACCGGCAACCCGCTGTATTCCCACCGGATTGGCCACCTGCACTTCTGGTCCGTGGTGGTGTTCTACTCCACTCCTGCCGCACACCACCTGATGTCGGCACCCCTGCCGGAATGGCTCAAGTCCTTCGCTTCGGTGGAAGGCGTGTTGATCCTGGTGCCAGCCATTGCCTTCGTGTCCAACATCCTGATGACCATGCAGGGCAAGTGGAACATGTTCGTGGAAAATCTGGAGATCCGCTTCACGGTGACGGGCTGCTTGATGGCCATTCCCCTGAACATGCAGGGTGGCTTCCAGCAAACCCGCGCCATCAACTGGTACATTCACGGTACCGGCTGGATTGTGGCGCATGCCCACCTGGCACTGCTGGGGTTCTCCACATTCCTGGAAGTCGCCGCAGTCTACCTGGGGATGCAGACCATCATGAAGCGCAAGCTCTGGTCCCTGACGCTGGGCAACATCCACTTCTGGTTCCTGCTGATCGGCTTTACCACCTACTGGGTTTCCATGACCATTGCAGGCCTGATTCAAGGTGCCGGCAAGATCTACGAAGTGCCCTACATCGATGTGGTGATTGCTGAACACCCCTACATGATTGCCCGTTGGTTGGGTGGTTCCCTGGTATTCACTGGTAACTGCTTCTGGCTGTTCAACATGTGGATGACTGCGCGTGCCGGAACGGTGATTCCGCAAGGTCGCATGCCCCATGAATTGGCCTACGAACGCTAAGCCGACGGAATAATCAGGAGACCAGCATGAATTTTAGAGAATATAAAATTGGTAGCCGTTTTTTCGCTCTGGCACTTGGCGGCTCGATGACCATCACGCTGTTTATGCCGAGCCTGGACATCGGTTCGGTGAGCGCAACAGAAATCGCCATGGACAAGCAGCTTTGGGCGGGCCATGAAAGCGGCTTCAGCCTGGAAGACCCCCTGCTGCTGGGGTGGCACAAGCCTTACAAGGTCCTGCTGAAGGCCGACCCCAAGACCGGTCAGCCCATGGACCCCACGTATGCCTATGTGTACGAGAAGGGAACGCCGTTTCCCGGGGGCATTCAGCACCCGGACAATCTGGGTCCGGCCGCCAAGAAGCTGAGCATCGACAAGGGCCACATCCTCGAAGCCAACAAGAATGCGGGCGCAGTGTTCATGGTCAAGTCGGATGACCAGAAGCAGTATTACATTGAAAATGCCACTGCCACCCAGGGATGGACCCCGGAGGGGGTGCTGAAGACGGCGGGCGACGAGAACACGCAGCACGCCGCCGCGGGCAAATCCCTGTTCGTACGCGAAGGCTGCTGGTGGTGCCACACCCTGCTGCCCGAGCAGACGCAGGATTGGCAGGTATTTGGTGCTCCTCCGATGCTGGGTGACTTCAATGGCGAATCCCCCACGGCTTTCGGTTCTGACCGCAAGGCGCCGGACATCCTCCACGTGGCTTCGCGCAACGCTTCCAAGGAATGGATGATGTTGCACTTCTTCAATCCCCGGCTGGTGCAGCCGCATTCCATCATGCCCCGCTTTGATTACCTGTGGGGTCCCGTGGATGCGAGCGGCAAGAAGATCGACTTTGCCAAGTGGCGTGCGGAATACAACGAATATCGCGAAGGCAAGCGCATTACACCTCCTGAGGTGCCGATGTACGCCAGCAACAGCGAAATCCGCAACCTGATCGACTTTGTGATGAACTTGAAGTAATCGGGTCGGTTGATGAGACAAGACCGGTCGGGCTGCGCAAACAGGCACTTCGGCCGGTCAACCAAACGAGGGGAGAACTAGAAAATGACATGGAAAATGGATGCACCCATGGTGACGTTGAGCGATGACGCCACCACGCTTAAAAACGAAGCCTTGTGGGAGAAGGAAGACCTGGGTGGTCTCACCGAAGACAATAATCCAATCCCGAAACCGGTGATCTGGCTGGTGTTGCTGACCGTCATCACGGCGTTTCTGGTGACGGCGCCGCTTTGGGGACAGCGTCCCACCGCAGCGCTGTACCAGTCTTATGTAAACTCCATGGACAAGCCGGAAGTTCTGGCTGCCAAGGATGACGATGAAGCGATGCAGAAGATCGTGGCCATGAACAAGGGCACCAGCAATGATGCGTTGCTGGAGCGCCACCCGCTGACCATGGACGACCTTCGCATGATCAAGGATCAGGTCAAGGCCCTGGAAGCCAAGGGCGTGGACATGCGCGATTACACGGTGGTTGGCAATCATGTGGTCATTGCCAACTTTGAGGGCAACTACCGCCCCGACGGCACGCGCATTCGCCAGCAACCCTGGTGGGACAAGGGTTACACCATCGACCTGTTTTATCTGTCCTATTTCTTCCTGGCGGTTTTCCTGATCGTCAAGCGCCTGCCGCCGACCACGTGGCAACCGCGCCATGGTCACGGAAGCCACTGAAACCTTACGGACATTAGGAGTACGACATGATTGAACTGGATTACGGCCCTCTGGCCATGCTGCTTCCCATCAGCATCGTTTTTGTAGCACCTTTCATTTACAGCTTTTTTGTCGATAACTTCGACAAGAAGTAACAATCTCCTCGTTTAAGCAGCAATGACATGCCACACCTGACGGTGTGGCATGTGTCTTTTGAGCTTGAAGCGGTTCAGTGGAAGCAGCCATCATCATCATCGATTCTTTTCTCAACCGCATCAGCCAGAACGCGTTCTCTGCAGCACTGGCCAGTGCAGAGACTTCCGCCAAGGTGGATTTGAGCATTGAGGGTATGCGCAGCCAGCGCTTTGGCGTCGGTGTGTTTATTTTTCTCATGATCGGTATACTGGTCTTCAGCGGAATCATCTACGCTGTCGCCCGCGGCAAGCATGCTCCCAAGCACATGAAAACCGGCGAGAAGATGATGTTTGGGGCCATCATCATGGGGGTTGTGGTGGCCGTCATATTTGGTGCCACGCAGATGTTGTCGGGCGTTTTGTTCTAGGCATGGATTGAACCATAGGGTCTTTTGTCACTCCAACGCATTGGTAGAAAGGGGAGCTACGCTATGAATTATCTGGATTCTCTGGGGGATGGATGGACCATCTATCTCTGGCTGGTAGTGGGTGCACTGATCATCGCCGCCAGTATCTACGGCATTCGGTGGGCCTCGCGCAATGAGCAGTTTGACGAGGACATCAAGTATCTGGTGTTTACCGAGACTGACAAGGACAAAATGTCCCCGGAAGAATTCGCCAAAAGCCGGCAAGTGCTGACGGCCCAGGAAGCCAGCCGTGAACGCGTGCTGAGCCAGCAGAACGGGGAGCGCAACCGGGCAGCATGAAACGCGGTGAGAAGGTTGTTCTGGCGCTGATGGCGGTCATGGTGGTGGGGGTCATGCTGCGCAACGTGTGGGTGAATAACCACGAAACCGACAAGGATCGGGGCATCCCCTTTTATACCACTGCCTCGCCTGATCTTACGAGGCAGGCCTCGGAACTTTATCGGCAGCAGCAATGCCGTCAATGCCATTCGCTCTGGTCGGTGCGCAACATGATGGAATCTGTGCCGGCGCCAGCCCTGGACGGCATCGGTTCATTGCGCGACGAGGCATGGTTCTATCAGTATTTTTCTGCGCCCAATCCCCAGGCCATCCTGCCCAGCCGCCTCAAGCCGGAATACCGCATGCCCTCCTATGCATCCCTGACGGACGATGAGCGACGTACCCTGGCCCGCTACATGGCAAGCCTCAAGGTGCAGGACTGGTATCTGGTGGAAACCCGCAAGGCCGAATACGAAAAGCTGACCGGAAAAGATTACCGTCCATGAAAGCCGTACCCAAACCGGACAACGGTCGCATCACGCGTGGCCTGGTGGCCATCCTGCTGGCCATGGTGCTCAACCACCTGGGGGATCGGCTGCTGGGCGTCAAAATCGAGATTTTCACGGGGATAGCCTATTTCAGCCCGCTGTGGATCGTGGATGTATTCATGGTTCCCCTGGTTTGCGGCATCCTGGTTTCCATCATTTACGGGATGGGAGGCAAATGGCTGTGCTATTTCCCGCCCATGATCGTGCGGGCCGTCAGTTACTATGAAGTGGCCAACATCACCGGTGTTCCCCAGGGGGCGGCTTTGATTCCGCTGGGCTGGTGGGGCTTCTTCGTCATCCTGGTCGTCGAGTCTGCGGTGATTGGTGGCGTGTTGGGTGAGGTCATGGTGAAGCGAACCTACGGACGCCGTGCCCGGCATCTGGTTTACAAGGACCGCGCGCCCGCCGACCAGAAGAAGCCGGGGGCCTGACGCCAGTGTTTTCAAGAAGCGCCAGACCGCTCACGCCGCTGGAGCGGCAACGACGCAAACGTTACCTCTCTGCAACCTTCATCACCTGCATCGTTCTGGTGATGATCGGGAGCACGCTGCATGTGATCAAGCTGGGGGCAGGGCGCATGGAAGACATGCGCAGCCTTGCCACATATGACCTCAAGGAAGAGAAAACCCGGGTACGCGCTGCCGGCGAGGACATCTCCTTGCAGGAGAGTCACGAAGCCGGGCACGCCAGCAACCGGGGGTACACGGTGGTGGAAGCGGAACGACTGCTTTCAAGGGAACAGTGGCAGGATCTCGATACCATGATCACGATTCCTGCCGGTCCTTTTAGCATGGGGACCAACCTCGATCGAGCCGACCTTCAGGACAAACCGGAACACACCGTCACCCTGCCCACCTACTCCATCGACAAGTATCTGGTGAGCAACGCACAATATGCCCGCTTCGTTGCTGCAACCAAGCGTCGGCCGCCGCTCAGCTGGAAAAATGGGAGAATTCCCCAGGGCGAGCAGCTGTACCCTGTCACCATGGTGACCTGGTACGATGCCAAGGCCTATGCGGAATGGGCGCACAAGCGCCTGCCCACGGAGGCGGAATTTGAAAAGGCGGGTCGCGGTACGGATGCCCGAAGATGGCCGTGGGGCAACAAGATGGAGCCCGATCGGGTCAACACCTATTACAACGTGGGTTCGGCCAGCAACGTCAATGCGCTCCCCAAGGGGGCAAGCCCCTACGGCGTGATGGATCTGTCGGGTAATGTGGATGAATGGATGGCCGACGACTTTCTGCCCTATGAGGGCTCAAAGGCGCCCTACGGACTGTTTCAGGGCAAGGTCTCGGTGGTTTCCACGGCTGAGGACAGGGCGCTCAAACTCTCCGAGCAGAAAACCGTTGACCGGCACTACAAGGTGCTGCGCGGTGGTTCATGGAAAGGCGATCCATTTTCCACGTCGCTTTTCCATAGAAATTATGCATTTGCCAACTATGCTTCCGACTTCTACGGCTTTCGCTGCGCCAGCGATGTGAAGGAAAAGGCCACAAAACCATGAAACTGTCATCGCTTTCCATGGCGGTACTTCCCGCGTTGCTCTTGATGGCGGGTCCCAGCGAGGCCCTGGACAGTTACCGCTACCTGCATGTCACCATCGATACGCCATGGGGCATTTTCCTGTTTCTGCTGATCGGCATCTTTGCGCCCTTCATCCTGATGGCCGTGCTGGTATGGCGCCATTCCGGAGACAAGGCGCCCGATTCCCCAGAGACCAAACCGCCAGAGCAGCCCGAACCATGAACCCCATATTCCGTCGCTGGCTACAGCAACTGATGTTGCTGTTGCTGTTGTCATTTTCCCTGACGCCGCTGGTACAGGGGGCCGAGGCACCACGAGACGTCAATGGGGTGCAGGTACTGGAAGCTTTTGATCGCCAGCAGGCCGACCGGGTGGACTCGGCTGCCGCGATCGGTGACAAAAAAAAGCACCTCATCATGTTCCTGCTGGGCATTCCCCTGTTGATCCTGTTGCTGACGACCGGCGCGGTGGGAATAGCCATGGGAATCTTTGGCAAGCCGCTCTTCCTGCTGCACATGATACTGGCAGGCCTCACCATGACGCTGGCCCTGGTGCACGTGATCGTGGGGCTCGTCTGGTTCTACCCCTTCTGATTTCGCACGCATGGGTTGGCTCACCCTGCTCTATGGGGGCTCAGGCCTCATCAGCCTGGCCTACGAGGTGCTGTGGGCCCGCATGCTCTCGCTGCAATTTGGCGTAAGCGTATTCGGGGTGGTGGTCACTGTGGCCGCTTTCATGACCGGGCTGGGTCTGGGCAGTCTGGCCCTGGCGAGGCGCGCAGCGCGCGTCAGGCATCCCCTGCGGCTCCTGGCGTTGCTGGAGGGCGGGGTAGCCCTGTTTGCCCTGCTGCTGCCTTGGGGCATTCAGTGGACCGGGCCGGTCATCGATGCGGCTGCGGCCCGCCTTTCCCCCGAGCTCTGGCATGCCCTGATGGCTGTTGCCAGCTTTCTGTTGTTGACGCTTCCCGCGACTGCCATGGGGGCGGGCTTCCCCCTGATCCTGCAGGCGCTGGGGCATTCCCGCCAGGCCCTGGGACGCCTGTACGGTTTCAATACCCTGGGCGCCGTATTGGGGGCCTTGCTGCCGCTGGTGCTTTTGCCCGCGTTGGGATGGAGCATGGCGCTGCGCATCGTGGCCCTGTTTGGGCTGGGAGTGGCGTTGGGATTTTTCTTGATCGGGGACAGACCTCATTTTGGGGACAGACCCCGAGAGGGGGTCTGTCCCCAAAATGAGGTCTGTCCCCAAAACCGTCCCGCCTTGGGGCTGTTGCTGGCCTATGGCGCGCTCGGGGGGGCGAGCCTGGTGTTGGAAGTGGCCTGGACCCGGCTGTTTGGTTTGGTCCTGCTGCGTACCGAGTACGTGCTGGCCCTGATCCTGGCTGTTTTCCTGAGCGGCATAGGATTGGGTAGCCTGATCGCATCAAGGTATCAGGGCTCCCGCGGGTTGGCATGGTTGCCCTGGTGTGGCGCCGGGTTTGCCCTGCTGGGCCTGCGGGCGCTTCCCTGGGTTTCGGCCTGGGTGGAACAGGCACGCTGGAGTTCCCTGGGTACGGCGCTCACCCTGGAGGGTGGCGTGTTGTTGGTGCTCACTCTTCCCGTCACGCTGGTGCTTGGAGCCTGGTTGCCCGTCCTGGCGCGCCAATCGCAGAGCAGCGGCCTGGAGCTTTACGGCGCCAATGCGCTCGGCGCCGCATTGGGGGCAATCCTGGCTGGAGGTCTGCTGATCCCGGGAGTGGGCACGGCGGCCACCCTGGTTCTGGCGGCGCTTGCCATGTTGCTGTTGGGGCTGACCTGGAATCGCCCATTGAGGCTCTGGATGGTCCCGGCCTTCCTGGCTTTTGGCGCCGCGGGGTACAGCCTTGCAGCGCTCCCGCCAGCTTCCGCGTTGTTGCCCCAGGCCCTCGCCGGCAGCCAGGATCTGTACCGCTACGAGGACGCCATTGCCATCACGCAGGTGGTGGAGCAGGCAGACGGCCAGCGCGTGCTGCTCACCGACCTGCAGCGCCGCGATGCTTCCAGCGAACCCACAGCAGTTTTCGTGCAGGGTAACCAGTCGCGGCTGCCCTTGCTGTTGCACCCCGCGCCGCACTCAGTGCTGTTTCTGGGGTTGGGAACGGGAATCTCGGATGCCGGTAGCGCGCCCTATCCCGAACTGCAGCGCAGTGCCGTGGAGTTGTCCCGCGGTGCCATCCTGGCGGCGCAGCGCTGGTTTGCGCCGCTCAATCAGGAGGTGCTGGACCGTACGACCATCCACCAGGACGATGCGCGCCATTTTCTGAGTGCCAGCTCCGGGCATTACGACGTGATCGTCGGCGACCTGTTTCACCCAGACCTCGCCGGGGTAAGTTCCCTCCTGTCGGTGCAGCAGTTCGAACGCGCACGCGCGCGCCTGTCACAGCAGGGGGTGTTCGTGCAATGGCTGGCGCTCAACCAGTTCGATCCGGAATCCTTGCGGGTGGTGCTGCGCAGTTTTCGAGCCGTGTTTCCGGAAGCCCAGTTGTTTCTGGACGGAATGCACCTTGCCCTGGTAGGGCCGCGCGGCGCCTGGATGGGGGCCCCAGCCGTGCTGGACAACCTGCGGCGTCTGACTCCCGGGCAACGGCGCGACGCCACGGCCGGGGAAGGGGAGATGACCTGGCTGGGGCGCTACTGGGGGCCAATCGTGGAGAGCCCGGGACCGAAGCAGGATGAATGGGCCCCGGTGATCGAGTTTCGCCTGCCGCGGGTGCGCTACGGGTCGAGCGTGGACGTTTCGGTCCTGTTGCAGCAATTGCTGGACATCCGTCCGCGGGTGGAGCAGGCGCAAACCCTGTTGCAGGTCCCGCCGGCGCTGCAACCCGAGTTTCAACGCGCCTACATCGGCACCGAGCTGATGGCGCGCAGCTGGGTGGCCGCGATGCGTGGTCAGGCCAACCAGGCGGATCGCCTGATTGGCATGGCCTATGCGGCCAATCCGCACGACCGCTGGACGGCCTATGCCCTCTCGGACCTGATGCTGTCACGGCTGGATGGGGCCGTGGCGCGTGGTCTGGATCGCCAGCAGGCCTTGCAGAAATTGTTGCAGATGAATCCCTGGCAGACCGATGCATTGCGTGCCTTATGGCGTGAACAGGTCAGCCGGGGGGATCCCCAGGCTGAAGCCACGCGGTTGCGCCTGCTGCAGCTCAGTCCACTTGACCGCGAAGCCCGGTCAGCGAAGAATGAACGATGAGACGACCATGAGTTCAGTACTGACCTCCCCCACTTACTATCATCAACGCCGACGCGTCGTCCAGGCGCTCTCGGTGCTTTTGGCGGTGCTGGTGCCGGCCACCGGCCTGTTCCGCATCGACCCCAGTGCCGGCGCACTGGTGGTGCTGGATCGCCAGATCTGGTTTTCCGATTTTTTCCTCATTGCCGGGCTATGGATCATGTTGTTGAGCGCGCTCGTCATGCTCTATTCCATCGCAGGCACGGTTTTCTGTGGATGGGTCTGTCCCCAGAACATCCTGGCAGAATGGGCCAATCACATGACCCACAGGCTGTTGGGAAAGCGCGCCGAAGTAAGCCTGGAAGGCGATGCGCCAATCGTTGCGACAGCCAAGAACAAGGCGTTGAATTGGGTCCTGCTGGGGCTGGCGTTTCTTGGCGCCTCCATGCTGTTCGGGCTCGTCCCCCTGTTTTATTTCTATCCACCGACCACCGTCTGGTCCTTCATCACCTGGCGTGCCGACCCCCATCTGGCCGGGTCATTGCACTGGATTTACGCCGTCTTCGTCTTGATCATCTTCATCGACGTGGCTGTGATCCGGCATTTCTGGTGCCGCTTTGCCTGCGTTTATCGCGTCTGGCAACACAGCTTTCGCACGCGCGAAACGCTGCACGTGAGTTATGACGCCAGTCGTTCCGGCGACTGCGAGAAATGCAACTATTGCGTGACCTCCTGCTTCATCGACATCGATCCACGCAAGACGGCCATCTATGACAGTTGCATCAACTGTGGCGAATGCATTGATGCATGCAATCGGTTGCATGCCAAGAAAAGGGTGCCCGGGCTGTTGCGCTTTGAAGTGGGCGAACGCAAGGAACAAAAGGAAGCGCGGGTTCATTTTCGCAACAACATGGTGTCGCTCAATTCGCGCGGAAGCTGGATGACGGTGATTGCAGCGCTGGGGGCCAGCATGTTCCTGTGGGGGATGTGGACCTGGGAGCCCTATCACCTGGCGGCTTATCGCGCCGAGGTCCAGGCCACCCACGATAATCTGGATTATCGGGTGGCGCTGACCAACAAGCGCTACCAGCCCGGAACGATCCACTTGTCCGTCGAGGGGCTGGCCCCTGGCGATTACCATCTTTCCGAATCCACAGTGGATGTTGCCGCCGCCGGACGCGCCTCGGCGACCCTCTCGCTCTCGGGCCAGATGCCGCACGGGGTGCACGCTTTTGTGGTGGTGGCCACCTCGCCCGGGGGTTGGCAAAGCCGTTTTCCGATCCAGCATTTTTCTGAGCAGCATCAGGGGAGATAAATCATGTCAGAGCAGCAAGAGCCCAGCGCAGCGTTGGGCACGGTGCACTCCGAATGGGGGGCGCAGGCCGCAGACCATTTTGGATACGGTTCAGACGAGGAGCGCAAGGCCAAACGCGGCCTGGAGGACTGGGAGCTGGTGGAAAAGATTCCGGAGTCCCAAAAACCCGTACCCTACTGGTTTTTTGCCGTGGTCGTCGTCGTGCTCTTGGTAGGAGTGGGGCTGGCCTTTCCCTTCTGGGGGGTGCGCCCGGGGCAGGAGCGCAGCTGGCTGGACTGGGGCTTTGCGATGGCCCTGGTGTATATCGGCGGTGCCGGTTCTTTCGTCTATTTCATGGTGCGCATGTACGGGTCGGCAGCAGCCGGCCGGCTGGATTCTGATCCTGAGGCGCATCCATCCGAATCTTCAGCGAAACCGACCCAGGAGCCTTCCTGAACATGCGCGCGGCCCATGGGGCACGCAGGCGTGCACTGGTCCTGCTCGGGGTTCTGGCCTTCCTCGGCGGGTGCAGCGGCGATCGCGTGCCCGATAGCCCGCCGCAGCAATGGCAGGGGCTGGAGGTGCGTGTGGAAAGCCGGCCAAGTCCGCCCGCATCTGGCATGAACGAATTTCTGGTGATCATCACCGATCGCCACGGACAGCCCGGCTGGAATTACCTCGTGGAAGTGCGCTCGGCGGATGTCGATCCGTGGAAACAGGCCATTCAGGATGGACGGGAGGGTGTGTTTCGCAGGGCAGCCCTGGTGGGGCCAGGCGAACGCTCCGTGTTGCAGGTACGGCTTCGGCGCAACGACGAGGAAACGGTCTTGCGCTTTCCGCTCAACCTTGGCGGTCGCTGAGGTTTCTTGAGGAAGTGGCCAACGTCAGGACGACGTTCGAGAAATACACCATGAATCCCACTGCCATGCAGGTGCCCGCCACGGCCACGATGGGGCCATACCAGTGGTGTGCTGCGGTCATGGCCACCCGGTCATGGAGCATCAGATAGCCTTCCCACGAACCAAACACCATCTGCGTCATGTAAAAGCCGTAAACCCCGAGCGCCATCCACCAAAACGAGTGCTGTACCAGGCGCTGCGAATAAATGGCTTTGCCGCTCAGAATGGGCAGCAGGTAATACGTCACGCCCATGGCCAGCATGACCACGCCACCCACCAGGTTCATGTGGGCATGCGCCAGGGGGTCGATCATGTGTCCCGGCCCACCGTAGGGACTTCCGATGGAATCGAGCCAGGCGCGAATGGGGGGAAATACCTGCAACATGCCATGCATGGCCCCAATGAACAGGGACAGCGCGGAAACCAGCAGGAATTTGACCAGGGAACGATTGTCAGAGGTGGGCATGGGGAGGCAGATCACATCAGGTGCAGCGTTTTCAGGAAACACAGAACTTTCAGGCCACCTCACTGCGTGGACCGTTTCACCCTGGCAGGATTTCTTTGAAATGCACCATCAGGCCGTTTGATAAAAGGCCTGATGGCTAGGGATCGCTTGTTACTGCTTGCTGTTTTTTTCAACGAGGCCAAGCCCCATGGCGCCCAAATTCCAGGAAGCCAGAATGCCACCCACGAACAGGATGATCGGGATAATCATGAAACCCTGATCCATAATGTCTTTAACTTCCATTACAACCCCCTCGATTTGTAGTGTTTTTCAAAGTCACGCCCACCAATCCCCCTCCAAGTGGGCAAGCCATGGTACCAAAAGCGTGGAGATTGAGCAAACCCCGATGCTGGGCTACACTGGGGCACCCACGAAAATCACATTACAAAAGGGGAGGGGAGAACATGCTAAGAGTGTTGGCGTTGCTGGCGGGGTTGGGACTCGGGATGATCGTGAACGGGGTATACGCGGCCAGTGTACTGCACGATTGCCCGGATTGTCCTGATATGGTTGCGCTGCCAGCAGGGAGTTTCATGATGGGCGAAGGAGACAAGGATACCCATAAGGTGACCTTCTCGAAGCCTTTTGCGCTGGCCACCACGCTGGTGACGCAGGGTCAATGGCAGGCAATCATGGGCAACAACCCCAGCGAGTTCGTCAACTGTGGCAGCAAATGCCCGGTAGAAAACGTCAGCTGGGATGATGTGCAGATTTTCATCCTGCGTCTGAATGCCAAAACGGGAAAGCATTACCGGTTGCCCTCTGAGGCCGAATGGGAATACGGCTGCAAGGCAGCTGCACTGGCAACTTATTGCGGCGGCAACGACCTCGACCAGGTGGCCTGGTATGAAGAGAACAGCGGCAACAGTACCCATCCTGTGGCGGCCAAGAAGGCCAACGCCTGGGGGCTGTATGACATGAGTGGCAACGTCTGGGAATGGGTGGAAGATTGTTACCACGACACCCTGCAGGGAGCGCCGGCCAATGGCACCGCATGGGCCCAGAACCCGTATCCCCAGTTTACGCAAACCTGCCTGTCGCGCGTGGTGCGGGGCGGCTCCTGGCAGAACCCTGCCACCGACCTCATCGTCGTGCGCCGCAGTGCGGATGACCCCTCCGTGCGTGTCCACAGCATCGGTTTCAGGCTCGCCCGCAGCCTGTGAAACGCAGCACCCTGCTGGTATTGACCGCAGCAGCGGTGCTACTGCTGCTGGCGGGGGCGTTCTGGCTGTCCCACGGATTTCGGGGGCCGGCCCCGGTGCTGGGCCCTACGGTCAACCTGCTCGATGACGGGCGTCCGCTGCCCGAATTTCATTTGCCTTCCACCCAGGGGGAGTTTTCCAATGCCACGCTGCAGGGGCATTGGACCTTCGTGCTGTTTGGTTATACGCATTGTCCCGATGTCTGTCCCACCAGCCTCGCACTCCTCTCGCAAGTGACGCATCAGTTGCAGGAAAAAACGACGCCGCCCCGGGTGGTGTTCGTTTCGGTAGATGCCCCGCGCGACAGTGTCGAGCTGCTGAAACGGTATGTCCCGGCCTTCAATCCGGCGTTCATCGGGGCAACGGGTAGCGATGCGGCGCTCAAGGCGTTGACGCGCGATCTCGGGGTTTATTACGTACGCAACGTGGACGAGGTGCCAGGGGGCAGCAGCTATAGCGTAGACCACACCAGTTCGTTCTTTTTGATAGCCCCAGACGGCAGCCTGCGCGCCGTATTCCAGTTGCCTCAGGATGCCTCACAGATGGCACGCGATACCGCCGTCATCATGGCGCGTTGAGCGCCCTCACTCCACCCGTGTCCAGCGACTGTCTTCGAGGTCGATGACGTCGCTGAAGATGTCGCGATACGAGGCATAGACCGCAGCAATGATGGTGGGAATGCCCATCATGAACAACAGGATTCCCAGCACCGGTACGGCAAACGCTGCGGTGACCAGCGCCATCAGCAGTGCGCCCATGCCCACTGAATAGGCCAGGAAGGGCAGCGTGTTGATGAGGCAGGCCTTGCCGCTGAGGGAGAGCGCCTGGCTTGTGGTCATGTCGCTGAACACCAGGAGCGCCGGTGCAAACCAGCCCAGCATGAGCAGGATCACCTGAATGATCGCCAGCGTGATGAACATGGGTGTGAGATCGGAAACCAGCAACTGCAACTGTTCCAGATTGCCCGTACCATCCATGGACAGGGTCTGCAGTTCAATCATGCGCTGTCCTCCCCAGACCAGCAATATCGTGGTCAGGATGAGCTCTCCCAGCACGTTGATGCCCCCCAGGGTGATGAGGCGGGCCGGTTTGTTGCGAAAACCGGCAAAAAGATGTCCCGCCGTCATGGACTGGCCGTTTTCGATGGCCCTGCAGCCTGCCATCAGTCCGGCAAACAGGATGGGCAGCATCAGCGAAAACAGGATGGGCCCGATGGCGATGATCATGCTGCACAGGAGGGTGAAGCCAAACCACAGCGTGATGACTTTCATCCAGCCAAAGGGGCTTTGAAAGACCAGCTGGAAACCTTCGGAAATCCAGTAAAACCCACGAATGAAGGGGACGCGGCGGGGTGAGGTCATAGGGGCCAGGGACTTGGTTTCTCAATGTGATGATGCAGGATACGCTCAAACCAGGAGGGATCGTGAGGATGGATGATCTCGCCCGGGCGGGGCAGGTGCAAGTCGAACAAACGGGACAGCCAGAAGCGGAGTGCGCCGGCGCGCAGCATGACCGGCCAGGCATCCCGTTCCACGGCCGATACCGTGCGCCGGGTCTGGTAGGCCCCCACGAGGGCCTGCACGCGTTGGGGGTCCAGTACGGCTTCTGGTGTCATGCACCAGTCGTTGACGACAATGGCGAGGTCGTACAGCCAGGCATCCGTGCCCGCAAAATAGAAGTCGATGACGCCGCCTACGCGTTCGCCATCAAACAGCACATTGTCCCGGAACAAATCAGCGTGGATGGCCCCGCGCGGCAATGCATCGAAGCGATGCGCAGTCTGGAAGACCAGCTCGCGCGTCAGCAGCTCATTTTGTGCGGCATCCAGAAATGGCCTGACTTTGGCTGCCGTGGCAAGCCACCATGAGGGCCCGCGGGGGTTGGCCAGGTTGGCGGCGTAGTCAGACGCGGCCTGGTGCAGGCGTGCCACCTGGTCGCCAAAAGCACGGCAATGGATGATGCTGGGTGCCATTTGCGATTGACCCGAGAGGCGCGTGACGAGGCTTGCGGGTTTGCCGCACAACAGGTCAAAAAACTGCCCTTGCCGGTTGGGTATCGGCCGCGGGCAGGGAATGTCCCGTCGTGCCAGGTGATCCATCAGATTGAGGTAATAGGGCAGTTCGGCAGGTTGCAGCTTTTCAAACAGGGTGAGGACAAAACGGCCCTGGTCGGTGGTGACGAAATAATTGGT